>NZ_BLXW01000001.1:0-474085 GCF_054784495.1 Geomonas sp. Red276
ATCAGCCGCTTGAGCTCGAGACAAGACACGTTGTTCTTGTTCTGAGTCAGAAAGAACATGGCCTGAAACCATTTGGTCAGTGGCAGTTTCGTCGAATGAAAGATCGTGTCCTGAGTCAAAGTCGTCTGGTTTCGGCAGATGCAGCACTGGAAGACCTTGACGGCGCCTCGACGGTAAGTGCAATGCCTCTTGCCACCGCACTTCGGACATTGGAAGCCTGTGGGCCACCGAGCCTGTTCGATTGCGGCTTCACACTGCTGCTCCTCACCGTACTTGGCGAGGAAATCGTTCAGGCTAAGGCCTGACTGGAACTGGAAACGATTCTTCACGGCAGCCTCCTCGGATGGAATGTGCCGTGATTATATGAACCACCTACGACGTAATATGTCGCGCTTGTCTTCCAGCGGAAGATTGGCGCTAATCAGGTTTTTTTAAACGAAGTGTCACTTTTTGAGGGAAAAATGTCACTTTTCAATCTGAAGTGCAATTTTTTTGGGGAAAAATGTCACTTTTCAATTTGAAGTGCAATTTTTTGGAGGAAAAGTGTCACTTTTCAATTTGAAGTGCAATTTTTTGGAGGAAAAGTGTCACTTTCCAATTTGAAGTGCAATTTTTTGGAGGAAAAGTGTCACTTTCCAATTTGAAGTGCAATTTTTTGAAAGGAAGTGCGACATTCCACAAGGAAGTGCAATCTTTGCCGGGGTTACACACCACGGGGAAGGATAAAGCATTTTACCAGGAGGATTTCAAGTTTCAAGAGGTACCTTTTCGAGACCACCTGCGATGCAGAGGAGAGGCGCTTCGACTCCAGCGCAGTGCCTACCATTTTGTTGCCGGGCGGGTGGCCAAGGGGTGCCCACCCTACTGTACAACCGAGAAAAATGAGCAGCCGCCTCTCTCACGGTTCCTTCACAATGTAGGCTCCACGATGCGCCTCGGTGTCCATGCGATGGGCGGCTAGGTCGGCACCAACGGTATCGAGCTTCTCTTCGACGGAATCCAGACGCCCTTCCACTCGGGTTAGCCTGTCTTCGACCTTCTCAAGTCCTGCCGTCAACCTCTCTTCGACGCCGTCAATCTTGTTGTTCAACACCTGAATTTGAAAGGCAGTATGGTCGTGCTTGGCGTTGGATTCCTCACGGTAAGCATCGATTTTTCGGTCAAGGGCAGAGTATGCATCGAGCACCAACTGGAAGTTGCTATCCATCTTCTCCAACATTATCTCGAAATGCTCGTTTTTCATGAGGGAAACCTCCCTGGTCTGCCGTTAGATACCGAATCAACCCTTGTGATTATACAGGCGCCGGTAGACCCCAACAAGTGCCTTGCCGCGCGCTTCCCATGAGTGCTCGCGGATGGCGCGCTCGCGACCGAGGTAGGCTAACTCTTCGCGGAGCTCCCGGTCGCCGGCGACCCGGCCGATGGCTCCGGACAACGAAGCCACGTCTCCGAGCTTCGCATAGTAACCGGCATCGCCCAGGATCTCACGGTTGACCGGGGTGTCGAAGGCCACGGTAGGAAGGCCGCACGCCATGTAGTTGAAAAGTTTTCCGTTGGCTTCGGTGAGGGAAATCTTGGGCGAGACGGCGAGATCCCCGGCACTGAGGTAGAGCGGCGCCTGGTCGTAGGGGATGCGGCCGGTGAAGGTGACGATGTCCTCGATCCCCATCTCGGCCGCCATCTCTTTGTAGCGCTCCTCCGGAAAACCCATCACGAGGAAGTGGATCTTCGCACCCTGGTTCTTCAGATCGGCCGCCGCTTCCAGAAGGAGATCGACCCCCTGGTAGCTGTTCAATAACCCGAGATAGCTCACCACCGGGCGGTCCGGCGGAAGTCCCAGCCGCTTTCTTATCTCCACCTTCGGCTGAGGCGCGAACACATCGGTGTCCACGCCGTCAATAAGCGGCGCCACCCGCTCGCGCGGCACCCCGTCGGAAATGAGCAGTTCGACCGTCGGGGTCGCACTGGTGACGATGAAGTCGGAGGAGTTGTTGATCCAGCTTTCCAGGGCGACAAAGAAGCGCTGGAGAAGCGACCCCTGCCTCACGAAGCCGTGGTCGGTGATCTCCCCGGTCAGGCTCCCCTGGCAATCGAAGAGCATCGGGATGCCGAGGATGCGCTTTAAGATGGCGCCGAAGAAGGCGCCTTCGTGGAGATGGGCGTGGATGAGGTGTGGCTTGAAGGTCTTGGCCACCTTCCAGGCCTTCCAGAGCAGCAGCAGGTCGAGGTACGGCTTGTGCCAGGACGGCCCCGCCCCCAGTTTCCTATACCAGGGGATGCGGGGGATCCGGTCGGTGGGGATGCCGGGGATGTCCCGGCCGATGTGGTAGGTGACGATCCGCAACTGTGCGCCCTGGGCCATGGCGGCGCGCGCCTCCTCCAGGATCCGTACGTGGCAGCCACGGTCGGCGAAGAAGGGGGTCGGCGCCAACACCAGGACTCGCAGCGGGGACTCAGCCAAAGTTGAGCTTTTCCTTGATGGTGTAGATGGCCTTCCCCTGCGCCTCGTAATAGGTACGGGCGATCAGCTCGGCCAAAAGCCCCATGACGATGAACTGGACCCCCATGAAGAGCAGGAACGCGGTGAGGATCAGCAAGGGGTTGCGGTTCATGCTGGTGTTCTCGAAGAACTTCATGTACAGGGTGAGCGCCCCGCTCATGACACCGGCGCAGAAGGTGTAGATCCCCCAGCGGCCGAAGAGTTGGATCGGCTTGGTCGAGTAGCTCAAGAGGAACTTGACGGTCATCAGGTCCAGGATGACCTTCATGGTGCGGGAGATCCCGTACTTGCTGGTGCCGTGCAGACGCTCATGGTGCCTGACCGGCATCTCGGTCACCTTGGCCCCCACCTGGTGGGCCAGCGCCGGCACGAAGCGGTGCATCTCGCCGTAGAGATTCACGTCTTCCAGCACCTCGCGGCGGTAGGCCTTCAGCGTGCAGCCGTAGTCGTGGAGATGGACGCCGGTCATCCGGGAGATGAGGCCGTTGGCGATCAGGGAGGGGAGCTTGCGGTTGACGAAGGTGTCCTTCCGGTCCTTGCGCCAGCCGGAGACCACGTCGAAGCCTTCGTCGATGCGTTCCATCAGGAGCGGGATGTCCAGCGGGTCGTTCTGCAGGTCCCCGTCCATGGGGATCACCACCCGGCCGCTGGCGAGATCGAAACCGGCAGCCATGGCCGCCGTCTGCCCGAAGTTCCTCCTGAGTTTAACCACTTTGACGCGGGCGTCCTTGGCGGCGAGGACTTTCAAAGCCGCGTAGGAGTTGTCCGAGGAGCCGTCGTCCACCAGGATCAGTTCGTAGGCGAACCCGGACGGGGTCAGCGCCTCGCTGATGCGGGCGTGCAGGATGGGGATGTTCTCTTCCTCGTTGTAGATGGGAACGACGACACTGATATCCACGGAAACTCCTTGGTATTTTGTTCTAGCGTGAGCGGAGGGGCTCCCCGAACGCCTTCACCCTGCGGATCTCGATCCCCTCGGTCGAACGGGGGGCGCCCTTGAAGCGCGGGCTTACGAGCCCCCAGACCACCCCCACGCCGTACAGGATGTGCAGGGCGGGGAAGAGAACCAGCAGGCGCGGGAGCAGGGTGAGGTCCCGCGCGCCAAGCGCCCCCATAAGGGAGGCGGCGAGCATCAGGGCGAGGTAGGCGAAAAAGGGGAGCGAGAGGATCCAGCTCCCCAAAAGCGGCAAGAGCAGCAGGTAGACCACGAACAGCGACGGTGCCATGGCCACCGGCTTGATCCGGCCGGAGATCCTGGTCTGCTCCCCGCGCCCGCGGCCGTAGCCGAGCATCTGCCTGACGTAGGCCTTCCAGGTCGGGCGCTGGCTGCGCTGCACGGCGAGTTCCGGGTCGTGAACGAGATAGAACCCTTCACCTACCAGCCGGTCCATCAGCTCGTTCTCCTCGTTGGGATAGAGCCGGGAGTCGAGGCCGCCGTGGGAGAGGAAGATCTCCCGCCGGAAGCTCAGGTTGCAGAGGATGAGCTCGCTGTCGCCGGTGTGGCGCGCTTTCCCAGCCTTGCGGTAACGGTTACGGACGCCCCCTCCCCCGACCGCCGAGGAGAGCACCACCCCGATCGCCCGCTGCAGGGGGGAATCGGTGGCGGGGGTCAGTGACGGCCCTCCCGCCGCGGCCACTTTGGGGTCGTCGTAGTGGGGGACCGCCCGTTCGAGGAATCCGGGGGCGACCCGGGAATCGTCGTCCAGGAAGTAGAGGATGTCCCCTGTCGCCTCGTTGGCGGCGCGGTTTCTCTGCACGCTCGGGGCGCGGCCGTAGGCGACCAGCACCTCGAAAAGCTCCTGCGGATAGGTAACCTGGGCGAGCCCGGCCAGTGCCCGGACCTTCCCACCCGGCGCCACCGGAATGATGATGGAAACACGGGGAAGGTTCATAGGTCTCTCATCCCCTCTCCCTCCCGGCTTCCCTCACCCCGGCCCTCTCCCGGAGGGAGAGGGAGAGCCCGGTCAAGCTTAGGGCGGGGCGGAGTGGGTTGCCCGCGAGGAAAATCCCCCCTGTCCCCCCTTCGCAAAGGGGGGGACCCGCGGCTGGCAGCGGTCTGTGGGCTGGCAGCGGTCTGTGGGCTGGCGGCGACCTCCGGACAGAAAGCGGGCCATCTGCCAAGTTAGTTGTTATCAAGTGCCTTGACCCTGTCGTAGCGGTAGGTCTTGTGGCAACCGACCGAGCACTGTCCGCCGGTATCCGTCTTGGTGTAACGGATGGGGATCTGCCAGCTCCCGAAGCCGGGGGCGTGGGTGTAGATCAGGCGGTCCTGGCTGGAGGCGTGCGGGTTGTGGCAAAGGAGGCAGGAGCGCCCCTTACCCTGCTTGTTGACGTGGACCGCGTGCAGGTTGCGGTCGCCGTTTCTGAAGCCGGTGGTCTTGGTCGTCTTCACCTCGGAGACCAGGTCCGGATTGTGGCAGTAGAAGCAGAGCGGGAAGGCGTCCGGCGTGAAGGGACGGTACAGCTCGGTCGGCATCTCCGCCTTCAAGAGTTTCCGGTTGGGGGAGCCGTGGACCAGGTGGCACTTGGTGCACTCGCCGGTCTTGATCGGCCCGTGGATCGACTTGCCGGTCGCGTACTTCTTGTCGTGGCACATCAGGCAGAGCTCGGAGCCCGGCTTTCTCAGGAGATACCTTCCGGTCGCCTGGTGCGGTTCGTGGCAGGCGAGGCATTTGCCTTCGGCCACCGGCTTGTGGGTGAAGGCGGCGCCGGTGAACTTCGCCTGGTCATGGCAGCGGAAGCAGAGGTTGGGAGGGTCGTCCTTCAGGAGCGCCTTGTAGTTGGAGGAGTGGTGGTTGTGGCAACCGGTGCACTTCCCCTCGGCGACCGGCTTGTGGAAGAACGGCTTGGAGTCGGTCAGGAGCTTGGTGTGGCAATGGAGGCAGAGCTTTTCGCGGGGGACCACGAAGCCCATGCTCCCCTTCTCGAGGGGGTGGGCGTCGGAGAGCTGGTTATGGCAGTGGGTGCACTCGCCGGCGGCGACCGGCGGATGGGCGACGCTCCCGGTGATGAGCCCGCGGTGACAGGAGCTGCACTTGAATTCGGCACGGGCAAGGCCCGGCACCAGTACGAGGGAGATGGTCAGCAATGCGCCTGCCGCGGCAAGCCTACCCCAAAAACGTCGCATGAAATCAAACCTTCCTTGAAAAGTGCCGACTCCCTCGCCGCAGCCGGAGGCCCCAGGCAGACGCGGCGCGGGCCGCCCCCCGTGCGGAGGACGGCCCACGTTCGTACGTTGGGCCCTGCCGGTCCGTCGCTACTTGCCGTAGCTGTGGAGACCGGAGAGGAAGAGGTTAACACCCAGATAGCAGAAGATGGTGGCGGCGAAGCCGATGACCGACAGGATGGCCGCCCGGCGCCCGACCCAGCCGCGGGTGATGCGGGCATGGAGGAAGGCGGCGTAGACGAACCAGACGATCAGCGACCAGGTCTCCTTGGGGTCCCAGCTCCAGTAGGTGCCCCAGGCGTAGTTGGCCCAGGCGGCGCCGGTCACGATCCCCAGGGTCAGAAGCGGGAAGCCGATCATGATGGCCTTGTAGTTCAGGTCATCGAGCACCCGGATGGCGGGGAACATGGAGAGCATCCCCCCCGCGGCCGAGTTGCCTCCCCCCTTCTCCACCTTGTCTCGTATCAGGTACATGATGGAGATGCCGCAGGCCACCGCGAAGGCGGCGTAGCCGAGGAAGCAGGTGATGACGTGGTACATGAGCCAGTTACTCTGCAGGGCCGGCACCAGCGGCTCGATGCCGCTGTCGAGCCCCAGCTGGGCCCAGGCCATCCCGAAGAGGGCGAACGGAACGACGAAGAAGCCGACCGCACGGTACTTGTACTTGAAGTCGATGATCAGGTAGATCAGGATGATGGTCCACGAGAAGAAGACCACCGATTCGAAGAGGTTGGAGAGCGGCGCGTGGCCGTGCCCCTGGTCGTAGGACTCTTTCCACCGCATGCCGATCGCCGCGGTCTGGATCAGGAAACCGATCAGGGCGGCGTAGGTGCCGGCCAGGCCGATCGCCTTGTTCCGCGAGGCGAGGAAGGCGAAAAATATGCAGGTGGTAACCATGTATATGACCATGGTGACGTTAAACAGGTTGGAACTGGACATCGATAATCCTCCGGTCGTTGTGTGCGCGACGAGGGGGTGGGCACCCCCGGGATTCTATGCTTTGTTGAGCTTCTCCACCAGGTCGTCGAACTGCATCTCGAACCCGGCGGGGTTCTTGGAGGCGGACCCGCCCACGGTCACGCCGTCGTCAGAGATCCTGGCCCAGACCCTGCGGTGGGACATGAAGAAGGCCATGATGATGCCGAACACCATCAGGGCGCATCCCGTCCACACCACCCAGACACCCGGGTCCTTGGCGACCTGGAGGCCGGTGTAGAACTTCTGGTCCATGCCATCGAAGCTTATGAGTAAGTCCCCGCCGTGCTGGGCATTGAAGGACTGGTATTTGTCGCTGAGGATGACGAAGGGCTCCGGCTGGCCACCCGGCGGGGTGAACTCGACCTGGGCGCCGGGGCCGTCGAACTCCTTCATGAAGGGGGTGACGTTCTGGGTGGCCTCCATGACGGAGAGGAAGGCGCCGCCCGGAAGGGCAACCCGCTCGCCCTGACGGGCGTCGATCTTCTCGACCTTGCCGGTCTTGCGGTTGGAGACCGTCAGGTGGTAGAGAGCCCCCTCATCGGACTGGCCGTAGCTCGCCTGGTAGAAGGTGACCCCTTTGTAGGTCAGCGGGTCGTTGACGATGACCGGGATGTTCTGCAGCCCGGCGACCGGCTTACCGCCGTCGAACACCGACAGGATGCTCTTGAACTCCTTGGGAGCGCCGGTGTCGTAGAAGGAGACCGTGAACTTCTCGCAGCGTACGTCGAAGCCGAGGTCAACGATCTTGCCGTTGCGCCCCATTACCTGGTTGACGCTGCCGCCCTCGGGAATCTGGGCGTACCCTTTGTAGCCGAAGAACGAGCCGACGAGCGCCCCGATGAAGACGATGATGATGGAGAAGTGCACCACGTAGACCCCGAGACGGCACCAGGGGTTCTTCTGGGCGAAGAGGTGGATGACGCCATCCTTCTCGGTGACCACCGGCTTGGCGAACTCGGAGCCGAGGACGGCGCTGACGCGATCACGGAGCTCGGACTTGCCCCCCTTGAGTTTCAGCTCCTGGGTGTTGGAGAGGGTTTTCTCGAACGACTCGTCCATGGTCAGGACCGGCTCGGAAACGATCTTCCAGACGCGGGGGAGCCGTTTGATGGAGCAGCAGATCAGGTTGAGGGTCAAAAGGTAGAGAAGAAGGATGAACCACCAGGAGTGGTACATGTCGAAAAAGCCGAGGGAACTGTAGAGGCGAATCTTGGTTTCGCTGATGGTGGCGAGGTATTCACGCTGGGGTCCCTGCGGGATTACGGTGCCGATGATGGAGACCAGGGCGAGCCCTATCAGAAGGAAAATGGTGAGTCTCAACGAGCAGAAAAAATCCCACAGTTGTTCCGCAAGTCCGCGTTTATTCGTTGTCAAGGTACTCTCCCGTCTCTAGGTTTGGATCGTGGATCAAATCACAAGCAAGGCATTATAGACAAAATGATGATAAGAGCAAAATAAAATTCACTAATAGAAAAATTGCCGAAAAAATGGGGTAACAGCAGGCGGTTACCCCATCGTCATGGGATCAGTCCAAGCCAAACCGGAGAGGAGATTTACTTCTTGTGACACTCCTTGCAGGCGCCGGAAATCTTTCCGTTGTTGGTCTTCTTGTGGCAATCGAGGCACAGGGCGTGGGCCTGTTTCCCCTCGATGACGATCTTGGTCGGGGCTCCCTGGCCGTGGCAGACTTTGCACTCGGTCCGTGCCTGATGGGCCTTGTGGTTAAAGGTGATGGTGGTGCCGTTCTTTGCGTTGTAGACCACCTGATCGGCAGCCATAGCGGTGGATGCGGCGAGAATGACAGTCATAGCGATCACTGAAAGAATATTCCTCATGGGCAAGCCCCTCCTTATTTGGAAATTTTAAGAAACTAATACAGTAATTAGAACAATGTCAAGAAAAATGACAACTGCCGGTATGGGTAGCTTCATCTTTACGTAATCAGGGGCCGAAACCCTCATACCTTTTACCTAGGCCTTACACCTACCCTCACCCGGCCTTCGGCCACCCTCTCCCCCAAGGGGGGCGAGGGGATATCTTTCACTATTCCCTCGCCCCTTTAGGGGAGAGGGGCAGGGGTGAGGGCAGGTTCTGATTAGCTCGTTTACTTCGCGTTAAGCTTCGACTGCAACGCCTGGTCCTTCTGCTCCACTTCGTCGACCATCTGGGCCTTGTAGGAGGCGAGCTGGGTGCGGAGGGCGGGGTTGGAAAGGGCCAGGATCTGCACGGCGAAGAGGCCGGCGTTCTTGGCCCCGGCTTTGCCGATGGCCATGGCGGCAACCGGAATCCCGCCCGGCATCTGGACGGTGGAGTAGAGGGCGTCTACCCCGTTGAGTGCGCCACCGGGCATGGGAACGCCGATCACCGGCAGGGTGGTTTCGGCGGCGACGACACCGGCCAGGTGGGCGGCCATGCCGGCTGCCGCGATGATGACCTGGATTCCGCGGCCGGCCGCTTCGCTGGCAAGCTTGGCGGTCCGCTCGGGGCAGCGGTGGGCCGAGGAGATGCGCATCTCGAAGGATACGCCGAAGTCGTCGAGCACCTTCGCGGTCTCTTCCATCACCGGGAGGTCGGAATCACTTCCCATCAGAATCAGTACTGCAGCATTCGACATATCTAATTGCTCCTTAAATCTTTAGCGGTTCATAGCCTTGGCGCCGATGTCCTTCCGGCAGTGCATCCCGGGCCAGTTGATCTTGGCGACCCCCGCGTAGGCGCGGTCGATGGCGTCCTTCACGGTGTTCCCGAGTGCGGTCACTCCCAGCACACGGCCGCCGTTGGTAACGATCCCGGCATCGGCGGACTTGGTCCCGGCGTGGAACACCACCAGGTCCTCGATGGTTGCGGCCTCGTCGAGCCCGTTGATGACGTCTCCCTTGCGGTAATCGCCGGGATACCCCTCGGCAGCCAGCACCACGCAGACGGTTGCCTTGTCGTGCCACTCGATCTCGACGCCGGAAAGGTCGCCCGACGCCACCGCCATCAGGATCGGCACGATGTCCGACTTCATACGCATGAGAAGCGGCTGGCATTCCGGGTCTCCGAAGCGGGCGTTGAACTCGAGGGTCTTCACGTTCTCCCCGTCGATCATGAGCCCGGCGTAGAGCACCCCGCGGTACGGCCTCCCTTCGGCGGCCATGCCGTCCACGGTCCTTCTCATCACCTCGGCCATCGCCTTGTCATGGATGGACTTGGTCACCACCGGAGCCGGGGAATAGGCGCCCATGCCGCCGGTGTTGGGCCCCTTGTCGCCGTCGAAGACCGCCTTGTGGTCCTGGGCGCTGGCGAGCGGAATGATGTTCTTACCGTCGGTGAAGGCCAGGAAGGAAGCCTCCTCCCCTTTCAGGAATTCCTCGATCACCACGCGCGAGCCCGCGGCGCCGAAGGCGTTGCCGGAGAGCATGTCGGTGACCGCTTCCACCGCCTCGTCGCGGGTCTGGGCGATGATGACCCCCTTGCCGGCCGCCAGGCCGTCAGCCTTGATGACGATGGGAATCCCGGTCTTGTCGATGAACTCGATGGCCGGCTGCACCTCGGTGAAGACCTCGTAGGCGGCGGTCGGGACGTTGTACTTCTTCATCAGGTCCTTCGAGAACGCCTTGCTCGCCTCGATGATGGCGGCATTCTGGCGGGCGCCGAAGATCTTCAGCCCCTCCTTCTCGAAGAGGTCCACGATCCCCAGGGAGAGCGGAAGCTCCGGGCCGACCACGGTGAGGCCGATCCCGTGCTCCTTGGCGAAGGTGACGAGCCCCTGGAGGTCGTCCACCGCGATGTTCAGGTTAGTCGCAAGCTGCGCGGTACCCGGATTTCCCGGGGCGCAGTAAACCGTATCAACCAGCGGGGACTGGGCGATCTTCCAAACCAGCGCGTGCTCGCGCCCACCGCTTCCTATCACCAGAACCTTCATAAACGACTCCTTTAAAAACCCTAAAAACCTATTAGAACGCGGATGACACGGATTGGGCGGATCTACGCGGATCGATCGAAAAGCTTTTGAATGTTAACTCAAAAAGATCTTAGGTTTATCCGCGTAAATCCGTTAAATCCGCGTCATCCGCGTTCTATCGATTTTGACTTAGTGCCTGAAATGCCTCATCCCGGTGAACACCATGGCGATGTTGTGCTCGTCGGCGGCGGCGATCACCTCGGCGTCGCGCATGGAGCCGCCCGGCTGGATGACCGCGGTGACGCCGGCAGCGGCGGCGTTGTCGAGGCCGTCACGGAACGGGAAGAAGGCGTCGGAGGCCATGACGGCACCCTGGACCGGGATCCCGGCATGCTCGGCCTTGATGGCGGCGATGCGTGCGGAGTTGACGCGGCTCATCTGGCCGGCGCCCACGCCGACCGTGGCGTTGCCGCGGCCGTAGACGATGGCGTTGGATTTCACGAACTTGGCGACCCGCCAGGTGAAGAGGAGGTCTTCCATCTCGGCGTCGGTCGGGACACGCTTGGTCACCACCTTGAGCTCGGTGAAGAGATCGAGGTCGGCGTCCTGCACCAGGATTCCGCCGTTGACGCGCTTGAAGTCGAGACGCTTGGCCGGGGTCTCCGGCCAGAAGCCGCACTCCAAGAGGCGGACGTTCTTCTTGGCGGAGACCACTTCGCTGGCCGCCTCGGTCACCTTGGGGGCGATGATGACCTCGACGAACTGGCGGTCGACGATGGCGCGGGCGGTGGTCTCGTCGAGCTCGCGGTTGAAGGCGATGATGCCGCCGAAGGCGGATTCCGGGTCGGTCTTGTAGGCCGCCTCGTAGGCTTCGAAGATGTTGGCGGCCACGGCGACGCCGCAGGGGTTCGCGTGCTTGACGATCACGCAGGCCGGCTCGGTGAACTGCTTCACGCACTCGAGCGCCGCGTCGGTGTCCCCGATGTTGTTGTAGGAGAGCTCTTTTCCCTGCAGCTGGCGCGCGGTGGAGATGGAGGCTTCCTTGGCCCCCTTCTCGACGTAGAAGGCGGCGCCCTGGTGCGGGTTCTCGCCGTAGCGCATACCCTGGGCCATTTTGAACTGCACGGTGAAGGTGTCGGGGAACTCGGCGACCCCTTCGCCGGTGCGGGCGCCCAGCCAGTTGGAGATGGCGGCGTCGTAGGCGGCGGTGTGCTGGTAGACCTTCACGGCCAGCCGGAAGTTGGTCTCGCGGGAGACGCTGCCGTTATTGGCCCTCATCTCGTCGAGCACCACCTGGAAGTCGGCGTTATCGACGATGACGGTCACGTCGCGGTTGTTCTTGGCGGCGGAGCGGAGCATGGTCGGGCCGCCGATGTCGATGTTCTCGATGGCGTCTTCCATGGTGCACCCTTCCTTGGCCACGGTGGCCTCGAACGGGTAGAGGTTGACCACCACCATGTCGATCGGCTCGATGCCGTGCTCCTGCATCTTGGCCACGTGGGCCGGGTTCTCGCGCATGCCGAGGATCCCGCCGTGGACCTTCGGATGGAGGGTCTTCACCCGGCCGTCCAGCATCTCGGGGAAACCGGTGAACTCGGAGACGTCCTTCACTGCAATGCCCGCATCGCGAATCAGTTTTGCGGTGCCGCCGGTGGAGAGGATCTCCACGCCATACCCGGCCAGGGTGCGTGCGAAATCCACCACCCCGGTCTTCTCCGATACGCTGATCAACGCGCGCCCAATCTTTGCCATGACTGCTCCTTTTCTACGTGTCGTTATGAGTTAAAAAACCGCCAGAAAAAAACGAAAAACCTGCGCTATGAGACAGAGGTGCTCTCACAGCCACAGGGATAAGTCACTCCGGATATGGAAATTGCCTTTCAGAAAGAAATTGATTCGACCAGACAGTGTCGGGAAATGTTGGTGACAGGGTGTTGCCAGTTACAGAGTATACCGCACGTGCGGTCATCACTTGTTCGGGGAGTTCGGATTTCAACGATCACCAGCGGCCCTGGGAAAATCCATGTGGGCCAGGAAGTGCTTCTCGAACAGGGGAGTGCCGGAAAGGGGAATGACCCGCACCTCGCCGGCCAGCTTTTCGAGCTTCCCGAGGCCGTCCGGGTCCCGGATCAGCCGTTCGGCGCCGGCCAGGGCACCCTCCCTGATAAATCCGGTGATTTTTACCATGTTCTCGGTGAAAATTCCAACAGTTTTTAGCCCGTCCGGCGAAAGAACCGCCCCGAAGGAGCCGGTCAGCACGACCCTGGAAAGCTGTTCGTAGGTGAAGCCCGCCTTGGCCACGAGGACGTCGATCCCGGCACGCAGAGCTCCCTTGGCGAGCTGGAGCGCGCGGATGTCATCCTGGCCGAGGTAGACGAGGCTTTTGGCGTCCCGGTGGAGCACGAAGGCGAGCTGGCCGTCGACCTCCTGGACGCGGTTGGCGAGGTTGGAAGGGATCTCGTCGGGGGGGAGCAGCCGGCCGGTGCGGTTGATCACCCCGCATCCCAAGAGGGCGGTCACCGTGTCGAGGGCGCCGGAGCCGCAGATACCGGTGGCGGGAGCGTTGGCGACGGTCGAGATCCGCACCCGGTCCCCCTCGATGGCGACCTTGGCTACCGCGCCGGGGAGAGCGGGCATGCCGCAGCGAAGGTTCCCCCCCTCGAAGGCGGGCCCGGCGGCGGCCGAGGTGGCGAGGAAACGGGTGCCGTCGTACAGGGCGATCTCCGCGTTGGTTCCCATGTCGAGGTAGAGGCTCCCCGCCTGCGGTTCCTCTTCGAGCCCGAAGAGAAAGGCGACCAGGTCTCCCCCGACGAAGCCGCCGGGGAGCGGGAAGAGATAGGCGGGAACGTCGATGGTCCAGCCGAGATCGCGGGTGGAGACGGTTTTTCCCTCGGTGAAGAGCGGGCGAAACGGCGGGTGGGCGAGCGAGCCGACCGGGAGCCCGAGGGCCAGGTGCTCCATGGCGGGATTGCCGGCCACGGCGACGGCGGCGAGCTCTCCTGCCTTGGCTTCGCCGGACGAGAGGAGATCCTCGACCAGGCGCTGCATCTCGCGGGCAAGGGCCAGCTGCATCGCGGTGCGGGTCTCGGGAACCGCGGCGGCGGTCAGGCGGGCGAGGACATCCGCCCCCCACTGGCGCTGGGGGTTGAGGGCACCGGCTATCGCCAGCCGCTCCGGAACCGCAGGGTCGACGAGGGACGCCGCGATGGTGGTGGTCCCCAGGTCGAAGGCGATATGGAGGCGTCTAGATGAAGACAAGCGGGGTTTCTCCGGAGGGCTCGACCTCGCCGATCAGGGCGGCGAAGGTCCCGACGGCCTTGGAGCGGTTGATGAACTCGCGGGCATCCTTGGGGGCGAGCGAAATCAGGAGGCCACCCGAGGTCTGCGGATCGAAGAGCGGAAGCAGCGTATCCCCGGTGATCCCGGAAACAAGCGGGGAGTAGTGGGTGCGGTTGCGGTAGCAGCCGGCGGGGATCAGCCCGTCGCGAACCAGCTGCGGGATTCCCTTCATGAGCGGGATTTCGGATATGTGGATCCTGAAAGTCACCCCGGCCCCGGCGGCCATTTCGCAGGCGTGGCCGATCAGGCCGAAGCCGGTGACGTCGGTGGCCGCGGTGGCGCCGCAGCAGACCATCAGCTCGCCGGCCTCCTTGTTCAAAAGGGACATCCAGCGGATCGCCTCGGCCTCGACCTCCGGCTCCACCATCTGCGCCTTGATGGCGGTGGAGATGATGCCGGTTCCGAGCGGCTTGGTGAGGACCAGGTGATCGCCGGGACGGGCGGTGCAGTTTCTCACCACGCCGGCGGGATCGATGAGCCCGGTCACCGCGAGGCCGTACTTCAGCTCGTCGTCCTCCACGGTGTGGCCGCCGACCAGGCAGGCTCCCGCCTCGTTGATGGCATGGGCGCCGCCGGCCAGGATGGTGGCGAGGGTGGAGGTGGGGAGCGAGCAGGCCGGGAAAAAGGCGAGGTTCATCGCGGTCACCGGCCGGCCGCCCATGGCGTAGACGTCGGATAGTGCGTTGGCAGCGGCGATGCGGCCGAAGGTGAAGGGATCGTCCACCAGGGGAGTGATGATGTCGGTGGTCTGCACCAGGGCGAGGCTATCCCCTATGCGGTAGACCCCCGCATCCTCCGCCTTCTCGATGCCGACCAGGAGGTTCGGATCATCGGAGCGGGATATGTCGCGAATGGCATCTTCCAGGCCCGCCGGGCCCAGCTTAGCAGCTCAACCCGCCGCCTTCACGATCGCCGTGAGTCTCACGGTACTGTCGTCCATAACACCCTCTTTGTTTTTGCCTGAGACATCCCCACGCCCATTTTAAAAAATCTTCCCTCACCCGGCCTTCGGCCACCCTCTCCCCTGAAGGGGCGAGGGTATCGTGAGTTTTATCCGATGTAGACCCTGCGGACGCGCCGGGTGGCGATGCCGCAGAAGATCTCGTACGGGATGGTCCCTGCCTTCTGGGCCAACTCCTCGGCGCTGATGGAGCCGCCCAGGGGATCGGGTCCGAGAAGGGTTACCTCGTCTCCGACGGTCACCCCTTCCACGTCGGTTACGTCGAGCATGATCCAGTCCATGCAGACGGTGCCCGCCACCCTCGCCCGCTGGCCGCGGATCAGTACCTCCCCCTTGTTGGTGAGGCTGCGCGGATAGCCGTCGGCGTAACCGACCGGAACGCTGGCGATGAGGGTACGCTTGTCCGCGATGAACCTCCTGCCGTAGCTGATCGGCGTCCCCGGCTCCACCCATTTCAACATGGCCACCCTGCTGACGAGCCGCATCACCGGCCTGGAGCTGACCATGCCCGCGAAATCCCCCGAGGGGAGTCCACCGTAAAGGATGATACCGGGACGAATCAGGTTGCAGAAAGGGGTGTCCAGGGTAAGGATACCGGCACTGTTGGAGGTATGCACGTAGGTCGGCGAGAAACCGACCCGCCTTGCCTCGGTGACCGCCGCGGAAAGCCGCTCCACCTGGAGTTTCGTATAGCTGCGACCGTCCTCGTCGAGCTCGTCGGCACTGGCGAAATGGGAGAAGATCCCCTCCAGCTCCAGGTGCTTGAACTCCTTGAGCTTGGCGAGAAAGGCGGGAGCCTCGTGGTGGGGCACCCCCAGCCTTCCCATCCCCGTGTCGATCTCGAGATGGATCTTGGCGGGACGCGGCGCCGCCAGCTCCCCCGCCGCGCGGTCCAGCGCCGCAGCCTGCTCGAGAGTGAAGATGGCGGTCGAGATATTGAGGCCGATGCAGCGCCTCTCCTCGCCGGGATAGACCCCACCGAGGATCAGCACCGGCTTGTCCACGCCGCTTCTTCGCAGCTGAACCCCTTCGGCCAGGAAGGCCACGGCGAAAGCATCCACCCCGAGGGTATCCAACTCCTTGGAGACGTATTCGAAACCGTGGCCGTAGGCGTCCGCCTTGACGACGGCCAGGATGCCGCATCCCCTGGGGGCTGCCTTCTTCACCAGCGAATAATTATGCCGCAAAGCGGCAAGGTCGATCTCAACAACGGTCGGCCGACTGTCCATGATCAGCTTCCTGTCATTAATCCCCTCGCCGCTCCACAACAAGGCACCCGAAGGGCTGCCAACTACTTTACCCTCGCCCCTTCAGGGGAGAGGGTGCCCAAAGGGCTGCCAACGTTACCCTCGCCCCTTTAGGGGAGAGGGTGCCCGAAGGGCGGGTGAGGGAGGTTTTGTGTTTACGGTGATTACCTCTCAAAACGACACGATGGCTGGGAAAGTCCGCAAACAGTAGTTCCGGACTGACTCAGCCATCAGTTTTTTCTACCACTTCTCCCCCACAGTGTAAAGGTAAAAACCTGAAAACGATTGACTTTGCAGAACGATTCCATTACCTTTAGGCACGCTATCCAAGCCAGCTAGGGGAGTTCGCAAGAACTGAGACAGGCGGTGCCTGAGACCCTTCGAACCTGATCCGGTTGAAACCGGCGTAGGGAAGCGGCACGTTCTCCGATCGACCATAACCGACACCCAGGAGCCGTGACAACCGTCGCGGCTTTTTTATTTGCCGATTGGCAATGATCTTTTGCTGTGCGTCCCTTCCCCTTCAAGGGGAAGGACAGGATGAGGATGGGGGCTCGCTCCGCCTCCTTTACCCCATCCTCACCCCCACCCTCTCCTTGAAGGAGAGGGTGAGTTGGTCTCAGCGGAAGACGGTTGCTAATCAGATAAGGTTTTCTCCGATTTTTCTCCGTGTCTCCGTGGCTCACGAAAAGGACGCCGATCATGCTCAAGCTCGTGGTGGATCGCTGCAAGAACAAGCCCTGCGTCGAAGGTCTCTACCTGATCACCGACCAGGGCGAGCGCCTGGTCGAGCGGGTAGCCGAGGCCCTGACCGGCGGGGTAAGCGTCCTGCAGTACCGCGACAAGATGCGCTCCCCCGAGGAGCGGCTCGCCATCGGCAAGGAGCTCAAGGAACTTTGCAGCCGCCACCAGGTCAAGTTCATCATCAACGACGACCTGGAGCTGGCCCTCAAGCTGGATGCCGACGGCGTCCACCTGGGGCAGGAGGACGGCGACCCGGTCGTGGCGCGTGCGCTGCTTGGCCCCGGCAAGCTCCTCGGGATCTCCACCCATTCGCTTGAAGAGGCTTTGGCCGCCCAGGCAGCACAGGCGGATTACGTGGGCTTCGGAGCCATTTACCCCACCGGCACCAAGGAGGTCCCGGAAACCCGCGGACCGGAAGGGGTGGAGGCCTTGAAGGGGAAACTCCGCATCCCGGTGGTCGCCATCGGTGGCATCACCCGCGACAACGCACCGCCGGTGCTGGAGGCCGGGGCCGATGCGGTAGCCGTCATCTCGGCGGTCCTGTCCTCGCGCCATCCCGGCCTGGCCGCCACCGAGATATCGCTCCTCTTCAACCGCAACGCCCCCCATCCGCGCGGGATCGTGCTCACGGTCGCGGGAAGCGACTCCGGCGGGGGAGCCGGCATCCAGGGAGACCTGAAGACCATTTCCCTTTTGGGAAGCTACGGCGCTTCGGCGATCGCCGCCCTGACCGCCCAGAACACCACCGGCGTCTCTTCGGTGCTGCCGGTGCCGGCTCAGTTTCTGGCCGAGCAGATCGACGCCGTACTGGGCGACCTCCCGGTGCACGTGGTGAAGGTCGGGATGCTCTCCACCCCCGAGAACACCGCCGTGCTCGCCGAGCGCCTCACCGCCCACGGCATGAGGATGGTCGTCGTCGACCCGGTGATGACCGCCAAGGGGGGAGCCGCGTTACTGGAGGACGAGGCGCTGTCGGTCATGAAGAAGCGGCTGATCCCGCTCAGCTACCTCCTGACGCCCAACGTTCCCGAGGCCGAGCGGCTCACCGGGCTCACCATCATCGACCCCGCGGGGATGGAGCTCGCCGCCCGCGCGCTGCACCTGATGGGGGCCAAGAACGTGCTGATCAAAGGGGGGCACCTGACCGACGGGATGGTGACCGACATCCTTTACGACGGCAACGCCTTTACCCGTTTCACCGCGCCGCGGGTGCTGTCGCGCAACACCCACGGCACCGGCTGTTCCCTGGCATCCGCCATCGCCACCTTCCTGGCCCAGGGCGAGCCGCTCCCTGGAGCCGTGCTGCGAGGGAAGCTCTTCATCACCAAGGCGATCAAGTTCGCCCACCCCTTGGGGCACGGTCACGGTCCGGTCAATCACTACCAGGCCGCCCGCGACCCATCGGAACCGTTACCGTAATCTTTCTCTCCGCAGGTCCCCATCGGGGTCGAAAAGCACCCTCACCCGGCCTTCGGCCACCCTCTCCCCTGAAGGGGCGAGGGTAACCACGGGTTCAGAGGTCCCCAGCGGAGAGTTCAGCCATACCCGTCGCATATCTTTTGCCCCATGAGGGCTCGAAAAAGGAGTAGTCATGACCCAGCTTGAATACGCCCGCCAGGGGATCATCACCGACAAGATGAAGACGGCCGCCCTCGCCGAAGGGGTGGAGCCCGAATTTATCCGCGCCGGGATCGCCGCCGGGAACATCATCATCTGCCACAACATCAAACACTTAAACGGCACCCCGCTCGCGGTCGGCAAGGGGCTCCGCACCAAGGTGAACGCCAACATCGGCTCCTCCGCCGACGACCTCGACATCCAGAAGGAACTGGAGAAGGCCCGCGTGGCGGTCGCCGCCGGCGCCGACGCCATCATGGACCTCTCCACCGGCGGCCCGGTCGACGAGATCCGCCGCGCCATCATCGCCGAGACTTCCGCCTGCATCGGCACCGTTCCCCTCTACCAGGCCGCCCTCGACGCGGTCCGCACCAAGAAGAAGGCCATCGTCGACATGACCGTTGACGACATCTTCGAAGGGGTCATCAAGCACGCCGAGGACGGCGTCGACTTCATCACCGTCCACTGCGGCGTGACCCGCTCCACCGTGGAGAGGATGCGCAAGGAAGGGCGCATCATGGACGTCGTCTCCCGCGGCGGCGCCTTCACCATCGAGTGGATGGCTCACAACAACAAGGAAAACCCGCTCTTCGAGCACTTCGACCGCCTCCTCGAAATCACCAAGGCCTACGACATGACCCTTTCGCTGGGCGACGGGTTCCGCCCCGGCTGCCTGGCCGACGCCACCGACCGTGCGCAGATCCACGAGCTCATCCTGCTCGGCGAGCTGACCCAGCGCGCCCAGGAGTACGGCGTCCAGGTCATGATCGAGGGGCCGGGCCACATGCCGCTCAACCAGATCGAGGCCAACATCCTCCTGCAAAAAAGGCTCTGCCACGGCGCCCCCTTCTACGTGCTGGGACCGCTGGTCACCGACATCGCCCCGGGCTACGACCACATCACCTCCGCCATCGGCGGCACCATCGCCGCTTCCGCCGGCGCCGACTTCCTCTGCTACGTCACCCCTTCCGAGCACCTGCGCCTGCCGTCCGTCGAGGACGTGCGCGAGGGGGTCATGGCCTGCCGGATCGCCGGTCACGCCGCCGACATCGTCAAGGGGGTCAAGGGCGCCATGGAGAAGGACAACCAGATGGCCCGCTGCCGCAAGAAGCTCGACTGGGAAGGGCAGTTCGCCCTGGCCATCGACCCGGTCAAGGCCCGCCGTCTGCGGGAAGAGTCCGGGGTGGCCGACCACGGCGCCTGCACCATGTGCGGCGAATTCTGCGCCTACAAGGTGATGGACGACGCCACCGAGCGCGAGCTGGCCAACGCCGCCGGTTAATCCCGTTGCAAACCTCAAGGGGGTGGTCGTTCTCGGCCACCCCTTTTTTCATACCGCCGCCTTCCCCCTCGTATGGCCCCCCTGCGAAAATCGGTACAGAGGCCTGCAAAAAATCGAACAGCTGTCTCATTTTTCGCACCCGTCCAACATGCTGTTTTTTCGCCGGTAATCGCTGGGAAATACCGCAACCGCCGACTAAACCGGACACCCCCTTCACCCGAACGCGGCAGCGCTAAAGGCTAACCACCGGTATTACAGTTTGTTTTTTCTGGTCCAGAGAGGCATTAATCTTGCTGAACGATCCGGATTTGATGGCGCACGCGACACGAGAGCTTCGCCTATAACCAACCTGCAGGAGACGAAAAATGAATAAAAACATCCTTGTCATTGACGATAGCGAACTGGTGCTGACCATGGCCAAAGACGCGCTCGAGGAGGCGGGGTACCAGGTGGCGACCGCAACCAACGGCATCGAGGCCAACAAGCACATCTTCTCGAAAAACCGCCCCGGCGTGATCATCCTAGACATCATGATGCCGATGCTCTCCGGGGACACCAAGGCCAAACTCCTCAAGGAGAACGAGACGTGCAAAGACATCCCGATCCTGCTTCTCTCCTCGAAGAGCGATCAGGAGATGCGGCAACTGGCACAGGAGACCGGGGCCGATGGCTACATTCTCAAACCCTTCTCCCCCATCCAGATCACCAGCAAAGTCAGGAGATGTCTCGCCGGAGTCAACTAGGTCGGATCCGCTCTCACAGCGCTTTCCGTCCTAGGTATGGCTTGACTCAGCCGGCTTTTTACGGTACACATCTACGATGTCTTTGGCAGAGTGTCCCCGGCGGATTCGGTCGGAGACATATACGAAGTTTACGATCAGCCGGAGTAACTCAGTTGGTAGAGTAGCTGATTCGTAATCAGCAAGTCGGCGGTTCGAGTCCGCTCTTCGGCTCCAGTAAAAAACGAAAGGTCACAGGGATTACCCTGTGACCTTTTTGTTGTTTTGCTCCTACTGTATCTTGTCATCCTTCTTTTCGGGGATGTTTCTGCGCTTGCTGTAGTTGCCGTTCCATGGCGGTGCGGAGGAGTTTGTTCACCCTGGTTTGATATCCTTTGCCACCCCGCTTTAGCCAATCGACCACGTCGGCATCGAGCCTGATGGTGACGGCCTGCTTGATGGGGCGGTAGAATTTTCCGACCACGGCACCCTCCCAATCCCCGCCTGGGGGGATGTCTGAATAGTCGATTTCCTCGTCGGTCATCGCGGCGA
This sequence comes from Geomonas sp. Red276, assembly GCF_054784495.1. Taxonomy (NCBI): domain Bacteria; kingdom Pseudomonadati; phylum Thermodesulfobacteriota; class Desulfuromonadia; order Geobacterales; family Geobacteraceae; genus Geomonas; species Geomonas sp. Red276. The sequence goes on from NZ_BLXW01000001.1 coordinate 20,992, forward strand.
GTTCGGCAATCTCTTTCACTTGCTCCTCACTAAGCCCCTTCTTCATAGCGCTTCCTCTCGTGTGCGTCTGCCTTATAACCCGTACCTCGTCCTCTTTCTCGCCAAGCCTCCAGGTGTGCGCCACCAGGAGGACTACCACGTTCCCCACTGATCCCAGCGTCGCCGGGACGGGACTGCTCCGATGGCTATCATCGTGATGTTTATGCCGAAATAGATGAATTTGTTCAACTCGCTATCCGATGTCATCAACGATAAAGCCCCCCAGAAGGCCAGCACACCGAAGATGTAAAGCCAAAAGGCAAAGTCTTTTTCCCGACGGGAGCGGATGTCGACCCAGAAAGCGAGCAGGCACATCGGCAGACCGAACCACAGCGACACCAACTTGCGCAACCCCCAGGTCAGATCGGCTTCGCCAAACAGGAAGGGTGCCAAGTCCATACTCATATACCAGAGCGTCACGGCTACCGGCATGACCTGGAAAGGGAACCGGTGCCGCCACAGCATGATCGTTCCGGTTGCCAGGGTGGCGAGCTCCATAAGTATCCAGCGCCAATCTATATGACTGTGATACTCCCTGTAGACCTGTCCCTCCGGCCAGAAACCGAGAGCAACTTGCAAACCATAGACACCCAATGGAGTAAGCACCACCACGAAGGTTGCCATGATCCCGGCAGGAATTTCCAGCTGCTTGCGGTTGAGGAAATACTCCGTCAGCCAAAGCCCCACCCCGCCATAAAGGAAGGCAATCACGCAAAGCCCGCCGCCACCGAACCGTTCCCACCCGAGGTTCATGAACAAGCTCATGGCCCCTATAGCTATCAATCCGCCCAGATAATTAAGGATGTGGGTGAAATGGAAACGCGGCGTGTCGGTTTGCTGCTCTGACAAGAACTGCCAAAGCCGCTCCGCCTGCAGCTCTGTCACGATCCCCCTGGCACAGGCTTCTTCAAGGCTTTTTCTGTTTATTTCCATTCTGCCCCCTGACAGCACGGTGGCGCACCGGCGGAAGGAACCGTTTACCCGTCTCGTATCCGCCGCGCCTGTGCCATGCGCAATTTCTGACACAGAAGGGCATCCCCCTACTGCCGAGGTGCCCCTGCCGCCCACATTAAACGAAACTATATAGACTGGGTTTTGGGTGTCAAAGGTGAGGGCAGCGAAGAACGTGAGCTTCAGAAAACTCTCGCCACCCGACTCGCCCTGGCGGCCACACAAACAAAAGGTCACAGGGATTGCCCCCATGACCTCTCGTTTCCTTCCTCGCGCTGTTATCCCCGTTATTCGGTCACCGCGGTCTCCACCAGTTGAGCCAGCAGGGTCAGCGATTCCTGCCAGCCGAGGTAGCAGGCCTCGACCGGGATGACCTCCGGAATCCCCTCCTGGACGATTCTCAGCTCGGTGCCGCAGAAGACCGCCCGGAAGGTGATGGTGGTCGTGATCTCTCCCGGGAGGCTCGGATCGTCGAAGAGGTCGGTGTAGCGGATCCGCTCGTTGGAAACCAGCTCCTCGTATTCGCCGCCGAAGACGTGCCCCTTCCCGGTCGTGAAGTTGGTGAAGGACATCTGGTAGGTCCCCCCCACCCGGGCCTCGAGATGGTGGACCCGTCCGGTGAATCCATGGGGCGGCAGCCACTTGACCATCGCCTCCGGATCAAGGAACGCCCGATAGACGCGCTCGGGGGGCGCTTTCAGTACCCGATGAAACTCGATAGTGTTCTTTGCCATGACGTTACCTCTCTTCTCCCATCCATCCAGAGCCTCCAGGAGATGATCAGGCCGGCGACCGCGGATGGGATCCAGAAGTTAGCCGATCCTTTCATGAACTCCGGCCGGCCCGCCTCTTTTCCATCTTACTACAGGCGCTGGCTTACCGGTGGCCTTCCCGGCTCACCAGGTCCCAGCAACGCCCGCAGGATCCACCGACGGCCGCGGTCTCCTGGCACCTTCCGCTAGGCGGGCTCGATGGCGACCTCCACCTTGCGGCGGTTTATCTTCAGCACGAGCCCCGAAGCCAGGAGACAGATGGCCCCGGAGAGGATGAAGGCCACGGTGTAGTCGCCAAGCCAGGTCCGCACGCTGCCGGCGAAGCTGGCGGCCAGCGCGGCGCCGACCTGGTGGCTCGCGAAGATCCAGCCGAACATGAGGCCGACGTTTTTGGTACCGAAGGCCTCGGCGGTGAGCTTGACGGTGGGAGGGACGGTGGCGATCCAGTCCAGCCCGTAGAAGATGGCGAAGGCGGAAAGGGTCCATTCCGGGCCGCTCAGCGCGTGGGGAAGCCACAAAAGCGAGAGGCCCCGGAAGCCGTAGTAGCAAAAGAGGAGATAACGGCAGTTGTAGCGGTCCGACAGCCACCCCGAGAAGGTGGTCCCGAAGAGGTCGAGGATCCCCATCATGGCCAGAAGGCCGGCTGCCCGCACCTCGGGGATGCCATGGTCGACGCAGGCGGGGATGAGGTGGGTGCCGATCAGCCCGTTGGTGCTCGCCCCGCAGATAAAGAAACTCCCGGCCAAAAGCCAGAAGTCGACCGAACGAAGCCCGGTCTTCAGCCCGTCCAGCGCGGCGGTGAACGGGTTCGCCGCCCCCGTCCGGGGAGCGGCGGCCGCTTCCGCCTCCCCGTCGTCGGCACCGTACGGTCGCAGGCCGATCTGGCTCGGGCGGTCGCGCATGACCAGGAGCACCAGCGGGAGAATGACGGCGGCCGCCGAGGCGATGGCGATGGCGGCGGTGCGCCAGCCGTGGTGGTGGACGAGCCGGGCCAGGATGGGGAGAAAAAGGAGCTGCCCGGTTGCCGAGCTCGCCGTCAATACCCCCATCACCGTCCCCTGGGATCGTGCGAACCAGCGGGTCACCACGGTGGCGCTCAGGCTGTAGGCGGTCATCCCGGCCCCGCAGCCGACGACGATGCCCCAGATGAGGATCATGTGCCACGGCTTGGTCATGAAGACGGTGGCTCCCACCCCGGCCGCCAGTAGCGCCAGCGCGATGGCCATGGTCCGGCGGATCCCGATCCTGTCGAAGAAGCCGGCGGCGAAGGGGCCCATAAGGCCAAAGAGGAGGAGGTTGACCGAAACGGAGAGGGAGATGGTGGCCCTCGACCAGCCGAACTCCTGCTCGAGCGGGACGATGAGCACTCCCGGGGTGGAGCGGATCCCGGCGGTGATCAACAGGGTGAGGAAGGTGGCGGCGATTACCAGCCAGGCATAGTGGAAGCGGCGCGCCGGTCCGCTTTCCTTGGACGGTGAGGAACTGCCGGCTTGAGAGGAAGCGTGGGACATGCAGCGGGTCTCCTTCTATATGCCGATTGCCGAAGAGCGCCACCCGCGTACCATCTTCCCCATCCTCGCCCCGCCTCCCCTTGAAGGGAGGGAGATTTGGCGGTGTGGAAGGTGGCCGCTAAGCGGGGTAAACAATGAAAGGCCCGCCTAAATTCGGCGGGCCTTCGTTTTTGTGATTACGGATTTCCCTTATCAAGGGTTATTCCGGAGCCATCTCGACCCCGGCATGGGCTGCTGCTCATCTTGTTAGAATTCCAATCGGTGGAGTTTCTTCGATGCTGCGCAACCTCCTTTTTTTAGCGTTCTACCGTTTGCTAGCTAGCTGAGTAAATATATACCACCTGTCACAAGTTTTTTACAGTCTGTCACAAAATTTTTTTTTCGTGTATAGTCGGAAAATTCGCGCTCTTACGTCCCCATTCCCCCTCCCCTGTGACATCACTCACCCTCTCAGGCCAATCTCCTCTGTCATTGCACCTACTTAGCGACTGTCTTAGTCTGGACAGCCATGTCTGCCGGTCTTCGTCCAGTAGTTTTCCGAGCTGCCGCAATGCTTCGCGAACGGGAATTGGGACGGTCTATCCTTGAAGAGGAATGCACCATAAACGGAAACGGGAGGGGAAACCTGCGCCCTTTGGGCCTCCTAACTGGACAACAATAGGGGCAATGTTAACCTTTTCACTGAAGGCAGCCCCCGGCTGCCGGCTCCCGCCCCTGCCACCTTTACGGAGGAGCTCGTGAAAACTTCCGCTATCTTCGGTGCCATCGTCCTCGTCGTCCTCATCGTAGCCGGATTCTTTTACCTAAGAGACATCTCCGGTCCCCAGATCATCCTCACCCCCGGCCCCGGCGCGGTTTCGGGACGGCTCGACGTGGTGATGTCGCTCAAGGACACCGGTTCCGGCTTGAAGAACGTCACCGTGGAAGCCCAACAGGGTGGGGAGAACTTCGCGGTCTTCTCCCGGCAGTATCCCCCCAAAACCTCCTCCGCCCGGGAAACCTTCAAGCTCTCCACCGCGGCGGGGCTCAAGGAAGGCCCCTTCAAGCTGGTGGTCTCCTCGACCGACCGGGCCATCTACCATTTCGGTGCCGGCAACCGCACCGTCGAAAACCTCGACTACACCTACCTGAACAAGCCTCCCGCGGTCACCGCCCTGAGCACCGCCCACAACATCGCCAGGGGAGGGGTGGGGCTGGTGGTCTACACGGTGAACCGGGAACCGACCAGGACCGGCGTGGTTTTCGCCGACCGCTTCTACCCCGGCTACCACCAGTTCGGCGAGGTCTACGCCTGCCTCTTCCCGTTTCCCCACGACATGAACGAGGCGTCCTTCATCCCCAAGATCCTGGCCGTGGACAGGGCCGGCAACGAGCGGCTGACCGGGATCTACTTCCACGTGATCCCCAAGTCCTTCCCCAAGGACCACCTGGAACTCCCCGACTCCTACCTGGACAAGGTGGGCGCCGAGTTCAAGGACAAGTTCCCCGAGGCCAAGACCCCGCTGGAGATCTTTTTGAAGGCCAACCGCGACCTGCGCGCCCACGACCTGAAGATCCTGGCGGATTGCGGGAAGAAGAGCTCGCCGACGCCGCTTTGGGAGGGGGTCTTCCTCCGGCTGCCCAACTCGGCCCCCAAGGGGACCTTCGCCCAGGCGCGTGACTACTTCTACCATGGGCAACTCGTCGACCACCAGACGCACCTCGGCATCGACCTGGCCGCCCTCGCCCACGCACCGGTCCCGGCCGCCAACAACGGAAAAATCGTCTACGCCGACGACCTCGGGATCTACGGCCAGTGCGTGATCATCGACCACGGCATGGGTTTGCAGACCTTGTACGGCCATCTGAGCCGTATCGACGTCAAGGTGGGGGACGAGGTCAAGAAGGGGCAGCAGATCGGCACCACCGGTGACACCGGGCTGGCCGGGGGGGACCATCTCCACTTCGGCGTGGTGGTCTCCGGCGAGCAGGTCAATCCGATCGAGTGGTGGGATCCCTCCTGGATCAGGAATAACGTTACCGGCAAACTCGACTCCGCAAAGAAAACCAACCCCGCCAAATAGTCACTCACCCCAAGACCGGCGCCCCTGCACATGCTTCGTAGCTGCAGGGGCACTGGCACTGAACGGGCCGCCCGGCTTTCCACACCGGCGGCCCGTTTGACTTTTACCGACAGTACATTACATTTCTCTAAGATAAAAAAAATTTAATCCATACACCGGAGATGCCATGAGAGCGACGCCCGCCTTCCTGCTTCTGCTCGCGGTCATGTTAGCGTTCCCCTCGACCGGGTTCTGTCAGGATCCCGACCAGGGACTTCAGAGCTTCGGTATCCGGGGAGGCTACATGGCCACCCAACGCAATGTATACTTCCACCAGTACGAGGCCTTCGTGAGTTTCGGCCTTCCGTGGTCGGTCCGCGGAGACAGCGGGTGGGGACTGGAGATGTCGGTGAACGCGGCGGCCGGGGGTATCCATGCGGCGGGGCAGACCGGCTTCATCGCCGCGGCAGGCCCCGGCTTCATCGTCGACAAGGCGGGAGGAAAGGGTTTTGCCTTCGTGGTGGGGGGCGATCTCAACGGCCTGTCACAGTACCGGTTCGGCAACGTCGACCTGAACGGGCACCTCCTTTTTGACGGCCATGTCGGCGTACAGTATCGTTTCGATAACGGGCTCGGGGTCGGCTACCGCTTCCAGCACATGTCCAACGGCGGGCTCGACGGCCCCCGCAACACGGGAGTCGATTTCCACATGTTCGAAGTGAGCGTGAATATCAGGAAGTAGGGAGTCAAAGATGCCGCGACTGGTGCTGGTACGTCATGGGGAAAGCGTCTGGAACAGGGAGAACCTCTTCACCGGCTGGACCGACGTCGAGCTCTCACCGGCGGGAGAGCGGGAAAGTCGCGAGGCGGGGATCGCGGTGAAAGAGGCCGGCCTGCTGTTCGACGTCGCCTTCACCTCGGTGTTGAAGCGGGGCGTGAAAACCCTCTGGAACATGCTGGAGGAGATGGATCTCACCTGGATACCGGAGGTGAAGGACTGGCGCCTCAACGAGCGGCACTACGGGGCGCTTCAGGGGCTGAACAAGGCCCAGACCGCGGAGAAATACGGCGAAGAGCAGGTGAAGCTGTGGCGAAGGAGCTACGACGTGCGCCCTCCCGCCCTGGAGGGAAACGACCCGCGGCATCCCCGTTTCGACCTGCGGTACCGGCAGTTGGACCCGCGCCAACTCCCCAGCTGCGAGTGCCTGGCGGACACCATAGAAAGGGTGCTTCCCTTCTGGCACGAGCAGATAGTGCCGGTGTTGAGGAGTGGGCAGCGGCCGCTGATCGTCGCCCACGGCAACAGCCTGCGCGGGCTCGTCAAGTACATCGACAAGATATCCGACGCGGATATCGTCAACCTGGAGATCCCCACCGCAAAGCCGATCGTCTACGAACTGGACGAGGGGCTCAACCCGCTCAAGAACTACTACCTTTAGCTAGGCCAATCCCAAACGGAGGGTGGGCAGCCCTCTGCCCACCAGAACTTCCCGCCGCGTGGGGACGGGGTGCCCACCCTACCTGGCGAATAGCTACACCATCCGGGTGCGGCAATCCCCCTCACCCGGCCTTCGGCCCCCCTCTCCCCCAAGGGGGCGTCCCCTACTCGGGAGCCTTGCCGTTCTGGTCGGTGAGGGAGAGCGGCTCGCCCCCCTCCTGACCCTCCTGACCCTCCTGGCCTCCCTGGCCGCCGTTATCCTGCTGATCGGCCGGGGCGAGTTCCTCCGGTTGTGCCGGCTTCATTCCCGCACCCCCATGCTTCGCGCAATACTCGGCCGGCTCGGTCCCGGCCAGGTAGAACTCGTCCTTCTTGTTGGGACAGTCCGGAGTGGCGAGCTGACCGGTGGTGGGGTCGATGGTGGCGGTGACCACGTTGTCAGGCTTCGGGAAGTCCACCGGCTGACGCGAGGCGAGCGCGGTCTTCATGAAGCGGCCCCAGATCGGTGCCGAAATCCCCCCACCGGTGAATCCCTTTCCTCCCGGCTTCGGCTTGTCGTATCCCACCCAGACACCGGTGATGATCTGCGGCGTGTACCCCACGAACCAGGCGTCGCGATAATCGTCGGTGGTGCCGGTCTTGCCGGCGCTCGGGTGTTCCTGGCTGAACTTCTTCAGGTTCTTCGCGGTACCGTAGGTCAAGACGTCCTTCATCATCTGGGTGGTCAGGTAGGCCGTGGCGGGCGCCATCACCGGTGTCACCGTCGAGGGGAACTCCGTCCAGGACTTCCGGTAGCGGTCGTAGATCCGGACGATGGTCCTCGACTCGCTCCGCATCCCGCTGTTGGCCAGCGCCGAGTAGGTGGTGACCAGCTCGTTCAGGGTCACCTCCTCGGTCCCCAGGGCCAGGGAGAGGTCCTGCTTCTGCAGCGGCAGCCCCTTGCTGCGGGCAAATTCCAGGAACTTCGGCACCCCGAGGGAGTCCAAAAGCTTGATCGCGATCACGTTGTTGGAGTGCGCGAGCGCCTGCCGAAGCGAGAGCGCCCCGAAGGCATGCTTCTCGTAGTTGGTCGGCCGCCACCCCTGTCCGCTGCCGGAGTTGTAGGTCACCGGATCGTCGTTCATGATGGTGCCGGGGGTGAAGCCGTTCTCCATGGCATCCGCGTAGATGAGCGGCTTGATGGACGACCCGGGCTGGCGCTTGGCCACGAAGGCCCGGTCATAGCCGTTGATGGAGAGATCGACGCCCCCCACCGCCGCCAGCACGTCACCGGTCGCCAGATCCATGCAGAGAAGCGATCCCTGCAGTTTCGGGTTGACCTTCTTCACCCCCTCGGTCAGGGCCTTCTCGGCCGCCACCTGCAGGTTCAGGTCCATCGCCGAGATCACGTCCAAGCCACCCTGGTCCACGATCCCGCGGCCGTAGCGCTCGATCAGCTGGTTGCGCAGGTGTCCCAGGTAGGTGGGAGCCAGGGCCGACCTGATCACCGCCGCCGGATGGGCGACGATCTCCTGTTTCTGGCGGCTCGAGATGAACTTCACATCTTCCATCCGCTTCAAAACGACACTGCGGCGGGCGTTCACGTCGGCCGGCTTGCCGAGCGGGTTGTAGCGACCCGGGTTCTTGGGGACCCCGGCAAGGAGCGAGCATTCCGACTCGGTCAGCTCCTCAGGGTTCTTGTCGAAGTACAGCCGCGCCGCCTGCGCGATCCCCCAGGCCCCGTTGCCGAAATAGATCGTGTTGAAGTACATCTCGAGGATCTGGTCCTTGCTGTACTTCTTCTCGAACTCCAGCGCCAGCTGGGCCTCCTTGAACTTGCGGTCGAAGGTCTTCTCGCCGGAGAGGAACTTGTTCTTGATGAGCTGCTGGGTGATGGTCGAGCCCCCCTCGGCCATCCTCCCCTTCACCACGTCCTTCATGAGGGCGCGCGCGATCCCCCGGACATCGATGCCGTTGTGCTCGTAGAAGCGGGAGTCCTCCACCGCCACCAGGGCGTTGCGCAGAAAGACGGGTATCCGCTCGATCGGGGTCCAGTAGCGCTGGGTGGGAAGGATGCGCCCCACGAACCGGCCGTGGTTGTCGAAGACCCTGATGGAGCTGTAGCCGGTCGGAAGCAGCGGGTAGGTGGCGATGTTCTGGGAGGCGAAGGCGGAGGTGAGAGAAACGAGGACCAGCAGGATTCCGGCGGCCAAAAGGGCCGCCGGCTTTTTCAAACAGGACGGGCGTTGCAAGGTGAACTCCTTCAGAAGGTGAACACTATTCCCTCCCTTTTCAGGAGAGGGGGAGGTACTTCACAATCCCCCGCCTTCAAGGGAGAGGGGGATGGGCGAGGGAGGGGGGCTTGTCAGACTGAGAACCTCCCTCACCCGCCCTTCGGGCACCCTCTCCCCTGAAGGGGCGAGGGTATATTCATTACCGCCTTCTGGGTACCACTCGCCGAAGGGGCGAAGGTATATTTTGAGGCCTTCTGCTAGCTCAGGATGTCCATCACCTTGGAGAAGAAGTTCTTCCTCATGGGATTGACGTCCTCGCCGCTGATGCGGGCCAGCTCCTCGAGGAGCTCGCGCTGCTGGCGGTTGAGGTTGGTCGGGGTCTCCACCTTGGTGACCACCAGGTGGTCGCCGCGGCCGTACCCCTGCAGGGCGGGGATCCCCTTGCCGCGCATCCGGAAGACCGCGCCGGACTGGGTCCCTTCCGGGACCTTCATGGAGACCTTGCCGTCCAGGGTCGGCACTTCGATCTCGCAGCCGAGCGCCGCCTGGGTGAAGCTGATGGGGATCTCGCAGATGACGTCGTTGTCCTCGCGGCGGAAGATCGGGTGCTCCTTGACGGAAAGCGCCACGAACAGGTCGCCGTTAGGTCCCCCCTTGGTCCCCTGCCCCCCTTCGCCGGAGAGTTTCAGCCGGATGCCGGTCTCCACCCCGGCGGGCACCTTCACCGAGATGGTCTTCTTGTCCCGCACGGTACCGTTGCCGCGACAGGTCGGGCACGGATGCTCCACCACGCGCCCCTCGCCGTTGCAGTGCGAGCAGGTCTTGGAGACGGAGAAGAACCCCTGCTGGAAGCGCATCTGGCCCGCACCCTGGCAGGTCGGGCAGGTCTTCGGCTGGGTCCCCGCCTTGGCACCGGAGCCGCCGCAGGCCTCGCAGCGCTTGGCGTAGGGGATGTCGATCTTCTTCTCGACGCCGAAGGCGGCCTCCTCGAAGTTGATCTCCATGTTGTACTGGAGGTCGTCGCCCCGTTTGCCCCGGCTGGTCCGCTGGCGGCCGCCGCCGAAGATATCCCCGAAGATGTCGCCGAAGATGTCGCCGAACGGGGAACCGGCCCCGAAGCCGGCCGAAGAGAAGCCGCCGCCGTTCACGCCGGCATGGCCGAACTGGTCGTAGCGCGCCCGCTTCTCGCCGTCGGAGAGGACCTCGTAGGCCTCGGAGATCTCCTTGAACTTATCCTCCGCCGCCTTGTCCCCCTGGTTCTTGTCCGGGTGGTACTTCAGGGCCAGCCGCCGGTAGGCCTTCTTGATCTCGGTCTCGGAGGCGTTGTGGTTGACCTCGAGGAGCTCGTAGTAATCCTGTTTATCGCCGTTTGCCAAATCTACCCTCGTAACACAAAGAGCAGCGTCTCTCATGAGACGCTGCCCGTGGTGCGTTTCGTTAATTTATTGCGACATCATCCATCAAAATGGACCCGGTTGCAACTACTTCTTGTCGTCCTTGACTTCTTCGAAGTCGGCGTCGACCACCTTCTCCCCTTTGGCCTGGCCGGCATCGGCCTCGCCGTGCGGTTCGGCGCCGGCCTGCTCGCCGCCCGCCGCCTGGGCCTTGGCGTAGACCGCTTCGGCCAGCTTGTGGGAGGCCTGCATGAGGTTGTCGCTCGCCTTCTTGATGGTGTCCAGGTCGCCCCCTTCCAGGGCCTTCTTGAGCTCGGCCACGCCGTCCTCGATCTTCTGGCGCTCGGAGGCGTCGATCTTGTCGCCGTACTCCTTGAGGGACTTCTCGGTGGAGTAGACCAGGTTGTCGCCCTGGTTCTTGGCCTCGATCAGCTCGCGCTTCCTCTTGTCATCGGCGGCGTGGGCCTCGGCCTCGCGGACCATCTTCTCGACCTCTTCCTTGGAGAGGCCGGAGGAGGCGGTGATCCGGATGGACTGCTCCTTGCCGGTGCCGAGGTCCTTGGCGGAGACGTGGACGATGCCGTTGGCGTCGATGTCGAAGGTGACCTCGATCTGCGGTACCCCGCGCGGTGCCGGCGGAATCCCGGAGAGCTCGAAGTTGCCGAGGGTCTTGTTGTCGCCCGCCATCTCGCGCTCGCCCTGCAGGACGTGGATGCTGACCGCCGGCTGGTTATCGGCCGCGGTGGAGAAGACCTGCGACTTGCGGCACGGAATGGTCGAGTTCTTGTCGATCAGCTTGGTCATGACGCCGCCCAGGGTCTCGATACCGAGGGAGAGCGGGGTGACGTCGAGGAGCAGCACGTCCTTCACGTCGCCTCTGAGCACGCCACCCTGGATGGCGGCGCCGATGGCGACCACCTCGTCAGGGTTGACGCCGCGGTTGGGGACCTTGCCGAAGATGTCCTGCACCTTCTTCTGGACGATCGGCATGCGGGTCATGCCGCCGACCAGGATCACCTCGTCGATGTCGGACGGGGAGAGGCCGGCGTCCTTGAGGGCGGTGCGGCAGGGGCCTTCGAGCTTGTCGATAAGCTCGGCGCAGATGGACTCGAGCTTCGCGCGGGTAAGCTTCATGGTCAGGTGCTTGGGACCGGAGGCGTCGGCGGTGATGAACGGGAGGTTGATGTCGGTCTCGAGCGAAGTGGAGAGCTCGCACTTGGCCTTCTCGGCGGCCTCTTTCAGCCTCTGGAGGGCCATCTTGTCGCCGCGGAGGTCGATCCCCTGGTCTTTCTTGAACTCGTCGGCGATCCAGTCGATCACCTTCTGGTCGAAGTCCTCGCCACCCAGGAAGGTGTCGCCGTTGGTGGACTTCACCTCGAAGACCCCTTCGCCAAGCTCCAGGATGGAGATATCGAAGGTACCGCCCCCCAGGTCGAAGACGGCGATCTTCTCGTCCTTCTTCTTATCGAGGCCGTAGGCAAGGGCTGCCGCGGTCGGCTCGTTGATGATCCTCAGCACGTTGAGACCGGCGATCTTGCCGGCGTCCTTGGTGGCCTGGCGCTGGGAGTCGTCGAAGTAGGCCGGGACGGTGATGACGGCGTCGGTGACGGCCTCGCCCAGGTAGTCCTCGGCGGTTTTCTTCATCTTCTGAAGCACCATGGCAGAGATCTCGGGCGGGGAGTATTTCTGGCCGCGCACCTCGACCCAGGCGTCGCCGTTGTCGGCCTTCACGATCTTGAAGGGGGAGATGGCGATGTCTTTTTTAACGGCGTCGGTCTCGAATTTGCGGCCGATCAGACGCTTGATCGCGTAAAGGGTGTTCTCGGGGTTGGTGACCGCCTGGCGCTTGGCCTGCTGTCCCACCAGCCGCTCGCCGCTCTCGGCGAAGGCCACCATGGAGGGGGTGGTACGGCTCCCTTCGGCGTTGGCTATGACGACCGGCTCACCACTCTCCATCACTGCGACGCAGGAGTTGGTGGTCCCGAGGTCGATTCCTATTACTCTACTCATGTCGTGCCTCCTGTATGGTAACTGTAACTGAAAGCTAGTCATCCCCCCGGTGAATTACAAGGGGGGAGGAAAAATTTTTATTGGGCAGAACTGGCTCCGGTTATCCCTTGGGGGCCACCGCCACGGTCACCATCGCCGGGCGCAAGAGCCGCTCGTTCAGGAGGTACCCCTTCTGCAGCTCGGTCACCACGGTGTTGGGCGCCTGATCGGCGGTCTCCACCTGGCTCATGGCCTGGTGGAAGGCCGGATCGAACGGGGCCCCGGCCGGGGTCTCGATCGGAGTCACCCCGAACTTCTTGAGGGTGGAGACGAACATCGCAAGGGTGATCTTCACCCCCTGGATGACCGCGGAGGAATCGTCCTCGGCGTGGGAGACGGCGCGCTCCAGGTTGTCGAGGGCCGGCAGGATCTCCAGGATGAAGTTCTCGTTGCCGTACTTGAGAATCTCCTCCTTCTCCTTTTGCACCCTTTTGCGGTAGTTCTCCAGGTCGGCACGCTCACGCAGGTACTTGTCCCAGTTGTTGGTGGCTTCCAGCGTCTTGGCGGCTACCGACTCCTCCAGTTCCTTGATGCGGTCCGCATCGCTCACGGCAGCGGTCTCCGCCTGGGGAGCCTGCTCTTCCTTCTTATGCTCGTGCTGATGCGCATGTTTTTTCTTCTCCATCCTGGTACCTCTCCTTTTCCCGCCCTACTCGGTCTCCAGCAGGCGGCTTATCAATTTGGCCGTGTAATCGACAATCGGTATCACCCTTCCGTACCCCATCCGGGTGGGGCCGATCACCCCCAAGACGCCGACCGTGTCCTTGCCGGTCATGTAGGTGGAGGTGATGAGGCTCATCCCTTCCATCTTGAGGAGATGGGATTCGGAGCCGATGAAAATCTGCACCCCGTCCGCCTGCATGGCGCGGTCGAGGAGGTCGAGGAGCAGGCTCTTCTTCTCGAAGGCCCGGAAGATCTCGCGCATCCGGCCGGCGTCGGAGAACTCCGGCTGGTCGAGGATGTTGGCCTGCCCTTCCAGGAAGAGCTCGGGGCTGTCGGAGCTTATGGTCTGCTCCGAGAGGGTCAGCGCCCGGGCCATCAGCGAGTCGTAACGGACCTTCTCGCTTTTCATCTCGTTGAGGATCCGCTCGCGCACCTGGGCGATGGTGAGCCCCTGCAACTGGTCGTTCAGGTAGTTGGCCATGCGGACCAGGTCTTCCTGGCGGATGTCCTCATCGACCTGGACCAGCCGGTTCTGCACGGTCCCGTTCTTGGCGATCAGGATGGCCAGCACCCGCTTTCCCGGGAGCTTTACGAACTCGATCTGGTGAAACACGCTGGAAGCCGGGCGCGGCGCCATCACCACCCCCATGTAGCTCGAGGTGGTGGAGAGGAGCCGGCTGGTTTCCTTGAGCACCTGGGCGGGGTCCTTGCCGGCCATCTGGCAGCGGCGGCGGATCTCGTCCTTCTTGTCCCGGGTGATGTTCTTCACCTCGAGGATGGAGTTGACGTACAGCCGGTAGGCCTTTTCGGTGGGGATCCGGCCGGCCGAGGTGTGGGGAGAGGCGAGAAGGCCCATCTCCTCGAGGTCCGACATCACGTTGCGCACGGTGGCGGGCGAAAGGGCCAAGGCGTGGCTGCGCGTGATGGTCCTGCTTCCAACGGGCTCGGCGGTCGCGATGTAATCCTCGATTACCGCCTCTAATATCCTTTTGCCACGATCCGAAAGCTGATCTGCCATTTTGAACACCCCACAATGCAGATTAGCACTCCGAGTGATCGAGTGCTAACGAGCTTAAGGTAGCAACGGGGTTGGGCTTTGTCAAGGGGGGAACCTAGCTAAAGGAAACGGGCGAAGACGGAGTTGGCGATCAGCACGGTGGGCGGGGAGAGGCGGACACGCTCGCCGTCGCGCAGCAGAAGGCCGGCGTTCTCCAGCCGAGCCACCTCCGCCAGGTGCCGCTCCAGGGGATTTTCCCCGTAGAGAGTCCGTAACTCCGCCAGGTCGATACCGTCCAGCACCCGCAGCCCGAGGAAGAAGGCCTCGGAAACGGCATCATCGAGGGTCAGCAGTTCGACATCCTCCTCGGGAAGGGAGCCGGCGGCGACCGATTCCAGGTAGGCGGAAAGATCGGCTGCGTTCTTCCAGCGCCGCCCCCAATGCCGCGGGCAGGCTTCCCCAAACCCCTCGGCCCCTCCCTCCGGGGGAGGGGGGAGGGGACGAAGGCGGTCAGCCGCGGCCGGACGCGCCGGTCCATCTTTAAGACGCGGGTTCAGGAAGGAGTGCGCCCCGGCCCCGAAACCGAGGTAGCTCTCCCGCCGCCAGTAGGCGCCGTTATGCCGGGAGGCGCAGCCTGGGCGGGCGAAGTTGGAGATCTCGTAGTGAAGGTACCCCGCCTTAGCGAGCCTCGTTACCGTCTCCTCGAACATGGCGACGGCGAGCTCCTCTTCCGGCAGCGGGAGCTTCCCCGCCTCCTTCATGGCGGCAAAGGGGGTCCCCTCCTCGACGGAGAGGGCGTAGGCGGAGATGTGCTCGGGCGCGAGCGCGATGGCCCGGTCGAGGGAGACGCGCCACTCCTCCAGGCTCTGGCCGGGGAGCGAGTGCATGAGATCGATACTCAGGTTGGCAAAGCCCGCCCGCCGCGCCGCCGCGAACCCCTCCACCGCGTCGGCGGCGGTGTGGATCCTCCCGAGCTTTTCGAGGTAACGGTCGTCGAAGGACTGCACCCCGAGGGAGAGCCGGTTCACTCCCGCCGCCCGGTAGCCGGAGAGCTTTTCCGGTGTCAGGGTCCCGGGGTTGGCCTCGATGGTGACCTCGGCATCCCGCTCCAGGCCGAAGAGCCGCTCCACCCCTTCCACCAGCCCCGCTACCAGCTCCGGCCCCATCAGCGAGGGGGTCCCTCCCCCCAGGTAGAGGGTGGAAGCCTGCACCGGGCCGTCCACGCCGCGCCGCCTAAGCTCCATCTCGGCGAGCACCCCCTTCACGTAGGCCTTAGGAGTGACCGGCGAAGAGGCGGTGGAGGCGAAATCGCAGTAGAGGCACTTCCGGACGCAGAACGGATAATGAAGATAGATGCCGGTTCTCATGACGGGAAAAACACTCCTTCCCCGCCTAAGGCAACCTTTCACCGGCGGGAGCACTCTCATTTCTAGCAGATAGGGCTCGCCGCTGTCACCTAAAAGCGGCTAAGGGGCGCATATCTCACTTGAAATACCGTCTGGCAGTATATTACACTGCGAGCTTGCGTCCGAATGTCCGTCAATGCTCGATTTGGAGGGATCATGGAAAAAGCGATCAAGGCCGGCGTGGTACAGTTCACCATCGCGCTGGGCGACATCGATGCCAACGTCACCAAGGCCACCGAAGCGCTCAGGCGCCTGGCCGCCCAGGGGGTGGAGCTCGCCGTCCTCCCGGAGATGTGGAGCTGCGGCTTCGCCTACCGTGAGCTTAACGCCCTGGCCCAGCGCACCCCCGAGCTGGTTTCCCGGCTCGAGGAGCTCTCCCGCGAGCTCTCCATGGTCATCGTGGGGAGCCTGCCGGAGCCCCACGGCGAGAAGGTGTACAACACCGCCTACGTGGTCGACCGCGGCCGGCTGGCGGGAAGCTACCGCAAGCTCCACCTCTTCTCCCTGATGGGTGAGGACCGCTCCCTCGACGCCGGGGACTCGGTGCTGGTGGCCGATACCAGCATCGGCAAGGTCGGGGTGATCATCTGCTACGACCTGAGGTTCCCCGAGCTCTCCCGCAAGCTCGCCCTCGCAGACGCCGACCTGATCGTGGTCCCCGGCGAGTGGCCCAAGCCGCGCGAGGAGCACTGGTACACGCTCCTCAAGGCCCGCGCCATCGAGAACCAGCTCTTCGTCCTCTCCGCCAACGCCTGCGGGGTGGTGGGAAAGCTCGACTTCTTCGGGCGGAGCCT
This sequence comes from Geomonas sp. Red276, assembly GCF_054784495.1. NCBI lineage: Bacteria > Pseudomonadati > Thermodesulfobacteriota > Desulfuromonadia > Geobacterales > Geobacteraceae > Geomonas > Geomonas sp. Red276. Next base: position 37,262 of record NZ_BLXW01000001.1, read on the forward strand.
GATCTTCGGACCGAAGGGAGAGATCCTGGCCGACGCCGGATACGCATGCGGGGAGGCGGTGGCGACCCTCGACCCGGCCGAAGTGACCGCCTGGCGCCAGAGCATCACCTGCTTCCGGGACCGCCGCCCCGATTGCTACTGAAGCCGGCGACGCTCGCAGAGCTTTCCTGTTGACTTCAACGGTGGTAAGGCATATTTTTTCTCGTTAACCAATAACTTCAGCGGAGGTATCCTTCCTTGGGTATGCTTGCCTCGACCGGCCTGGTCGTAAAACTCGTCCTGATCGTGCTTTTGTACTTCTCCGTGGTCTCCTGGGGCATCATCTTCTACAAACTCTTGCAGATCTACCGCGCCAACGGCGCCAGCGAGCGCTTCCTGGAGTTCTTCTGGAAGTCCAAGCGGTTCGACACCATCGGGTCGCAGCTCGACCGCTTCGAGAACTCCCCGCTCACCGTCCTTTTCAAGGAAGGGTACGCCGAGCTGAGGAGGCTCCAGGAAAAGGTTGAGCAAAAGGCCGATCCCAACGTGATCAGCACCGACCTCGGGGGGATCGAGAACATCTCCCGCGCCCTTCGCCGCGCCACCACCTCCGAGATCACCCGGCTGGAGAAGTACCTGACCTTCCTCGCCACCACCGGCTCCACCGCCCCCTTCATCGGCCTGTTCGGCACCGTCTGGGGGATCATGTCCGCCTTCCAGAACATCGGCCAGTCCGGCTCCGCCTCGCTGGCGGTCGTCGCCCCGGGCATCGCCGAGGCGCTCATCGCCACCGCCATCGGCCTGGTAGCCGCCATCCCGGCCGTCATGGGGTACAACCATTTCCAGCAGAGGATCAGGGTGCTGATCTCGGAGATGGACAGCTTCTCCACCGAATTCCTCAACATCGTTCAGCGTAACTTCGCGGGGAGATAATCCATGGAGTTCGGCAACAGAAACGACAACCGCAGCACCATGTCCCAGATCAACGTCACCCCGCTGGTCGACGTCATGCTGGTGCTGCTCGTGATCTTCATGGTCACCGCCCCCATGATGCAGCAGGGTGTCCAGGTGAACCTCCCCAAGGCGGAGACCAAGTCGCTCGCCCCCAAGGAAGACACCATCGTCGTCTCGATAGAGAAGACCGGCAGGACCTTCATCAACAGCAACGCGGTCGACGTCGAGCAACTCAAGGATAAGCTGAACACCATGCTGGCCGGCCGCGAGAAGCGCGAGGTCTTCCTGAAGGCCGATCAGGCCGTTCCCTACGGCGAGGTGGTGCGGGTCATGGCCCAGATCAAGGGAGCGGGCGTCGAGCGGCTCGGCATGGTAACGGAGTCCCCCGAGCGGCGATGACACAGCGGTTCAAAAACCGATACCCCGGCCCCGGAGGGATGTTCGCCATCTCCTTCGCGCTTCACCTGGCCGTCGGTCTCCTGATGATCTTCGGCGACCTGCTTCCCATCTTCCAGCCCCAGGAGCAGCCGGTCACCTACGTCGACATGGTCACCCTGCCGGTAGCCTCGCCGCAAAGCGGGATGCCGGCTCCGGCCACCCCTGCGGCGTCCAAGGCACCGACTCCGCCAGCGCCCGCCGCGCCCAAGCCCCCCCCGGCGGCCATGGCCCTTCCGGCCAATAAACCTGCCAGCAGCTCCAGAGGCCAAACCGCGGTGCCGAGCACCAAGGTGAAACCGCAGCAGACCTCTCCCGGCGAGAGCCAGGAGGACGCCCGCGCGTTCAACGAGCGCATGGCCAAACTCGAGCGCCAGGCCGAAGACCGCCGCCAGGCCGACGTGCTGGCCCGGCTGAGGAAGAACGCCAGGACCGGGATGCCGGGCGCCCGCGGAACCCAGGCCGGGAGCGACTACGCCTCCTACATCCAGTCCCGCCTCAAAGACGCCCTGACCAGGGAGATGGCCAAGGAGACCAGGTCGCCGCTTTTGATCGCCATCATCACCATCGGCACCGACGGGAAGGTCGCCGAATTCCGGGTGACCAAGCCTTCGGGAGACCGGGTCTTCGACGACGCCGTCACCCGCGCCGTCACCGTGGCCGGAAGATCGCTCAAGCCCCCGCCCAGCGGGCAGCAGTTCAGGTACGAGCTCCACTTCCGGCCCGAAGAGGTTACAGCCAAATGATCAAGAAGCTTCTGCTGATATCGATACTGCTCCTTCTTCCCGGCCTTTGCAGCGGGCAGACCTACTTAGACATCGCCGCCCCGGTATCGGGGAAACCCCAGCTGGTGCTGGCCCCCTCCACCACCCTCTCCGGCCCCGCCTCCCCCGAGGTGGCCAAGGAGCTGTCGGAGCTCTTCAGCCTCGACCTCGGGCTGGCGGGGCTCTTCGATGTCACCACCGCCGGCCAGGCCGCACCGGGCGCGCCCCTGCTCCTAAAAAGCGCCTACGCCGTCGACGGCAACTCGCTCGTCATCGAGTGCCGCCTCCTCGACCAGGTCCTCAACCGGGAGCTGACCGCCAAGCGCTACAGCGGGTCCATCAAGGAGCTGCGCCGCATGGGGCACGCCTTTTCCGACGAGGTCCTCCGGGCGCTGACCGGGGAGAAAGGACCCTTCACCGGCAAGATCGCCTACGTCACCAAGGTCTCGGGGAACAAGGAGATCTTCGTGATGGATTACGACGGCTTTCACCCCCAGCGCCTCACCAACAACGGCTCCATCAACATCAATCCCGACTTCTCCCCCTCCGGACGCGAGATCGTCTACACCTCGTACAAGAAGGGGAACCCCGACCTCTACCGGCGTGAGATCTACACCGGCGCCGAAGCGAGGATATCGGCCCGCCCCGGAATCAACGCCCAGGGAACCTACTCCCCGGACGGCAGCAAGATCGCCGAGGTGATGAGCAAGGATGGCAACGCAGAAATCTACCTGATCAGCCGTGACGGCAAGGAGCTCGCCCGCCTGACCCGCAACCCCGCCATCGACGTCTCGCCGGCCTGGTCGCCGGACGGCAAGAAGCTCGTCTTCGTATCCGACCGCCTCGGCAAGCCGCAGCTCTTCATCATGGATTCCGACGGCGGCAACGTGCGGAGGCTCACCACCGAGGGGGCCTACAACGTGACGCCGCGCTGGTCTCCCAAGGGGGACCGGATCGCCTATGCCCGCCAGGTCCCGGGGGGCTTCCAGATCTACGCCATCAACCCGGACGGCACCCAGGACACCGAGCTCACCACCTCGGGAAGCAACGAGCATCCCCGCTGGTCGCCCGACGGCCGCTTCATCGTCTTCAGCTCCACCCGAGACGGTGGCGAGGCCATCTACCTCATGCGGGCCGACGGCAGCGGCCAGACCCGCATCTCCCGTGGACGCGGGCCGGACTCCCACCCCACCTGGTCCACCGGGTGGTGATTTGACATTAAATTGACGTTGATTACAACGCAAAGATCGCTATAATTCATTATCGTTTTCGTGAAGACCACACGGTCTGCACATATCAATTCATCAAAAAGGAGTGGGCAATGCGCAACAGGATCATCGGAACCGTCGTTTTCATCTTCGCCGGCGCCCTTCTGTGCGGTGGATGCGCCAAAAAGGATGTGGTCAAGCCTGAGGAGGCCCCCGCGGCCCAGGCAGCACCCGTAACCCCGGCACCGGCCGAGCAGCCGAAGGCCGTCGAGCAGGTGAAGCCGACGCCCAAGCCGCCTGAGCAGGCCCCGCAGGTCGCCGAGACCCCCGCGGCCGAGGCCCCGGTCAGCAGCGAGGCGCCGAAGACCGTCGCCCGGGAGCAGGCAGCTGCCGGGGAAGCCGGGCAGGCCGCCGGCGAGATGCGGATGGACCTGAAGACCGTCTACTTTGCCTTCGACTCCTCCGATCTTTCCGCCGAGACCCGCGACGCCCTCTCCAAGAATGCCGAGATTCTCAACAAAAACCCCGGCATGAAGATCAGGATCGAGGGTAACTGCGACGAGCGCGGCTCCGACGAGTACAACATGGCGCTCGGCGAACGGCGCGCCAAGTCCGCCAAGGATTACCTGGTGAACCTGGGGATCGCCCCCGACCGCATCACGGTCATCAGCTACGGCGAGGAGAAGCCGGTAGACCAGGGGCACGACGAGGCCGCCTGGGCCAAGAACAGAAGAGACGATTTCGTCATAGCCAAGTAGGGCAGATGCCGCTGGGAAAGGGAGCCGACCGGCTCCCTTTTTCTTGGCGCGATACACGTTCAAGGAGATCCACCCATGCAAGCACTGAGGGTAGCAGCAACCTCGCTCATCGCACTCGCCCTGTTCGGCTGCGCCTCCAAGGCCGACGTCGACGTCCTGCGCCGGGACAACGACGAGATGAAGAACCGCATCTTCGCCATGGAGAAGGGGCTCAACGAGGTACGCGGCGATGTGAAGGAGGGGATCGAGAAGTCGCTGGCCACCAACCGCAAATCGCTGGAGGCCCTGCAAAAGGACGTGGGGGGCTACCAGAAGGACATGGAGACCATCAGAAAGAGCGCCGCGGACCTGCAGGCAACCCTGGACAGCTCCCGGGTCGACATGCAGGTGCTGACCGGCAAGATCGACGACGTCCGCATCCTGGCCCAAAAGCCCGCCGACGACATCGCCCTCTTGAAGGACGACCTCAACAAGCGGCTGGCCGCCCTGGAGGACCGCATGGCCAAGATGGAGGCGGGACTGGCCGAACAGCAGAAGAAGGCGGCGCTCGCCCAGCAGACTCCGGAGTGGCTCTACCAGCAGGCCCAGGATGCCTACAAGCGTGGAGACATGGCCAAGGCGCGGGAGGGCTTCGGGAAGTTCCTGGAGAGCTACCCGAAACACCGGCTGGCCGCCAACGCCCACTACTGGCTCGGCGAGACCTACTACTCCGACAAGAACTACGACCAGGCGGTGCTGGAATTCCAGGAGGTCATCAACAACTTCCCCGACAACCGGGACAAGGTCCCCGCCGCCATGCTCAAGCAGGGGATGGCCTTCAAGGAGATGGGGGATCCCAAGAGCGCCGTCTACGTCTACCGCAAGCTGATCGAGGAGTTCCCGAAGTCGGACGAGGCGAAGGTTGCCAAGGAGAAGCTGCACTCCATCAAGTAGGCGTTCCCTTCCCGACCATCATCACGACCCATAGCGTAAGGAGTGACCATGTACCTGGCCAGAGACAAAAACGGCGATCTCTACCTCTTCGACAAGATCCCCACCAAGGGGAACGAGTGCTGGTGGGCGGAGTCGGGGGTGGACGGGACGTACCTCAAGCTCGACAAGAAACTGTATCCGCAAGTGACCTGGGAGAGCGACCCTTTGCCGGTGGACCTCATCATCAGCGACCAGTAAGCCGCCCGCCCTATTGCATCCGTCCCAAAATGAAAAGGCCGCCCTTAGAGGCGGCCTTCCGTTTTTCCCTGGTTGCGGTCCACTGCCCTCCCCGCGGTCAGGGGGCGAGGAGGAAACCGTCCCGCGTCAGAGATGGATATCCTGCTTGATGTCCTTCGGCGTATAGCTCTCCCCCACCCGCCAACCTTTCCCCGTCACGAAGACCGGCTGCAACTTGCACGCGATGTAGCCGATCAGGCTCGCCTCATCCGGCAGGTCGGAGGCGATGGTGACGATCCGGAAGCCGACGAAGTCCCCGGGGCAGGGAAAGGAGCGCGACTCCTTCAGCGTACAGCTCCAGATGCTTTTCCCTCCCGCCGAATCGGCGACCCTGATCCGGAAGGTCCTCTCCCCGTCCGGCCCGAGCCCCCCATCCTCCTCGACCAGCGCCGGGATCAGCGCCCCTATCAGCGGGAGGTACCCCTCGCTGCAGGCCTGGGCGAACGCCTGGTCGTTGTCGCGGTATTCCAGAACCTTCGGTGTTTTTTTCCAGGGCCAGTCGACCATGAGCCTTGCCTCGGTGCTGCCGGGAGTAATGGGGAGCCACCCGAACGGGATGCTAAAACGGTACCGCACCTGCGGTGCCGGTCAAGGCGGCGGGTGCGCTAAATAAAAGAGGCGGGTCAGGTGCCCGCCTCTTGGTTGCCAATCTCAAACCGCGCCCTTAGACGCTCTTCTTTTCGGCCTCGACCTTGGCCGGCTCCGGCTCCTTGGCCTCGCCGCTGACGCGCTCGGCCATCTCCATCTTCTCCTTCTCGGCCTGGGCCTTGGACTCGGCCAGCGCCGCCTGCTGCTCCTTCTCCTCGGCGCTTCTCGCTTCGGCGTCGATGCTGTGCTTGAAGTCGTCGGTCGCCTTCTTGAACTCGGCGAGCCCCTTCCCGAGGGATTTGGCCAGGTCGGGTAGTTTCTGAGGGCCCAGCACAATGAGTGCGATGACCATGATGATTATGAGTTCAGGCATACCGATTCCGAACATACTTTCTACCTCGCTGTCACCCTGGCAAAGCCGCCCGGGATGAAAAAAATTTACAGAAATAATAGAGGTTTTGCCGAACGGTGTCAAGCTTGCATACATTACGGCTCAAAGGGTTTGACATGATTGTAAACATTGTCTACTATCGGTCCGATTACCCCTATTACTCCTCAAGAAAAGCAGTCTCTGGCGGTGACAGACATGACGCAGCAGTCCATCAAATCCGAAATCAGACAGCTACTCAAGGAGCGCAACGCCGTGCTCCTGGCCCATAATTACATGCGGGACGAGGTGCAGGAAATCGCCGACATCACCGGTGACTCCCTGGGACTCTCCATCGAGGCAGCCAAGACCGACGCCGACGTCATCGTCTTTTGCGGAGTCCACTTCATGGCCGAATCGGCCTCCATCCTCTCCCCCCACAAGACCGTGCTCCTCCCCCGGCTCGATGCCGGCTGCCCGATGGCCGACATGGTATCGGTGGAGGATCTCAAGGTCCTGAAGGCGAAGCTCCCGGGGGTCCCGGTGGTCACCTACGTGAACTCCTCGGCGGCGGTCAAGGCCGAAAGCGACATCTGCTGCACCTCGGCCAACGCGGTGAAGGTGGTCCGCTCGCTTTCCGAGGACGAGCTGATCTTCGCCCCCGACAAGAACCTCGGCGGGTACGTCTCCGGCTTCATCGACAAGAATTTCCACCTCTGGGAGGGGTACTGCCCCACCCACGAGCGGCTCAAGCCCGAGGTGGTCAAGGAGCTCAAGAAGAACAACCCCGACGCCCTCTTCATCTGCCACCCCGAGTGCAACCCCGCCGTGGTGGCCCTTGCCGACCACGTCTGCTCCACCACCGGGATGTACGACTACTGCAAGCAGAGCAGCGCCAAGCGCTTCATCATCGGGACCGAGGCGGGGATCCTCTACCGGCTCAGGATCGACAACCCGGACAAGGAGTTCATCCTGGCCTCCCCGGCGCTGATCTGCCCGAACATGAAGCTCACCTCCCTGGAAGACATCCTGGAAGCCCTCCAGACCATGCAGCCGGTGGTGAAGGTCCCCGAGGAGATCAGGGTTCCGGCCAAACGGGCGCTGGACCGGATGCTGGCCATCCCCCGGGACTAAAGGGAAGCCCCCATCGAGGGGCTCCATCCTCACCCGAGTTCCCTCCAGAAAAACCATGAGCTCCGGCAAGGAGCATTTCGTCAGGAGTTAAAGCGCATGATCCGTTCGTTCAAGGGGATGAAGCCCCAGATAGATGAAACCGCCTTCGTTGCCGAAGGGGCGGTCGTCATCGGCGAGGTCTCCATCGGCAAGGAATCGAGCATCTGGTACAACTGCGTACTGCGCGGGGACGTGAACTTCATCCGCATCGGCGACCGGACCAACGTGCAGGATCTCTCCATGCTCCACGTGACCCACAAAAAGCACGCCGACGATCCGGGCGCCCCGCTCGTGATCGGCAACGACGTGACCATCGGCCACAGCGTCACCCTGCACGGCTGCACCATCGAGGACGGCGCCTTCATCGGGATGCAGGCGATGGTGATGGACAAGGCGGTGGTCGGCAAAGGGGCCCTGGTCGGCGCCCGCGCGCTGGTCACCGAGGGGACCGTCATCCCTCCGCACACCCTCTGGATGGGGTCCCCCGCCAAGTACAAGCGGGACCTCACCCCGGAAGAGATCGCCTGGCTCTCCCGCTCGGCCGGCAACTATGTCCGCTACTCCCGGGAGTTCATGGCCGACGAACTGGAGAAGCTCGACTGAGAACGATGTCCCGGCAGTACCCCGCTCAACCATCCCTTCTCATGGAGGTCTTCGACCTCCTCCTGAAAGCCTACGGACCGCTCGACTGGTGGCCCGCCGACACCCCCTTCGAGGTCTGCGTCGGCGCGGTCCTCACCCAGAACACCAACTGGGGAAACGTCGAGAAAGCCATCTTCAACCTAAAGCACGCCGGCGTCCTCTCCCTGGAGGCGATCGCCGAGATCGACCACCAGCGGCTCGCCGACCTGATCCGCCCCTCCGGCTTCTTCAACGTGAAGAGCGTGCGGCTGAAGGAGCTCGTCGCCTGGATCATCGGGCGTTACGGTACCCTGGAGAAGATGTTCGAGGGGGACTGGAAACGTTTGCGGGAAGAGCTGCTCGAGGTGAGGGGAATCGGGAGGGAAACCTGCGACTCCATTCTTCTTTACGCGGGAGAGAAGCCGTCTTTCGTGGTGGACGCCTACACCAAGCGGGTTTTCTCGAGGCTGGGCGTGGTGGAGGAGACGGCGGATTACGAGGAGGTCCGCTCGCTGTTCATGGGGAGCCTCCCGCACCAGGTGCAGCTGTTCAACGAGTACCACGCCCTCATCGTGGAGCAGTGCAAAAGGCACTGCCGGAAAACGCCTTTGTGCGAAGGGTGTCCGCTGGCCGGCATCTGCAAGTCGATAGTGCCCCCCGCCTGACCACCCACCGTAGCGACAATCACCGCTACCGGTGGAAGATGTCGCGTTTCGTTCCTCAACGCGACCTACGTCTAAACCGAAACCGTCAGGTTTAAGCCGGAGCCGGTCGTACGTAAGCCGAAGACGGTCGTACGTAAGCCGAAGACGGTCGTACGTAAGCCGATGCCGGCCGCAGTTAAGCCGGAGCCGGCCGCAGTTAAGCCGAAGTCGCCTACACCTAAGCAAAAGCAGGTCAACTTTTGCTTAAAGCCGGTCGCGGTTAAGCAAAACATGACCGCAGTTAAGCTAACGGGAACGCCTCATGAAGACGGCGCTCCCTTTCCGGCCCAAAGGTGGCCTTCCGGAAGGTAATGCGAGGGGCTGGCGGCTAAAGGTCAGGGATGGATACGAAAGGCGGGGCGCTCACCGGCGGAGGCCGTGCCTTCCCTGGCTGGAAACGCGGGGTGCGTGAGGTGCGCGGCAGGTACTCTAGGCTACTGAAGGTCTTGTTTAAGCAAAAGTCGACGTCACCTAGCTTAACGTCGCCCTTACTTTAGCAATATGTGGTGTGCTTCCGCTTACCGGCACTTCCTACTCCGCCGGTTGGTCCTCGAACTCGTCCGGCTCGCTGCACTCGATGTCCAGGGCCGGCTCCCTTCCCTCCAAAAGATCCAGGAACTGCTTCAGGATCCTCGCCGTCAATCCCCAGATCTCGTCATCCCCGTACTGGTAGAAGTAGACCGCGTGCCGCTTCCCGCGCCAGGGCCAGCACTCGGCCCGGAAGTATTCGGGCCTGCTGAGGTGCGACAACGGCACCACGATCAGCCGCTCGATCTCGGCGTCGTTGACCGTCAGCTGGTAGCCGGCGGGGAAGACCCCGACCACCGGGGTCACCAGGTAGTTGTGGATGGAATGGCAGTCGTCGAGCTCGCCGAGGATCTCCACGTCGGCGGGACGGATGCCGACCTCTTCCCAGGCCTCGCGAAGCGCGGTGTCGGTGCTGTCCCGGTCGCCGGGGTCGCAGCGCCCTCCCGGGAAGGAGATCTCGCCGCTGTGGTGGGTGAGGTGGGGCGTTCTCTTGGTGAAGAGGAGATGGAACTCGCCGTCTTTTTCGAACAGGGGGACCAGCACGGCGGCGGGGACCGGCCCCGGCGCCATCGGAATCCGCTGCCGTCCGGCAAGCACGGAGCGGATCTTCTCCTTCATGGCGAGCATCTCTCCCATGGCGCCCCCCGGCGCGGTTTCCCCCCCGTGGATCAGAGAACCGGCTCCTTGGCCCGCCTCTTCAGCTCGGAGATGGTGGCGGCGTAGTCGGGGCTGTTGAAGACCGCGCTCCCGGCCACGAAGACGTCGGCACCGGCATGGGCGATGCGGGCGATGTTGTCGGTCTTGACCCCGCCGTCCACCTCCAGTTCGGCCTCCACACCCCGCTTGTCCAACATGGCGCGCAGTGCCTGGATCTTGGGAATGCAGTTCTCGATGAAGGACTGCCCGCCGAAGCCGGGGTTGACCGTCATCAGGAGCACCAGGTCCAGGTCCTCGAGGATGTAGTCGAGGGCGGTGAGCGGGGTGGCCGGGTTGAGCGAGACCCCCGCCCGCTTGCCGAAGGACTTGATCAGCTGCACGGTGCGGTGGAGATGCACGGTCGCCTCGGCGTGGACCACGATGATGTCGGCACCGGCCTTGGCGAAGGACTCGATGTAGAGGTCCGGCTGGGAGATCATGAGGTGGACGTCCAGCGGGAGGCTGGTGACCTTGCGCACCGCATCGACCACCAGCGGCCCGATGGTGATGTTGGGGACGAAGTGGCCGTCCATGACGTCGACATGCACGTAATCGGCGCCACCCGCCTCGATGGCGGCGACCTCCTCGCCCAGGCGGGCGAAGTCGGCCGAGAGAATGGAAGGGGCTATCTTTTTCATGGTATCTCCTACTGGATTTTCTTGAGGCGGCCCGCGAAGAAGCCGTCCATGCCGTCACGATGCGGCCAGCTCCTGAAGAACCCGCGCTCGGTGAAAAGGGGTGACAGGGAGGGGAACAGGGTCCGCAGATCCTCGACGACGAACTCGGGATGCCGCTCCAGGAAGCGGTCGAGGACCTCCTCGTTCTCCTCCACGGTGGTGGAGCAGGTGGCGTAGACCAGGGTCCCGCCCGCCTCCAGGTACCCGGAGAGGTTTTCCAGGATGGCCAGCTGGGTGGCGGCGAGCTGCGGGAGATCGGCCGGCGACTTCCACCACTTCCCCTCCGGGTTGCGCCTGATCACCCCGAGCCCCGAGCAGGGGGCGTCCACCAGGATCTTCCGGAAGCGGAGATCCCCCAGGGCCGCCGAGGGGGCGGTGGCGTCCATCGAGAAGGTGCGCACCGAGGTGATCCCCAGCCGGTCGCAGGTCTCCCGGATCAGCTTGAGCTTCTTCTGGCTCACGTCGCAGGCGAGGATCTCCCCCCGGTCGCCGATCAGCTGGGCGATCTGGGTGGTCTTCCCGCCGGGGGCCGCGCAGGCATCCAGGATCCGCTCCCCCTCCTTGGGGTCGAGGAAGATGGGAGCCAGCTGGGAGGACTCGTCCTGCACCGTGAAGAGCCCCTCCTGGAAGGAGGCGAGCCGGGTGACCGCCCCGGCGTGGGAGAGCCGGACGCCGTCGGGGGACCAGGTGGTGGCGCCGGCAGCGACCCCTTCCCCCACGAGTCTCTTGATGAGCCCGTCCCGCGAGATCCTGAGCCGGTTGGCCCGCACGGTGATCGGGGGAGGCTCGGCCATGGCGGCCGCCAGCGGTTCGGCCTCCTCGCCCAGCTGCCTGAGCCACTGCGCGGTGAGCCAGGCCGGATGGGAATAGCGGATCGCCAGGTATTGGGCGGGATCGGTCTCGCGGTCGGGGTAGACGATGGCGTCGCGGCCGCGGTCGGCGTTTCTCAGCACGGCGTTGATGAATCCCGAGGCGCGGGGAACGATCTGCTTGGCCAGGTTGACCGTCTCGTTCACCGCCGCCGACACCGGGACGCGGTCGAGATAGAAGCACTGGTACAGCCCCAGTCTCAAAAGGAGCCGCACCACAAGCTCGAGCTTGTGGGGACGCTGTTTGGAGAACTGGCTGATGATATGATCCAGGGTCGCCTGCCGTCTCAAGACACCGTAGACGAGTTCGGTAAGGAGACCGCGGTCGGCTCCCGTGATCATCCCGTGAGTGAGCTCGTGGTCCAAAAGAATGTCCGCGAACGACCTCTCGCGTTCGATTCTCACAAGTATGTCAAAGGCTGCGCGGCGAGGATTTTTATTGGACAAGAGGGTGATCCTTTGTTTTGGGCAAGTCGACAGATGACCGTTGATTATATGCATTCTGCCTAAAACTGCAAGCCGTTAGGGCACTTGACATAGATAAAAGCGCGGCTAACCTTTATTTACTGAAAAGGATGTTCATGGAGGCTGCCAATGATCCCTTGGGAAAGCGAGATGTCGAAGGCTCTGGCGCGGGGAAAAGCCGAACAGAAATGCATCCTGCTCGACTTCTTCAGTCCTGAATGCATCGGATGCCAGCAGATGGAAGAGGTGACGTTCCCCAACCAGTCGGTAGCAAACTTCCTGACCGACAGGATGGTCCCCATTCACGCCGCGGCCGGGACCAGCACCCTGTCGGCAGATTTCAACGTAGTATGGACCCCGACCCTGGTGGTGCTCGACTTCTACGGCCGGGAGCACCAAAGGACGGTCGGCTACCTCCCCCCCGACGAGATGGTGGCCTGGCTGCTCTTGGGTATCGGCAAAACGGCCCTCGACAAGGGCCAGCACAACGAGGCGGTGCTTCAGTTCAACACCTTGATGAACGGGTACCCCACCAGCGCGGCTGCCCCCGAGGCCATCTACCTCCGCGGCGTGTCCCGCTTCAAGACCAGCCAGACCGCCGCCACCCTGAAGGAGACCTACCAGCAGCTCAAAAGCGAGTTCCCCCAAAGCGACTGGACCAAACGGGCCGAGCCGTTTGCGCTGTTGTAGTATCCGTCACCGCAGCACGAAGTAAGTCATCCCTGGGGCGGCATCTTGCCGCCCCTTTTTTGCAGGCAAAACCCGAAAGGTTGGTGGTTGCCCTTCGCATGACACAGCTCCCCGCGCCGAACGGACCCCCCGGCGGCACGAGGAGCCGGAGGCTGGGTGGAACTGGTTCTCTCCTACACGATGAAGCTCTGCCTGACCGTGCTGGCCCTGCTGTCGGCCGGGCACGCGCTCATCAACAAGCGCGACCCGCGCTCGGCGCTGGGGTGGATCGTCACCTGCCTCGCCGTCCCGCTCTTCGGCCCGCTCGCCTACTGGGGGCTCGGGGTCAACCGGATCTACAGCCGGGCCCGGCGCTGGCATGGGAAGACGGAGGCCCCCACCCATCCCCCCCGTCACCGCATCGAGCTCCCCGTCCCCCTGCCGGCGGAAATCGGCTACCTGAACGAGCTCCGCAGCCTCTCGGACCGGGTGGTCAGCAGGGCACTGAGAACCGGCAACAGCATCATCCCGCTGGAAAACGGCGAGGAGGCCTACCCCGCCATGCTCGAGGCCATCGAGTCCGCCGGCTCCTCTATTCACCTCAGCACCTACATCTTCGACGGCGACCAGACCGGCAGACGCTTCACCGATGCGCTGGCCCGGGCGGCCGGCCGCGGGGTCGAGGTGCGGGTGATCGTGGACAGTCTCGGTGAGAAGTATTCCCGCCCGACCGCGCGGGTACTGCTCAAGGGGTCGGGGGTCCAGTTCGAGCGATTCCTCCCCCTGCGTCCGGGGGGATACCTCAACCTGCGCAACCACCGCAAGATCCTGGTGGTGGACGGCAAGACCGGCTTCACCGGCGGGATGAACATCGGCGGCCGCCACATGGTGACCGGGCGCCCCCCCGTCGTCAAGGATCTCCATTTCCGGGTGGACGGTCCCGCGGTGGCGGACCTGCAGCGCACCTTCCTGGATGACTGGCGTTTCGTGAAAGGGGAGTCGTTACCGGGGAAGAAGTACTTTCCGAAGCTCCCCGAGACGGGGAGCGCGCTGGTGAGGGCGGTGAGTGACGGGCCGGACAAGGACTTCCGGAAACTGCACTGGATGGTGCTGGGTGCGCTCTCCTGCGCGAGGCGCCAGGTGACCATCGTCACCCCTTACTTCATCCCCGACCGGGCGCTGGTCTCGGCGCTGATCACCGCGGCACTGCGGGGGGTGGAGATCGTGCTCCTGCTGCCGGAGGTCAACAACCTCCCCTTCGTCCACTGGGCCAGCCGCTCCTACCTCTGGGAGCTCCTGCAGCAGGGGGTGCGGATCTACTACCAGCCGGGGCCGTTCGTGCACACCAAGTACCTGGTGGTGGACGGCAGCTGGAGCCTGATCGGGAGCGCCAACCTCGATCCCCGCAGCCTGAGGCTCAACTTCGAGTTCGACCTGGAGGTCTACGACCTAGCCTTCGCCCGGGTGCTTGAAGCCCGCAGCGCCTCCGCCCTCGCCGCCGCCCGCGAGATCACCCTCGTCGAGATGGACAGCCGCAGCCTTGCGGCGAAACTGCGCGACGGCGCCGCCAAACTGCTCTCCCCCTATCTGTAGTCCCGGGTAGCCGCGCTTGGCCACCCCATCCCCGTCGAAGAGGGTCACCCGGTTTTTCCCGAGCCTCTTGCTGCTGTACATCGCCTGGTCCGCCCGCATGATCACCGTCCGCAGGTCGTAGCCGTCATCCGGGAAGGAGGCGACCCCCGCCGAGAGGGTGGTCTCCACCAGGTGCCCCTCGAAGGTGAAGGGGGAGGTGGCCATCGCCCTCACGATCCTCTCCACCGCGGGAAGGATCTTCTCCTTGTCGTGCCCCTCGTACATGACGATGAACTCGTCCCCGCCGAAACGGGCGGCAATGTCGCACTCGCGGATGTTCTCGGTGATGATGTGGGCGGTCCAGCGGATCAGCGCGGTGCCGGCCAGGTGCCCGTAGCGGTCGTTGACCTGCTTCAGGTTGTCGGAATCGATCATGCAGATGGCGTAGGGTCGCTCGTAACGCTTGGAGATCTTCTCCTGCTGCCCGGCCAGGGTCTCGAAGCTCCGCATGTTGTGGAGGTCGGTCAGGTCGTCGGTCAGGGAAAGCTTTTCCACCTCCAGGCGCGCCGCCTCCGCCTGCCCCGAGATCAGCGCACCGAGGTGGGCGGTCATCACGAAGGGGAAAAGCTCGACGATCCGTTCCATGAGCCCGACGCCGGCGATGGGTCCCTGGACCAGGGCCAGCACGGTGAAGGAGGCGATGGAGAGGCCGGCCATGAGATAGGTGATGCGGGTTCCCATGGTGAGGGAGGTGATCATCAGGACCAGGTAGAGGACCGGCAGAAAAGGACTCGCGGACTTGCCGGTCACCCAGCAGATGGTCACCACGAAGAGATGGAGAAGGAGAAGGTCGAAGGCGCCCTTGAACTGGCCGCGGGGGAGGAAGTTGGCGGCCACCGCACGGTAACAGCAAAGCGCGAGGCAGGCGACCCCGAGCACCGAGATGTTGGGCTGCCCCAGCTGGTGAAGGGTGGCGTACCACGACGCCAGCGCTATGAGCAACCAACAGATCAGGCCGGTTATCCGGTCGTAGCCGGAGTACCTGCCAAGCCGGCCGTCGTTGGTCGCGTTTGGTTCACTCATGTACTAGCCTCGTTGGCGGAAACCCTGCGCGGGCGTAGCCCACTTCTACAGCTATTCGGCAGTGCGGCCGGAAAGTTGACAGAAAAAAGCCCCGTTACGTATGAAGTCCTCCCCGGCAGCCTCCCGTGAAACGCTCGGGAGGATCGCTGCCCCGTCATCGCCTTTCACCGGTGCCTGATCAGCGAGCGGGTCGAAAAGGCGGTGATGAAGGTGATGAAGTTGACCAGCACGATGGTGGCCCCGGTGGGGAGGTTGGCTCGGAAGGAGACCCCGATGCCGAGGATGACGGTGCAGACCCCGATGCAGGCCGCGCAGACGATGGCGGTCTTGAACCCCTTGGATAGCTGCAGGGCGGTGGCGGCCGGCAGGATCAGGAGCGCCGAGATCAGCATGATGCCGACCACCTTCATCGCCAGCACCACGGTGAGGGCGGTCAGCAGCACCAGGATGGCGTTGATCCGGCCGGTGTCGATCCCGGAGGCCTTGGCGAGCTCCTCGTCGAAGGTGCTTGCGAAGAGGTCGTTGTAGAAGACGAGTACGCCGGCGATGACCACGGCGAAGAGTACCGCCGCGATGATCAGCTCGTCGCGGCTGATGGAAAGGATGTTGCCGAAGAGGTAGCTGAAGAGATCGACGTTGAAGCCGCCCGACAGGCTCGCCAGCATGACACCGAGGGCGATTCCCAGGGCGGAGACGATGCCGATGGCCGCGTCGCCGTAGATGCGCGCCCGCTGCGCCAGCTTGAGGATGCCGAGGGCGGAGGCGAGCACCACCGGGATGATGGCGAGCGTCATGTAGAACGAGAAGAGACGGAAAAAGAGCGCCAGCGCCACCGACCCGAAGGTGACGTGGGCAAGCCCGTCGCCAATGAGAGACAGCCTCCGGAGCACCAGGAATATCCCGAGCACCGAGCAGAGAATGGCGATCAGCGACCCGCCGATCAAGGCCCTCTGCATGAATCCGTAGCTGAGCATTTCCGTTAAAACCATGCGAACCTCATATGCCGGCCACCCCCTCCCCTGGAGAGGGGGCAAGGGGGTGTGGGGAAGGCGCCACCAGGTTCCTGTCGACCCAGGTCTCTGGCTGCCGAGAAAGAGGGTGGGCAGACGATGAAAGCCTAGTGCCGGTGGCAGACCAGGTGCTGCCCGTGCTCCCCGAAGAAGCCGGTCATCTCGCTCGAGTTGCAGAACTCGTCGAAACTCCCGTAGAAGATGATCTTCTTGTCCAGGTAGAGAAGATGGGAGGCGTACTTGCCGATGGTGGCGGTGTCGTGGGTGACCAGCAGCACGGTCGACTTCTTCTCCTGGTTCATCTCGAAGATCAGCTTGTAGAAGCTCTCCCGGGTCTCCGGGTCGAGCGCGGTGGTCGGCTCGTCCATGACCAGCAGCTCCGGCTCGTTCACGAGCGCCCGCGCCAAAAGGACCCGCTGCCGCAGTCCGCCCGACAACTCGCCGATCATCGCACCGCGGATCCCGGAGATCCCCATCCACTCCATGGTCCGCTCGACGGCCAGGGTGTCCTCGCGGTTGAAGCGCTTGGGGAACTTCTTGGCGGAGAGGCGGCCGAGCCTGATCACCTCTTCCACCTTGGCCGGGAAGTGGGGGTTGAAAAACTGGAGTCCCTGCGGCAGGTAGCCGATCCGCTCCCAGTTCTTGAAGGCCCCCCGCGGTATCCCCAGGAGGGAGATCTCTCCCTTGATCGGGGGCAGGAGCCCCAGGATGACCTTGACCATGGTGCTCTTCCCGGAGCCGTTGGGGCCGCAGATGCCGATGTAGTCGCCGGCCCGGACGCTGAAGGAGATGTCCTTCAGCACCTCGGTCCCGTGATAGCCCGCCGAAAGGTGCTCGACCGAAAGGACGACCTGGTCGCTCCCCGGCGGCGTCGGTGACGATGTCATTTGTTCTCTCCCTTTTCCAGGCACCCGCCGCACAGCCCGTTCAACTGCAGGATGTGCGAGAGGACCTTCCCCCCCGTCTTCCCGCTCACCTCGCGCTCCAGGGCCTCGATTCCGCAGGAGGGGATGTCCTCCACCTTGCGGCAGTTGAGGCAGACGAAATGATGGTGGTGTTCGCGGTTGCCGCAGAAAAAGTAATACAGCTGCCGGTTCGGGTGGATCACCTTGGTGATCACCCCGCTGGCCGCCAGCTCCTCGAGGTTACGGTACACGGTGGGGAGCCCGAGCCGCTCGAAGCGGTCGCGAAGCCGCTTCCAGAGCTCTTCCGGGCTTGCGTAGGAGCTCTCGCCGTCCAGCATGTCGAGGATGGCGAGCCGCTTGGGGGTGGCCTTCATGCCGGCCTGTTTGAGAGCCTGGACGTGACGCTGGTCCATCTGCGCTCCTAAATGGAAATGATTTCTTTTTAGCATAGCCACCGGGGACGCAAAGTCAAGGAATATATGTCCGCCAGATGACGGGGCCGGCGGGGAAATTTCCGTGAAATAACTGGGGCCTGGAACGTACCAACCGCCCCCGGGAAATATCTCGTTGAAATAAGGTCGCAGGAGGTGTATATCACTAGCAATTTCATGGCACTAATGAATGCAGCTGCGGTTGGCTTCGCGCTTGCATTCTGTCGGTACTCAAGCAGACTTGTTTATTGTCATTCAATTCAATGATGGGCGGCGGGAAATGGAAAAGGAACCCTGCAATTATAGGGACTACTTTCACCCGGGGCAGCGTGCTGTCGTCGAAGTGAACGTAGAGGGCGGCAAGGTATTCAACGACGGCGCCGTCGTCACCGCGGTGGATGACGGGCACATCGGCCTTCGCCTTAGCTGGGACAAGGTACCCCTTGGCGCGCAGCTCCACCGCGAGGCCCCGCTGGTGGTCCGGGTCGGAGGCATCGGGTACGGCTACAGCTGCAAGGTGGTCCTGCTCGACGACTCGAGCGAGGAGCTGAGGGCGGGCTTTGCCGGTCCGGTGGTCCCCGAGGACAGCCGGGAGTTTTTCCGGCTGGGGACCGAGATCCCGGTGGTGCTCTTCAACGTGACAGCCGGCACCGCCGAGGAGAACGGGTTCGGCGGACTGCGGGTGGCCGGCAAGGGAGGCGTCCCGCGGATCGTGAACATCAGCGGCGGGGGGTTAAGGACCGAGACCGAGATGGCCATGGCCATGGGGGACATCGTCTACGCCACCTTCCATCTTCCGCTGACCGAGCCGAAAGTGGTCCCGGTGGTGGCCCAGGTAGTCCACAGCGAGGTGCTGGAACGCGACGGCGTCTCGGTGGTCAGCTCCGGCCTATCCTTCATGCACATCAACGAGCGCGACCGCGATGCCATCGTCCGCTATGTCTGCAAGGAAGAGATCAACCGGATCAGGAACTGCCGCAAGCAGATGCGGACCATGGCCGACTAGGCCACACCAAACCGTCAGCAACAAAAAGGGAAAGCCGAAGAGCATCACGCTCAATGGGCTTTCCCTTTTTTATTCCCGCTGTCTTACCCTCCCCGGGAGAGAATGGCCGAAGGCCCTCACAATTGCCCCTCGCCCCTTCATGAGAGAGTGACCGGAGCCCCTCCACAATATCCCCTCGCCCCTTCAGGGGAGAGTGGCCGGAGCCCCTCCACAATATACCCTCGCCCCCTCAGGGGAGAGTGGCCGGAGCCCCTCCACAATATACCCTCGCCCCCTCAGGGGAGAGGGTGGCCGAAGGCCGGGTGAGGGAGGTTTTAGAAGCCCCCCTCGATCCCCTCCAGCAGCTTCAAGTTTTCCTCTCTCAGCCGGACCGCCACCCTGAAGAACCTCCCATCGAGCCCCTCGAAATTCGCACAATCCCGGATCAGGATGCCGCGTGCCATGAGGTGGCGGCGAAGATCCGCCGCGGAGCCACCGGAGAGAATCTCCGCCAGCAGGTAGTTGGCAGCGCCGTGATAGATCCGCAGTTGCGGATGCCGGCCGAGCTCCGCTGCCAAAAAGGCCCGTTCCTCGGCGACCAATTTCCTGGTCCGGGCGCGGTAACCCTCATCGCCCAGCGAGGCCACTCCCGCCACTTGGGCCGCCGTGTTGACGCTCCAGGGATCCTGAAGGCCGGCCAGCGAGGCGATGGTCTCCGCGGCCCCCAGGGCGTAGCCAAGCCGCAGCCCGGGGATGGCGAAGAACTTGGTCATCGAGCGAAGAAGCAGTACGCCCGGAACGCCCCGGACCAGATCCTTGGCCGACTCCTCCTCGCAGAAATCCATGAAGGCTTCATCGAGAGCAAGAAAGGTCCCACAGGCCCGACAGAGCCTGATGACCGTTCCTATCGTTTCACGCGAGGTGAGTACACCGGTGGGATTGCCCGGATTGCAGAGGAAGAGGAGGTCATAGCCGAGGGCAAGCCTGTCCTTGAGCTTGGCGGCATCGAGGGTGAAGCCGTCTTCGTTGGTGAGATAGAAGTATTCGATCTCCCACCCGGCCCGCTCCAGGGCAGCGGCATACTCGGCGAAGGCCGGCGCGACGATCAAAGCACGCTTCCCGGCCCCCGTGACCAGCCGCGGGATGAGGTGGATCAGTTCGGTGGAGCCGTTACCGACCGCCACCTCCTCGACTGGCACGCCGTGGTAGGAGGCAATCCGCTCCTTCAGCTCCAGCGCTCCCTTGTCCGGATAGTGAAGGAACTTCGGAAGGGAGGCTGCCAAGGCGCTTGCCACCCCGGGAGCCATCCCGAGCGGATTGATACTGGCGGAAAAGTCCAGTATCTCCTCCGGGGAAAGCCCGAGGGACCGCGCAATGGCGAAGACGTTGCCTCCATGTTCATGAGGAGCGGACATAACACCTACCTGATTAATCTCTATCTTCGGGCTTCTCCCTCCCCTTCAAGGGGAGTGTCGCGGTGAGGATGGGGGTGTCCTTCTACTGAAGGAGAAGGTAGCTTTGGCGAAAGAACAGCCACAAGGCAACCAGCAAGAATTCGCTGCTGTACATCAACCTGACCACACCTGCATAGGTGGCAAGCGAAAGGGGCGCGGTGGGGTCTCCAATGGTAGGCTTCTCCACCAGCTTACCGAAGTAGCGGTTGGCCCCTCCCAGCCGGACCCGCAAGGCTCCGGCCGCCGCCGATTCCGGATAGCCGCTGTTGGGCGACGAGTGGTTCCGGCTGTCCCGGCGCATGATGCGCCAGGCGCCTTTTCCGCTCAACCCGCAAAGCGGCGCCGCAGCCACCATGAGAAGCGCGGTGAGCCGGGCCGGGAGGTAATTGGCGAGGTCGTCGAAGCGGGCCGACGCCCAGCCCAATTCAAGGTAGCGATCGTTCTTGTACCCCACCATGGAGTCGAGCGTGTTGACCGCCTTGTAGGCCAGGGCCAGTGCAGGCCCGCCCAGGATCAGGTAGAAGAGCGGCGCGATGACACCGTCGCCGGTGTTTTCCGCCACCGTCTCCACAGCCCCCCGCACGACCTCCGGCTCATCGAGCTCCGCCGTCTCCCTCCCCACGATGTAGGAGAGCGCCAGCCGCGCCCCGGGCAGATCTCCCCCCCGCAGGGCCTTGGCCACCTTCGCAGACTCGACGTGCAGCGAGCGAGCGGCCAGGGAGACCCACGAGAGGTAAAGGGCTACCGCGAAGCCTAGGGGCGTGGAAAGCAGAAAGGCAGCCTTCAGGAGCGCGAGGGCCAGCAGATAGGTGATCCCGACGGTGGCGATCAAGAGTAGCACACCGGCCAGCCGAAGGTTTTTGAAACCCTTTCTAAGCCGGGCCTCCAGGAACGAGATCAGCCGCCCGATTCCCACGACCGGATGGGGGAGGCCGCGCGGGTCGCCCAACAACAGATCGAGCACCACCGCCGCGACAACAAGGCCAATGTCAGGGGAGATGGGCACCGTCATTGGACCTACAGGCCGCAGATGGAGAAAATCTTCTCCATGTCCAGGTGGGCCTCCAGGTGCGCGGCCAGGGCATCGAAGGGATCAGCGTCAGCCGTAACGGGCTCCCTTTCCGGGATCCCTTTGACCCGGCGGATACCGTTCAGGATGGTGGCGCGGAAGACATCGTTGTCGAAGATCCCGTGCAGGTAGGTGCCGAACACCCGTCCGTCACTGGAGATGGCACCCTCAGTGAGGTCTGCATTCTTCCCGGAGCGCTTCACGATGCGCGCGAAGGGGCGGGCACCGGGGCCAAGGACGGTCTCCCCCATGTGGATCTCGTAGCCGGTGACGGTGGCGGAGGACCCGAGAAGTTCCGCCTCGGCCAGGTGGGTCTGCTTCTCCCCCAGCATAGTGGTCTGCACGTCGAGAAGCCCCAGACCCGGCATTTCCGTCAGCTCCGATTCCACTTTCAGCGGATCGAGCACCACATTGCCGAGCATCTGGTAGCCGCCGCAGATCCCGGCTACGGGACCGGAGAAGGATTGAATGGCCTCACACAGGCCGCTCTCCCGCAGGAACCGAAGATCCGCAAGGGTGGACTTGGTTCCCGGAATCACCAGTAGGTCCAGATCCGCGACGGCCTTGGGAGAGTCGAAGTAGGTGACGGAGACGTCATCTTCCCGCTCGAGCGCGCTGAAATCGGTGTAGTTGGAGATACGCGGCAGACGCACGACGCCGACCCTGATCTTCCCGGCCCCGGAGGCGTGCGCGGCCGGTTTTCTCTGGAGAGCCACGCTGTCCTCTTCCGGGATGGCAGGCCCACGGTACCAGGGCACCACACCCAGCACCGGAATCCCGGTCCGCGCCTCCACCAGCTCGATTCCCGGCTTGAGGAGGGAGGCGTCGCCGCGGAACTTGTTGATGACGACCCCTTTCACCATGGCCTTCTCTTCCGGGGTCAGCAGCTCGATGGTCCCCACGATCTGGGCGAAGACGCCGCCGCGGTCGATATCGGCAATCAGGATGACCGGGGCCCCCGCCATGTCGGCGATCTTGAGGTTGGCGATGTCGTGGGCGCGCAGGTTAATCTCGGCGATGCTCCCCGCCCCTTCGATCACCACGAAGGAGTAGGCATCCTGCAGCCGCCGATAGCTTTCCCGCACCTTGATCAGGGCTTCGGGCTTGTAGGCGTTGTACTCCTTCACACCCATGTTGCGGACCACCCGCCCCTGGACGATGACCTGGCTTCCGGTCTCGGAGTTCGGCTTCAGGAGGACGGGGTTCATGTCCGTGTGGGGATCGATCCCGCACGCCTCGGCCTGCACCGCCTGGGCGCGCCCGATCTCTCCCCCCTCGGGGGTGACCGCCGAGTTGAGGGCCATGTTCTGGGACTTGAACGGGGCGACGGAAATGCCGCGCCGCTTGAGGATGCGGCAAAAGCCCGCGGTGATGACGGATTTCCCCACATCGGATCCGGTGCCGCAGAACATGATGGAACGGGGGGACGCTGCATTGCCTTCGGTAACCTCAGAGGCACCCCCCCCCCCGTCCCCCTTTATCAGGGGGGGAGTCTTGCCGGGGATGCGTCCGCGGCTCGCGTAGCCGCGCGGGGTGAGGATCCGTCCGTCGTGGGAGATGCGGGACGAGGTGTTGCCGATGATGACGATGGAGAACATGTCGATGGGGTGGGTGAGCATCTCGCCGAGCGTGGTGACGGTGCACTCCTGTCCATCGCGGCAGGCGTTTCTCACGATGCCGACCGGGACCTGCGGGCCGCGCGCCTCGATCAGGATCTCGGCCGCCTCCTCGATCTGGGTGACCCGCCCCTTGGAGCGGGGATTATAGAGGGCCACCACGAAATCGGCCTCGGCCGCCGCACGCAGGCGGGCGCGGATCTTTTCGATAGGGGTCATCAGGTCGGAAAGGGAGATCACCGCGAAGTCGTGCATGAGGGGGGCGCCCAGCACGGAGGCCGCTGCCTGGACCGCCGAAACACCCGGGACCACAACGATCTCCACCCCGCGAAGGGGAGAGGCGGGGTCGGCCGCGGCCGTATCCGCCAGCTCGAGGGCAAGCCCGGCCATGCCGTAGATGCCGGCATCGCCGCTGGAGATGAGGGAGACCGTCTTACCGGTGGCGGCGATGGTAAGCGCCTGCGAGCAGCGCTCCACCTCCCGCATCATGCCGGAGGAGACGACTTCCTTGCCGGGGAGAAGAGTCTCGATGAAATCAAGATAGGTCTGGTAACCGACGATGACGTCGGAGCGGTCGATCGCCTCCCGCGCCTCGCGGGTCATATGGTTCAGCCCACCCGGGCCGATGCCGACTACAAAAAGCTTGGACATCAAAAACAACCTCGTAATTTCAGTTTCACCAGTGCCGGGCCCCGGCCACCCACGCCAAAAATACCCTCGCCCCTTCAGGAAAGAGTGTGGCCGAAGGCCTTTCACAATATACCTTCGCCCCTTTGGGGGAGAGGGTGGCCGAAGGCCTTTCACAAATATACCCTCGCCCACTTGGGGGAGAGGGTGGCCGAAGGCCGGGTGAGGGTAGGTTTTAAACTCACCCGTTCTCCGGCGCCCCGATCTCCGCGATCGCCAGGGTGACGTTGCCGTCCTTCACCTTATGCATCAGGAGCGTCCCCCCCCTGGAAGCCAAGAGAGCCGCGGGCTCAGCCACCCCGGTGGCGCCGATGGCGCTCATGGCATGCGCCGAAGGAGGGGACGGTACGGCTACCTCGTTGAGGGATCCGCTGGCGTAGAAATTGAGCCGGATGGCGTTCATGTCCGCAAAGACCAGCAGCCCCTCCTCGGTCATTTTGGCCTCGGCGGTGGCCAGGCAGGCGACGCTTTTCATCGACAGCCCCTCGCGCTCGAGGTGTCTCGCGACCACGGACCCGATCTCTTCACATGATGTGCCGCGGTTGCAACCGATCCCCAGGCAGAGGTTCCGGGGCCGGAGCACCAGGACCGGAGCGTCCTGAGGGAAAGGCGGAAGGATCTTGTTGGTGACGAGCAGGAAGCCGCTTGCCCCGCTGGCCAGGGCCTCCGCTGGGCCGGAACAGAAGGAGAGCTTGCCGCGGCCGGCGAAATAACTTTCCACCTCGCCGCCGTGATCCGCCACCGCGATCTCTTTACCCTCCAGGAGAAGGGCGTTCAGGCTCTTTACCCGGGAGAGGTCCTCGATCTGCCACCGCTTTTCCTTGGCCAGCATGTCGAAGGAAGGGAGACCGTTGGCGTCGGTTGCGGTGGTGATGACCGGAGTGCTGCCGCAGAGCTCGCCGCAACGGACGGCGAGGGCGTTGGCCCCGCCCAGGTGGCCGGAGAGAAGGGAGATGGCGAAGGTCCCGGCATCGTCCATGACCACCACCGCCGGGTCGCGATCCTTCCCTTCGAGATGAGGAGCGATGGAACGGACGACGATGCCGGTGGCCATGATGAAGATGAGCCCGTCGTACGCGCGCCAGGTCCGCTCGACGAGGGGGGCAAGACCGCCGGAGAACGGCTGGGCGGGGCCGGCGGCGTGCTTTTCGATGGCGAAGAGGTCGCTGCCGGGGAAGCCTGGCCGGAGGGTTTCTCCAAGACGGACACCGTTGGCGGTTATGGCAATGATGGCTATACGCATATGGCTTTCAAAAATCACCCTCACCCGGCCTTCGGCCACCCTCTCCCCCAAAAAGGGGGCGAGGGTATAATTTCCGGGCTTCAGAAGGTATTAGGACGCGAGGGGATAAAGGGGAGATGTCAGGTGACTATTCCCTTGCGCGAGCCGTGGGTGAAGCTGGGATCGTAGAGCTGGGACTTCGCCTTCATCCCCTCCCGGCGGGCGGCCAGCACGTCGCCTACCAGGATCAGCGCCTGCTTCTTGATCCCGGCCTCCTTGACCTTGACGGCAATATCGGAAAGGGTGCCGGAAATGACCAGCTCATCCGGCCAGGAAGCCCGCGCCACCACCGCCACCGGGGTGGTCGGGGAATAGGCCCCGGAGAGAAGCTCCTTCACCACGCTCTCGATCATGGAGACGGAGAGGTAGATGACCATGGTGGCTCCGATGCGGGCCACCTCGCTCAGTTTTTCCCGGTCCGGCACCGGGGTCCGTCCGGCTATGCGGGTGATGATGACGGTCTGGGAAACCTCGGGGAGGGTCAACTCCTGCTTCAAGGTGGCCGCGGCGGCAAAAGCGCTGGTGACTCCGGGCACCACCTCGTAAGGGACGCCGGCCTTGTCGAGCGCCTCCATCTGCTCCTGGATGGCGCCGTAGATGGAAGGGTCACCGGTGTGGAGTCGAACCGCCTTCTCACCGTCGACAAAGGCCTGGACGAGGATCTCAGTGGTCTGGACCAGGTCCATCCCCGCCGAGTCGTAAGCGCGGGCAGTGGGTGCGTAATGCCTTACCAGCTCCCAGTCGACCAGGCTCCCCGCGTAGACCACCACGTTCGCCTCACGCAGCAGGCGGGCACCCTTGACGGTGATGAGCTCCGCATCGCCGGGGCCGGCTCCCACAAAATAGACTTTGTTCGGTTGGTCGGTCATGGTGGCACCTTTGAAAGTTGCCCCCATCCTCACCCCTGCCCTCCCCTTGAAGGGGAGGGAGAGGCGAAGAAAGGGGATGAGTGTGAGATTTGAGCGGCGCGCTCAAGAGGGTAGAGGGGGACGGCCCCGCTTCGGTGGCTAGATCGGCTGTTTCCGCACGATGAGCATGGAGAGGTAATCGAGCTTCTTGCCGACCAGGGAGGCGAGGTCGAAATGGACCTCCTCCTCGGCGGAACCGACCCGGCGGACGAAGACGCTTCCCTTTTCCAGCCCCATCTCCTTCAGCACGTCGTAGATCCGGTCGAAGACCCGGTTCACCTTCATCAGCACGACGATGTCGAATTCTTCCAGCGTCCTTTTCAGCTCATCCTTTTCGTAGGTGGCCGGCAGGATGGCGATCCGTTCCGCCCCCAGCCCCAAGGGGACCCCCGAAATGGCGGAGGAGGCGAGGATGCTGGAGATGCCGGGGACGATCTCGATCTTTATCTCGGGGTACTTGGCGAGCAGGATCCGGTGGATATACAGGTAGGTCGAATAGAGGAACGGGTCTCCGATGGTGATGAAGGCGACGTCCTTCCCCTGCGCAACCCGCTGCGCCACCTGGTCGGCGGCCTCTTCCCAGAACGGGTCCAGCCCCTTCTGGTCCTTCAGCATGGGGAAGAGCTGGACCAGCACCTCCTGGCGGCTGCGGTCGATGAACTCTTCCACGATGGAGAGCGCGTAGCTCCCCCCTTCGGCAGCACCGGTGGGCGCACAGATGACGTCCACGCTCCTCAAGATCCGCTCGGCCTTCCTCGTCAACAGCTCCGGGTCGCCCGGTCCCACACCGACCGCGTAAATTACCGCCACTACTCCTCCCCTTTCCAGGCGGTGATCACGTAGACCGGGTTGTGGGCGGCGAACATCTTGTACTCGGTAAGGCTGCGGGTCTTGGAGATGTTGACGCAGGTAACCTCAACAGTGTAGCCGTGGTCCTCGAGAAACTCCACCGACTTGGTCAAGGTATCGAGCGTGACGGCGTTGAGGACGATGAATCCCTCCGGCTTCAACCGTTTGTCCACCGCCTCGATGATCTCCTCGAGCATGCCGCCGGAGCCGCCGATGAAGACACGGTCGGGATCCGGGAGATCGTCCAGCCCTTCGGGGGCGAAGGCCTCGATGACGATCACGTTGCGGGCGACGAACTTTTTGAGGTTCTCTTTGAGGAAGACGAGGTACTGCGGATTCTTCTCCAGGGCGAAGATGCGGCCGTTGGGCATCAGGTTGCCGGCCTCGATGGAGACCGAGCCGCTCCCGGCGCCGATATCCCACATGACGAGGTCGTCCTGGAGCTGCAGCTTCCCCAGGGTGATGGCGCGGACCTCTTCCTTGGTGATCAGCTTCTTGGCGGTGGCGAATTCATCGTCGCGGATGCCGATCATCGGGTAGTTCTGGAGGTTCGGCTCCCAGGTCTTGATCAGGATGAGGATATTGAGTGGGGAGCAAGTGATCTCGCTTAGGCCCCGCACGTCGGTCTTGGTGAACTTCTCGGTCCCCAGCCCCAGGTCCTCGCAGACCCACGCCTCGTACCCTTCGGCGCCCCGCTTGATCAGCTCGCGCGCGAGGACGGCGGGGGTGTTGACGCTGTCGGTCAGGATGGCGATCTTCTCGGAGGCGATGATGCGGTCCAGGGCGGGCTTGATGCCGCGGCCGTGCACCGAGACAAAGGTGGCGTCGTCCCACGGCTCCTTGATGCGCGCGAAGGCGTACTGGACGCTGGTGACGTTGGGGTAGATGACGATCCGCTCCTTGGGGAGGTTCCTGAGGAGGAAACGCGCCACACCGAAGAAGTTGGGGTCGCCGGAGCCGAGCACCACGGTGCGGCCGTCGCTCGACTTGAGGTATTCGAGGGTGATGGAGAGGTCGCCCAGCTCGCGCTTCTCCCCCTTGAAATCGGGGAAGATGTCCAGCAGGCGCTTGTGGCCGATCAGCACTTCGGCGGAGTCGATCACCTCGAGGGCTTGCTTGCTGAAGCCTTCCCACCCCTCGATGCCGGCGCCGACCAGATAGATCTTCTGTTGAGACATAGCCCGCTCCTTCTCCATTCAAATCCACAAAGGTTAAAAGTCCCCCTCGATAAAGGGGGATTTAGGGGGATTGCAGTTGACCCCTCCAGAGGGTCGAAGGCAATCCCCCCTGCCCCCCTTTACCAAGGGAGGAGGATGTTGGGGTGCCTCCTACCCGAAGTAGAGCTTCTCCCCCTGGTAGCCGGCCAGGAAGATCCGCACCGGGAGCCCCGGGGCCACCTTCTCGCAGGTCTCCGCCGCCTTGCGGCAAACCAGGTCGATGAGCCCCTGGCTGAACCCGGACTCCTCCAGCAGGTGCCGTGCGGTGTTCGCCTCACGGGCCAGCGGCTCCAGGTGCTTGAGCCCCGGGCAATCCTTCAGCCAGGCAGCCACCTGGGCGAGATCGAGCTCGGCCGAAGAGACGTGGGTCTGCCGGTGTCCGCAGGCGATCTTCACCAGCTTGGCGAACTGCCCCGCCACCACCACGTTGGGAACCTTCCTGATGCGGCAGCTCTCCAGCGAATAGCCGAAGTGGTCCCCCATCATGACGAAGGATTCCTCCTTCAGGTGGATGCCGTTGTCGCGGAGGTGTGACTGGGCGGCGAGCTCGGAGCTCCTCCCGGTGGAAAGGACCACCGTGTCGGAACCGCAGGCGAGCGCAACGTTGACCGAGGTATCGACGGTGGCGGTCCAGGCCTCGGTGGAGATCGGCTTGACGATCCCGGTAGTTCCCAGGATGGAAAGCCCCCCGACGATGCCGAGCCGCTCGTTGATGGTCTTTTTGGCGAGCTCCTCGCCGTTGGGGATGCTGATGGTGATGGTGATCGTGGCGGGGACGCAGCGAAGGGCGAAGACTTCCTTCACCACCTCCATGATCATCCGGCGCGGTATCGGATTGATCGCCCACTCTCCTACCTTGAGGGCGAGTCCCGGCTTGGTGACCCGGCCGATGCCGGTCCCCCCCTGGATGACGATCCGGTGCCTGGTGAAGAGATCGATCTCGACGGTCGCGTGGACGTGGCAGCCGTTGGTCACGTCAGGGTCGTCACCGGCATCCTTCACCACGTAGCAGGTCGCGCCTTTGCCGGTAAGCCGGCAACCGTGCAGGGGAAAGCGCGCCGTGTCGCCCGAAGGGAGATGGAGATCCACCTCGTCGATCAGCGTCTGATCCCGCAGCATCTGGGCCGCCCCTTTAACCGCGGCGGCCGCGCATGAGCCGGTTGTGAAGCCGTATTTCAGCGTCTTACCGTTCATCAGTTTCATCCGGTCCAGACTGGTGGCATTACAATCGACTTGATCCTTGCAGAAAGCCATCCTCTGGGAATCCCCTCTCCCTCGGGAGAGGGTTAGGGTGAGGGAGATTTCCCGTCAGATGTGAAGCATCCCTCACCCCGCCCTCTCCCGGGGGGAGTGGGGGAGACGGAGCAAGTGGGACTTTTAATGTCAGTTTTCCTCACCAGCCTCGATGAGGATGGCGTTCATGACCGCGGCGGCGACGTTGGAGCCGCCCTTTCTGCCCCGGTTGGTGATGAACGGAAGATCCGGCATCTCGACGGCCAGTTCCCTGAGCGCGTCCTTGCTCTCCGCGGCACCCACGAAGCCGACCGGCAGGGCCACGACGAGACGGGGACGGACCCCCTCCTCGCGCACCAGCCTGATCAGCTCGAAGAGTGCGGTGGGAGCGTTGCCGATCACGAAGATCCCGTTGCCGGCATCCCTGGCCGCCGTGCGCATGGCGACGATGGAGCGGGTGATCCCCTTCTCCTTCGCCTCGCGGGCGACCTCCGGGTCGGCCACCAGGCAGCGCCCCTGCACGCCGAAGCGGGCCAGCCGCTGCTTGTTGATCCCGGAGAGGATCATGGTGGTGTCGCTCACGATGCCGCATCCCGCCTTGAGGGCCGCGATGCCCGAGGCCACCGCATTGGCGGAGATCTGCATGGAGACGGCGTAATCGAAATCCGCGCTGGTATGGATGGCACGCCTCACGATCGGCCACTCGAGAACCGACCAGTGGTGCGGGCCGACCTCCTCCTCGATGATCCTGAACGACTCCGCCTCGATCTCTTCGGGGCGCAGGTGCACCGACATCAGTACCACCTCTCCTCGGTCAGCGTCTCGGCGATCCGCTCCACGACGATCTCGGCGAGTTTCGGGTGGACCCCGAGGTGCTTGCCGAGCACCATCTGGATGCCCGGGTGGCGCTCCTGGGCGATCTCCATCTCCTCTGGGAGGTCCTCCTGCACGTGGGCACCCATGTAAAGGAAATACGGGACCATCAGGATGCGCTTGGCACCCTTGGCCACGCAGTTGTCGATCCCCATCTGGATGTTGGGCAGGTGCTGCTCGCGGAAGGCCACTTCCACGATTTCGTACTGGGTCATCTTCTTAACCATGGCAGCGATGTCGCGGGCCGCGTCGTTGGCCTCCGCGATCCTCGACCCATGCGCCAAAAGCAGTATAGCAGTGTTCATTTACTCTCCGACTCTTGGGGTTTTACCACCCCTTCTTATACTCAGTAATGAGCTTCTCCACCGCCCGCTTGGCCCCGGCCTTCCAGGGGCCGACCGCCACCAGGTTTATGTTGGCCGGCTGGAAGAGCGCATGGCAGGTCTCGCGGATGGCGGCGGCATCGATGGCAGCGGCCTCGGTGCGGTCCTCCTCGAGGGTGCGGACCATCCCCATCAACTCGCCCCAGCCGTAGCGGACCTGCATCTCGTAGGTGGAGTCCGCACTGTACTCCAGGTCGTAGAAGTATCCTTCCTTCACCCGGGAAAGTTCCCCCTGGTCCATCTCGACGAAGGCCAGCGTCTTCACCTCGGCAAGCACCTCGGAAACCGCCAGCACCAGGTTCTCCGGAGCGGTGGCAAGCTCGATGGCGAAGGCGCCGGTCTCCTCGTAGGCCGACAGCGAGGCGTCCACCGAGTAGACGATGCCGAGCTTCTCGCGCAGGGTGAGGTGGAGCCGCGAAGTCCCGCCGCCGCAGAGAATCCGGCGGATCAGCCGAAGCGCCATCAGGCGGCGGTCCGGCCGGGCGAATCCCCGGAAGGCGATCTGGAGGTTGACCTGGCTGTCGCTGTCCTTCACGAAGAGCGAGCGGGGTTCATCCTGCCGCTCGGTCGCCGGAACCGGCGCGGGAACCGTGCCGCCTTGCCACCCGGCGAAGCTTTCCTCGCACGCGGCGAAGAACTCCCCGGTGTCGTGCCTGCCCGCCGCCACGATGAGGGCGTTGCCCGGCACGTAGAAGGTCCCGAGGTACTCCCGCAGATCCTCCTCGGTCACCCCCTTGATGGTGTCGAGGTAGCCGATGGTCGGCATCCCGAGGGGGTGCCCCGGCCAGAGGAGCTTGCTCGCGAGGTTACCCGGGTTGGTCTCCTCACCCCGTTCGTTGATGTCCTCCAGGGCCTCCTCGGTGATGATCCGCTTCTCGATCTCGATCCCGGCCAGGGTCGGATGAAGGAGCATCGACGAGAAGAGCTTCACCCCCTGGCCGATGTGCTGCGGGTGCACCCGCGAGAAGTAGCAGGTGGTCTCCTCGTCGGTGGCCGCGTTGACGCTCCCGCCGATCGCCTCGAAAGCGATCTCCAACTCCAGGCTGGAGGCGAACTCGGCCGAGCCGCGAAACAGCATGTGTTCGAGAAAGTGGGAGATCCCCGACTTGCCGGCGGTGTCGTTGCGCCCCCCGGCCTTGATGTAGATGGCGATCTCCGCCGTGTGCAGGTGCGGCATCTGGACCGAAACCAGCCGCAACCCGTTGGGGAGAACCTTACTCGTGCAACTGAGCATTACCAGTAGACTCCGTTCAAGCGCCGGCCCTCGCCGTCACCCAGGCCACCGCCGCATAGCGGGCAAGCTTGCCGGAGGCGACCAGCACCGTGAAGCGCAGGAAACCGATCCGCAGCACCCCGCCCACCAGGCAGAGCGGGTCCCCGATCACCGGGAGGAAGCTGAGCAGAAGCGAGTAGGAGCCGAACCGTTGATAGAATTGTTCGGCCTTCCGGGTGCTCTTCTCGTCCATCCTGAGCACCCTGACCTTGAGAAAGTCCCCGCCGTAGAGCCCGATCCAGTAGGTGGTGAGCGCGCCGAGGTAGTTGCCGACGGTTGCCACGACCACCACTTTGAAGGGATCGTAGTGGGCCAGCAGCATGGCAACCAGCAACCACTCGGACCCGAGCGGGATCAGTGTGGAGGCGAGGAAACTCAGCAGGAACAGTGAGTAATAGCCATAGCCGGCGAACCAGTCGTGCATTCCGGCCAAATTAACGGAAAGCCTGTGCGTTGTCAAACAACTTGAATCACATCTTGCCGAGTTTTTTCTTGACATGTCTTCACCAAACTGGCAAATAGGGAACCATGATCAAGACCAGCTATTTTTCCTTTTTTAACTTTTACTTTTGGTGCGGCTTTTACTTTAGGCCGTCTCCCCGGGTAGAGGTTTGATTTAGGAAGCTGATCTAAACCAAACAAACCGAAAGCCGGGGTGGACAGGATCCTCCCCCCTTTTATGGTTTGTATATGACAGAACACGATAACAGGGCCGGGGGGATATCCTTCCGGCCCTTTCGCTTTTCGGAATTCCCCAGGAGGAAGCGAAGATGATCGTGGTAATGAAAGCCGGCGCAGCGAAGAAGGACAGGGACGAAGTAACCAGGCGGATCAAGGAGTTGGGGTACACCCCGCACATCATCCGCGGTACCACCCGTGACGTCATCGGTGCGGTAGGCGACGAGCGCGGCAAGAGCGTTCTGCAGAGCCTCGAGTCGATGCAGGGGGTCGAAAGCGTAGTCCCCATCCTTCAGCCGTACAAGCTCGCCTCGCTGGAGGTGAAAAAGGCTCCGAGCGTCGTCAGGATCTCCGACACCCTTTCCATCGGCGGCAAGGAGCTGGTGGTGATGGCGGGTCCCTGTTCGGTGGAGAGCGAGCAGCAGATCATCGAGTCGGCCCAGGCGGTCAAGGCCTCCGGCGCCCAGATGCTGCGCGGCGGCGCCTTCAAGCCCCGCACCTCCCCCTACTCCTTCCAGGGGCTCGAGGAGGAAGGTCTGAAGCTCCTCGCCAAGGCCCGCGACCTCACCGGGCTTCCCTTCGTCACCGAGGTCATCGACCCCGAGTCCGTCGACCTCGTCGCCTCCTACGCCGACATGCTCCAGATCGGCGCCCGTAACGCCCAGAACTTCGCCCTCTTGAAAAAGGTCGGCCAGATCAACAAGCCGATCCTCCTGAAACGCGGCATGTCGATGACCATCCAGGAGTTCCTGATGAGCGCCGAGTACATCATGAGCGAGGGGAACCAGTCGGTCATCCTCTGCGAGCGCGGCATCCGGACCTTCGAGACCGCCACCCGCAACACCCTCGACCTCTCCGCCATCCCGGTCCTCAAGTCGAAGACCCACCTCCCGGTGGTGATCGACCCGTCCCACGGTACCGGGAACTACCACTACATCGCGCCGATGTCCTACGCCGCCGTCGCCGCCGGTGCCGACGGCCTGATCATCGAGGTCCATCCCGATCCCGAGCGCGCCTCCTCCGACGGTCCGCAGTCGCTCAAGCCGAAGAAGTTCGACCTCCTCATGGAGAAGCTGAAACTCTTCGCCGCCGCCGCGGACAAGACCCTGTAGTAGAGAGTCGATGGCGCATTTCCCCCTCCCCTTTAGGGGACGAGGGGCGGCATCCCCTTATCCCCTCTCCCTCCGGGAGAGGCAGAACCCCATATTCCCTCTCCCTCCGGGAGAGGGGCAGGGGTGAGGGAGGTTTTAAAATCTACCCTCCCTCGGCCTCCGGCCCCCCTCTCCCCCAAGGGGGCGAGGGTATAGTGAAAAGGGCCTCCGAGTACCCGGAGGGAGAGGGAATGATGGATACAAGGGACAGGGTGAGGATGGGGTGGGGAGCCGCTGGCGATTCCGGGCGCACCTGATAAGCTTCCTCTAATCCAAACTCAAGGAGGTGGCTCATGCGTCGATTCCAGATCCTGCTGGTGGCTCTGCTGGTCGCCCTTTCCGCCCTCCCCGCCGATGCCCGCCGGAGCAGGCGCGCCCAGATCTCCACCGTCGCCCCTTCCGGGCAGGAAGTCCTCCGCGACTTCGAGACCATCCTCGACCTCTGGCGCGACGGGAGGTACAACGAGCTCTTTGAGCGCACCGCGTTGAACAGGCAGAGCCGCGAGGAGTTCGGAAAGACCATGGCCTCCGCCCCGCGGCGCCCCACCTGCTGCTGGGACAAGATGCAGGACGCCCGCGTCACGGTTACCAGCAACCGCGCCGCCATCGTCAGGGCCCGCCTCGGCTTCGACAGGAGCGTCCCCGGCACCGAGTACGTCACCAAGGGGGTGAAACTGAAGAAGGAGGGGGACGTCTGGGTCATCTCCCAATCCGATCTCTATTCGTTGGCGAACCTCAAGAAGAAGCAGTCCCGCTACAAGTACCTGCCGATCCAACCCAAGTAAAACCAGGGTACGGGCCGCCCAGATCACTAATTAAAGAATCCCTGCATTGACACGATCATCTCCCGCTGAGCCAACTCCACCCTCCCCTTCAAGGGGAGGGGCGGGGTGAGGATGGGGAGCCTGGAGAGGGGTGGGTGGGCGAGACTTTCCCCCGCGGTGACTTTTCCTTTGGCCTGAGCGGAAAATTCGTGTATTCTCCCCGCAAACAGGACCTAAACAGTCTCTTTCGAGAAATCTCTTAGAGATATACTTCTACTTGACCCAAGTTTCGCCTTCCGGTACTCTTAGCCGCATGTCACTAGATCAGAAATTGTCACTCTCACGAAAGCCTGAACTTCTCTCCCCCGCAGGTTCTCTCGAAGCGTTTTTCGCCGCCATGGAAAAAGGGGCCGATGCAGTCTATGCAGGCCTCAGGGATTTCTCTGCCCGCGCCAAGGCAAAGAACTTCACCCTTTCCCAGATGGAGCGGATGAGCGCCTATGCCCACCACCACGGCAAGAAGGTTTACGTTACTCTCAATACACTGGTAAAAGAGAACGAGCTTCCCCAACTGATAGATACCCTCGCCGCGCTTGAGAGTATGCGGGTCGACGGGGTGATCCTGCAGGATCTTGCGGTCGCCCGCCTGGCCAGGGAATACTTCCCCGGCATTCCGCTGCACGCCTCCACCCAGATGACCATCCACAACTCGCTGGGGGTCCGGCAACTGGAGGAGCTCGGCTTCGAGCGGGTGGTGCTCGCCCGCGAGCTGCACATCGACGAGATCAAGACCATCGTGGCCGCCAGCCGCGCCGAGATCGAGTGCTTCATCCACGGCGCCCTCTGCTTCTCCATCTCCGGGCAGTGCTTCTTCTCCTCCTTCTTGGGGGGGCACAGCGGCAACCGCGGGCGCTGCGCACAGCCGTGCCGGCGCCAGTACAAGCACAAGGGAAAGGAAGGATACTACCTCTCCACCAACGACTTCTCCAGCATCGAGATGGTTCCGGAGCTCGTGCAGGCGGGGGTCGCCTCGCTCAAGGTGGAAGGAAGGATGAAATCCGCCGAGTACGTGGCGAGCGTCATCGGGGCCTACCGGCTGGTGCTCGACGCCGATCCCTCCTCGTACCAGCAGGCGGTGGCCGAGGCGAAGTCGCTATTGAAACTCTCCTTCGGCAGGGTCCCCACCAAGGGGTTCCTCGCCTCCCATAACCCGACCGACATCTCCACCCCCTCCATCAAGGGGGCCACCGGCCGCTACTTAGGCGACCTCCGCGAGATCAGGGGGAACCGGATCAGCTTCGAAACCCGCGACCGGCTCCACGTGGGAGACCGGATCAGGATCCAGCCCAAGAGCGACATGGCGGGGCGCGCCTTCACCCTGAAGGACCTCTACCTCGGCGGGAAGAGCGTGATGAACGTCAAGGAGAACACCATGGTCTCCACGACGTCCCCCTTCCCCTTCAAGCTCGGCGACTCGGTCTTCAAGGTCTCCTCGGAGACCGCCTTCACCATGAGCGAGAACGCCTGTCTGAAACGGCTCGACTCGGTGAAGGGAGACTCTATCCCCTGCAAGCTCACCCTCTCCCACCGCGACCATCTGCTCAGGATCGAGGCCGACGTCCTCGGTGCCCGCTTCGACGCCGAATACGAGCTCGGGGAGCTGGAGCCTTCCCGTTCGAGCGATATGGAAGGGGTGCTCAGGGCCCAGTTCTCCCGCTGCGGAGAGACCCCATTCGTCCTGGCGAGGCTCGACGCTCCCGGCTTCCCGGCCGTCATGATCCCCCCTCCGCGTCTGAAGGAGATCCGGCGCACCTTTTACGGCTGGCTCGCCGAACAGGCGCTGGGGGCACTGAAGAAGAGAAGCGGACAGGGGCGCGAGGCGGCGCTGGCCTCCCTGGTCAAGGGACGCCCGGTGGCCTCCAAGGGGAAGGACGAGCTGACCGTCAAGGTCGAGCATTTGAAGGAGTGGCACGAGCTGCACCACGACCTGGTGGATGTCATCAACGTGCCGGTCTCCAGGGCCAACATGCACCAACTGCCGCAGTACGCCCGGAAGCTCAAGGGCTCCGAGCAGAAGGTGATCTGGCAGCTTCCCTTCATGATCTTCGAAACCGAGATTCCCTTCTTCAGGGAGGCCATCGGGGCCATCCTGAGGAGCGGGTTCAGGCGCTTCGAGCTCACCAACCTTTCTCAGTTCCAGCTCTTCAAGGGGACCGACGCCGAGCTTTCCACCGATTACCGGCTCTTCTCGCTCAACACCCAGGCACTTTTGACCTGGCAGGAGCTGGGAGCGGTGCGGAGCACGCTCTACATCGAGGACGACCGCGACAACCTCGCGAAGCTTCTGGCCGCCGACCTGAAAATCAGGAGAAGCGCCATAGTCTACGCGCCGGTTCCGGTCATCACCTCCAAGATCGCCATCAAGGAGATCAAGGGGGAGGCGCCGCTTGCCTCGGACCGGGGCGAGCTCTACCCGGTCAAGGTCAAGGACCACCTGACCGTGGTGAGCGCCCAGACGCCGTTTTCGCTCCTCCAGTTCCGGAACGAGCTTCGCCAGCTCGGCTGCAGCTCCTTCATTCTCGACCTCACCCAGCTTCCCCCGGAGGAGCACACCAGGGTGATCGAGGCCTTCCGGAAAGGAACGTCGATCCCCGGCACCTCGGAGTTCAACTACACCGCCGGGCTCGTATAAGGGTGACGATTTCCCCTTCACTCCTTCGAGGGAGCGCTTAACCCTTCGAGGGAAGGGAAGAACGGTCCCTATCCCTCTCCCCCCGGGAGAGGGGCAGGGGTGAGGGAGATTTTACATCTACCCTCACCCGGCCTTCGGCCACCCTCTCCCGGAGGGAGAGGGCATGATCTACACAAGGACAAGAGCAATCGTTCTCGAGGATGGGGGTCCTCCCCGCATACTGATGTCATGATGGTCGTTAGGAGTGCACTGAAATGAGTATCCTCGACAAGATCACCGACCGGCTCCAGGAAAAAATCAGGAATCCCATCCTCGCCGAGCTGGTAAAGGACCAGAACCTCAAGGACCTGTTCGTCAAGCGTGAGTTTCGGATCACCCAGCAGTATCTGCAGAGGGAAGTCTTTGACAAGGCCGTGGATGACGAACTTCCGGAGCTCTCCATCACCGTCATGGACGGCCTCGCCGAGATAACCGGGAAGTTCAAGAAACGGCTCATCCCGTTCGCCATCCCCTTCTCTGCCGTCTTCACCATCCACAGCATGGAGTTCACCACCGCCCGCAAGAACGTGGTCTTGAAACTTGAGAGGGTGGCACCGGTTGACATTGACTGGTTAACGAGAAAAATTGTTGAACGGGTTCCCTATCTGAGCTGCCTCGGCGACCTCGTTGTCTGTGACCTCAACAAGGTGCCAAGGCTTGCCCAGCTCTTTGGCTACCACGTCAAAGGTATCAGCCCATGGGACTACGTGACTTTGAAAGATTTGCAGCTAAAGGAGAAAGAGATTGTTGGTAAAGTGGGGGTGGTACTATGACTGATTATTTGGTGCGGGTGATCTCCAAGTCCGGCAACGTGCGGGGCCTGGCCTGCGTGACCACTGGACTGGTGAACGACATCTGCAAACGCCATGGAACTCTACCCACCGCCACCGCCGCTCTTGGACGCGTACTGACCGGGGGAACCCTGATGGGGGCCCTGCTGAAGACCGGCCAGCGCGTCGCCATGCGCTTCGAAGGAAACGGCCCGCTCAAGAAGATCATCGTCGAGGCTGACAGCGACGGTGCCGTGCGCGGCTATACCGGCGATCCCAAGGTGCACCTCCTGCGCCCCGACGGCAAACTGGACGTTGCCGGAGCCATCGGCAAGGCAGGATTTCTCACCGTTGCCAAGGACCTCGGGCTCAAGGAGCCCTACCGCGGAACCGTGCAGCTCTACTCGAGCCAGATCGCCCAGGACCTCGCCTTCTACCTGGTAGAGTCCGAGCAGATCCCCTCCGCCGTCGGCCTCTCCGAATTCCTCGAAATCGACGGCACGGTGACCGCCGCCGGCGGATTCCTGATCCAGGCCGTACCGCCGGTCGATCCCGAGGTCATCGAGACGCTGATGAAGCGGATCGAGGGGCTTCCTCCGCTGAGCGAAATGCTGCACGAGGGAGCCACGCCGGAGGACATCCTCGCCCGGATCTTCCCTCCCGACATCCCCTACGACATCCTCGAGAAGCGGGAGCTGGCGTTTGCCTGCAGCTGCAGCCGGGAACGGATCGAACGGGTGCTCATGTCGCTTGGGAAAAAGGAACTCGCCTCCATGCGCCGCGATCAGCACGGAGCGGAGGTGACCTGCGAATTCTGCGGCGAGCACTATCGCTTCAACGAAGCCGATCTCGAGCGGCTGGCCAACGAGGTGGATCAGGAATAAACGGATCGGTCGGGTATAATTGATCCGGTAATGCCACACCTTTCATGACAGGGAGGTTCAGATGCGTATCTACGATATCACCATCCCCCTCTCCGACGAGCTCCCGGTCTATCCCGGCGACTCCCCCGTGGTCATCGCTCCCTGGGCCAGCATCGCCGATGGCGACTCCGCCAACATCGCCCGCATCACCATCTGCAGTCACAGCGGCACCCACATCGACAGCCCCCGCCATTTCGTAGAAGGCGGCCTCACCGTCGACCAGATCCCCGTGGAGCGGTTGCTCGGCAAAGCCAAGGTGGTCGAGATCGCCGACGTCGCCGAGATCGGTCGGCAGGAGCTGGAACGCCTGCCGGTGCGGGGAGTCGAGAGGCTCCTATTGAAGACGGCCAATGCCGGGCTTTGGAAGGAGAGCGGTTTCAAGGACAGCTTCGTCGCCCTCGCCCGGGACGGTGCCGACTACCTGGTCGAGATCGGTGTCAAACTGATCGGCATCGACTACCTCTCCATCGAACGCTCCGACGGCGATGGCGGTGTCCATCGGGCGCTGCTCGAGCACGATGTCCTGATCGTGGAAGGACTCAACCTGGTGGACGTTCCTCCGGGCGATTACGAGCTCATATGTCTCCCGTTGAAGGTCAAGGATGGAGACGGGGCCCCGGTCCGCGCCATCCTGCGCGGCGGCACCGACCATCCCGGCCACGAATTCGATCCCCACTCCACCAAGTGGCCCCTCTCCTGACCAAGGGCCCGGCGTAAATGAAAAAAAAGGTGTCACGGCACATGCCGTCGACACCTTTTTTTATCTGCCATATCCCCTCGCCCTCCGGGAGAGGGGCAGGGGTGAGGGAGGTTTAACCCCACCCTCACCCGGCCTTCGGCCACCCTCTCCCCCCAAGGGGGCGAGGGTATTTTATTGAGGGACTTCGCGAGGCTCTGACCCCTCTGCTAGTTCCCCGCGGGCGCCTGCTTCATCTTGTCGCAGCACGGCTTCACGTCGGCCGGCTTCATCTTGGGGCACTTGTCACACTGGGCGACCTTCATCTTGTCACAGCAGGGCTTGCCGTCCGCCGCTTTCATCTGCGGGCAATCCGGGCAAGGCTGCCCGGGGGCGTTGGCACCCTGCATCTTGTCGCAGCACGGCTTCTGTTCGGCCGCTTTCATCTGCGGGCATTTGTCGCACCCGGCCTGCGGAGCCGGCTGGACATCGGTCTGCTGCATCATCTTCGCGCAGCATGGCCTATCCCCGCCAAGAGGCTGCTCCTTAGCCGATACTACCGCGGCGCCGGCAACCGCCAGCACTATCATGAAAAGCGTGACAAAGAATTGCTTCATCCTGATCCCTCCTGAAATATTTTTTACTCCGAAAGTTAACATCCCCCAGAGTCGCCCGCCTTGGTGACGGTGCGAGGGGAATGGCTTACTATCTCTCGACGATCTCCGGCGCAGCCTCGGCGAATTCCCCGTCCACCGGCGCCACCGCCTCTATGAAGTTCCCGCGCGGCCCCTTGAACCGCATCTTGCGGCAGTGGAGCATCATGCGCCGCGCCGGCTCCCCGCCGTACGCCTCGTCGCCGATGATGGGGAAACCGGAGTGGGCGAGATGCACCCTGATCTGGTGCGTCCTCCCGGTGAGCGGCTTCGCCTCGATGGCGGTCACCCCGTTTCCTTCCCCGATGACATAGAAAACCGTCTTGGCCGGCTTCCCGTTATGCGCCACGCCATACTTGAACTTGCCCAGCTTGCCGATCGGCGCATCTATCTTCCAGCTCTGCTGATCGGGAGAGCCCGCCACCAGCGCCCAGTAGGTCTTCTCCACCTTGCCGTCCTTGAGGAGGCCGGAGAGCATGGTCGCCGTCTGCTTGTTCTTGGGGAAAAACATCACACCGCTGGTTCCCTTGTCCAGGCGATGCACCACCCGGGAAGGATCCTTCAGCCCGATGCTCCGCATGTAGCACTCGACCGCATACTCTACGGTTCCCTTCAACTGGTACGGAGTCCGCTGGCTGTTCACCCCCACCGCCTTGTAGACGGCAAGGAAATCCTTGTCCTCGTAGAGGAGATCTTCCTTGCGGTAGACGAGATCGACGCAGCGCCCCCCCTCCATGATCCCGAGGGCGATCTCGTCCCCCTCCTTCAGCGTCCGCGAGGCGACCCGGACCAGGACCTCGGAGAGATAGCATCCCCCCCAGTCGATGATCCGCCGGATCTCCCCCTTGGAGAGCTGGGGGAAGAGCGCCTTCGCCCCGTCATCCAGCCTCATCCCCGCCAGTTCACCATCCACACGCCCCACAAGGATCATTTCACGAACCTCTGGGCGCGCAAAAGGGCGGCGATGGTCTTGCCGTCGATGATCCCGCCGTTGACCGCCATATCGACCGCCTCCGCAAGGGGGATCCTCACGCAGAAGATCTCTTCGTAATCCTCCGGGGCGGCCTCCCCTTGGGAAAGGCCGGTCGCGAGGTAGAGGTGGATCCGCTCGTCGAAGACGCCCGGCGAGGGATAGATGTGGCCGAGGGAGATGAGCGAAGAGGCATTGAGGCCGGTCTCCTCGACCAGCTCACGCTCGGCGCATAGCTTGGGGTCCTCCCCGGGAGCCAGCCGGCCGGCCGGGAGCTCCACCAGGAAATCTCCCACCGCCGGGCGGAGTTGCCGGATCAGGGTCACCGTCCCGTCGTCATGCAGCGGGAGGACCGCCGCACCGCCGGGATGACGGACGATCTGGTAGGTGTACCACCCCTGTTCCCCGATCATCACGTCCATCTGTTCGATATCGACTACCAGACCATTGAAGATGGTCGACCTGTTCTTGGTTTGCATAGTACCCATAGATACCATTTCCCCACGTTTATGTGAAGAATCAATTGCGGCGTCCCATGAGAACGGCGGCGTCCGGAAAAAGGAAGATTCCGGCGCCACCGGCCCCGATTCGGAGGTGCGACGGCACCGCGCAGCGATAATTCCCCGTAGCCAATTTCAGGACCATCTGTTAAAGTGGTCCGTATTCGAAAGTAAATACCCTCAATAAGGTGGTACATCATGGCACAGGCAAAAGCAGGGGACCGGGTAAAGGTTCATTACACCGGGAGGCTTGATGACGGGACCGTCTTCGATTCTTCCGAGTGCGGCGAGGACGAGTGCGGGTGCGGAGCTGGCCCGATCGAGTTCACCATAGGCGCCGGACAGGT
Source organism: Geomonas sp. Red276 (assembly GCF_054784495.1). Taxonomy (NCBI): domain Bacteria; kingdom Pseudomonadati; phylum Thermodesulfobacteriota; class Desulfuromonadia; order Geobacterales; family Geobacteraceae; genus Geomonas; species Geomonas sp. Red276. Next base: position 78,919 of record NZ_BLXW01000001.1, read on the forward strand.
CATTCCCGGCTTTGACGCAGGCGTTACCGGCCTTTCGGTAGGCGAATCCAAGACCATCCACATCCCGGTGGATGAGGCCTACGGCGAGAGGGTCGAAGAGATGGTAGCGGTTGTCCCCCGCACCGAGCTTCCCGAGGGGATGGTGCCGGAAGCTGGGCAGCAGCTCGAAGTTTCCCAGGCCGACGGTCAGGTCTTCCAGGTAATGGTGACCGAGGTCACCGACGATACCTTCACCATCGACGGCAACCATCCGCTGGCCGGCCAGGCGCTGAACTTCGACCTCACCCTGGTGGAGATCGTCGAAGGGTAAACCTGGATTTTCAGGCACAAAAAAACCCCTCCCCCTGGCGCCAGGAGGAGGGGTTTTTTCGTTTTTGCTAGTTTTCAGCCATGAAGTGGCATTCGTAGAGGTCCTCGAGGGACTGCAGGTGGCGCGTCTCGTCGGCCAGCATCTGCTGGAAGATCTTGGCCATCGGAGCCCCTTCGCAGCCGCGGGACATCCGCTGGTAGAAATCGATGGAGCCCTTTTCCAGGTGGATGGCGTAGGCGAGCGCCTCGCGGGCATCCATTTCCGGCCGGACTTCGCGCTTGGCCAGCACGTAGTCGAGATTCATGGTCGGGACCGGCTGCTGCAGGCCGCCGCCGCCTTTCATCTCGCCGTCGATCAGAGCCTTCTCAAGCTGGTGCTTGTGCTCCAGTTCGTCGAGAGCCGCTTCCTTGAATATCTCGCGGGCCGCTTTGTCCTTAACGATCTTGAGGGCGCCCAGGTAAGCACGGAACCCTTCATCCTCCATCTTGGTGGCCATTTCAATTGCCGCCTCGAAAGTGTAGCAAACGTCACCCTGTGGAACTTCGTTCTGATCGGCCATGGAAAGAGTCTCCTTAATCGCATTGATTAGAGGCTTCTTGTAACATAAGAAGCGGATTAGCACAAGGTTTTGTAAACACTATACACCTCCAGATGGCTATTTGCGGGGTCGCTGGTACACTTTTAGCGACTGAATTTCCTTAGGAGGAGCGAATTATGCGGATATTTCTCGCCGGTGGCACCGGCTTTGTCGGCGGTCACGTCCGACAGGCACTGCTTGCCAAAGGGCACACGATCCGGCTCCTGGTACACAGGCGAAGCGGCGGAAGCGAAACGGGAGTAGAGGAAGTCGAAGGTGACGCAACCGTCGCCTCCTCGGTGGCAGCGGCCGCCAGGGGGTGCGACGCCACCATCAACCTGATCGGCATCATCCGCGAGTTCCCCGGCAAAGGGGTGACCTTCCAGAAGCTTCACATCGATGCCACCCGCAACGTCATTGCCGCCGCCCGCGAAAACGGCATCCGACGCCACCTCCAGATGTCCGCCCTGGGGACCCGGGCCGGCAGCTCCGCCAGGTATTTCCAGACCAAGTTCGCCGCCGAGGAAGCGGTCAGGAGCTCCGGGCTCGACTACACCATCTTCCGCCCCTCGGTCATCTTCGGTCCCAAGGACGACTTCATCAACATGTTGGCCAAGATGCTCCGGACCCTGCCGGCCGTTCCGGTGATCGGCGACGGCGAGTACCAGATGCAGCCGATCTCCGGGGACGACGTCGCCCGCTGCTTCGCCGAGGCCCTCGACAAGCCGGGGACCGTCCGGCAGACCTACGAGCTCTGCGGCCCCGACCGGATGACCTACAACCAGCTCCTCGACACCATCGGGCGGGTGTTGGGGATGAAGAAAGTCCTCAAGATAAACAACCCGGTCACCCTGATGAAGCTGATCGTCCCCTTCATGGAAAAGGTCCCCGCCTTCCCGATCACCTCCGACCAGTTGACCATGCTCCTGCAGGGAAGCTGCTGCGACGGCACTTGGCGTGAGATCTTCGACTTCCCCCCAACCCCCTTCGAAGAAGGGATCCGCCGCTACCTGAAATCCTGACAAAGCGGGGATGGGGACTGGCACCTTCGGTGCCTGTCCCCCTAGCGCCTCGCTCTTCTCCCCTCCCTCTCATCGCCCTAACTGCCCCTGGCGATCCGCTTCTCTCCCCCCACCTCCCACTTTGCGCGCCCCGCCCCCTTCAAGGGGAGGGCTGGGGTGAGGATGGCGTCATAGCGCACGAACTTTGACTTCCCCCCCGGACTTCACGTATACTGCCCCTCGCTTTTCCCCTGACTAGATGAGGAGCCCACATGAGCGAAACTGTCAGATTCGGCATTTCCATGGACGAAAACCTGCTCGCGAGCTTCGACAAGCTGATCGAGCAGAAAGGGTACGCCAACCGCTCCGAAGCCATCCGCGACCTGATCCGGGCGGCGCAGGTCGAGCTTGACTGGGAGGAAGGCGAAAAGGAGGGGGTGGGCACCGTGACGCTGGTCTACAACCATCACGTCCGCGACCTTTCCGACAAACTTACCGAGCACCAGCACGCCCATCACGACCAGGTAGTTTCCGCCCTGCACGTGCACCTCGACCCGCACAATTGCCTGGAAGTACTGGTCCTGCGCGGCAAGTGCAAGGACGTAAAGAAGATGGCCGACGAACTGATCGGCGTCAAAGGCGTCAAACACGGCAAGCTCGTCATGACCACCACCGGCGAAGGGCTGCACTAATCTCTCATCAGAGGAGAAGGGCCGTATTCAATTCAATATCCCGTCACCCCTTTAGGAGAGAAGGGGCAGAAACCTATATTCCCTCTCCCTCCGGGAGAGGGGCAGGGGTGAGGGTGGGGGCCGTTGAATCACCTAAGAAGAGAGAACGATGCAAAAAGACGACGCCTACTGGATGGGTAAAGCCATTGCCCAGGCGAAAAAAGCTGAAGCCATAGGGGAAGTTCCCATCGGCTGCGTCATAGTGAAAGACGGCGTGGTGATCGCGCGTGGCCACAACCTGCGCGAGAGCAAGCAGGACCCCGCCGCCCACGCCGAGCTCCTCGCCATCCGGAAGGCCGCGAAGAAGCTAAGCAACTGGCGGCTCACCGGCGCCACCCTCTACGTCACCCTGGAGCCGTGCACCATGTGCATGGGAGCCATCATCCTCGCGCGCCTGGACCGCGTGGTGTTCGGCAGCCACGATCCCAAGGGGGGAGCCGCCGGCTCCCTTTTCGACTTCTCCAACGATGCGCGTCTCAACCACAGCGTCGTCCTCACCCCGGGGGTGCGAGGAGAAGAAACGTCCGCTCTCTTAAGCGAGTTCTTCAGCAAATTGAGAGCCCGCAAAAAGCGGGAAAAAGCCGCAGAGAACGAGGAAGTCGCCCCCATAGGAGCGGCATTGGAAGCCGGCCTGACCTGAGGCGCGCCGAAACAAAATGCGCCGACTGGCGAATGCAAAGCTTGAAATCCTCGTCCCGATACGGTATATAGTTCGTTCACAGTGTACGAATTCGGAGAGATGTCCGAGTGGTCGATGGTGCCTGACTCGAAATCAGGTGTACCGAAAGGTACCTAGGGTTCGAATCCCTATCTCTCCGCCAGCTGGAAGAGGGGGTTACAGCAATAGCTGTGACCCCCTTTTTCGTTTTACAATGCTTAGGCAAGCAAACTGACTCCGTCACGGCAGTTACTAAAGCATGAGGCACTCATGACCTTCACTAACCGGATCTACGATGCTGATAAGCTCCAGCGGGAGATCAACGAGCACCGCCCCTTGAAGGGCCAGGCACTCAAGCAGTTGCGGGAATACTTCCGCATCGGCCTGACCTGGGCAAGCAACGCTCTTGAAGGAAACAGTCTTACCGAGACCGAGACGAAGGTCGTCATCGAGGATGGTATAACAATCGGCGGGAAGCCACTCAAAGACCATTTTGAGGCTGTCGGACACGCCGAGGCCTTTGACTATCTACAAAAGCTTGCCCGCCGCAAGGAGATTACCGAGCGGGACATCCTGAAGATACACAAGCTCTTCTACTACCGTATAGATGAGGCCAACGCTGGCCACTACCGTAAGCAGAACATCATCGTTACCGGCACCGATTTCGTTTTTCCCGCCCCGAGCGCGTTAAAAGAACTGATGGCCGCCTTTGCCGAAGAGATCCCCCGTCTCAGAGCGGAGAAACACCCGATAGAATTTGCAGAGCTCCTCCACACCCGGCTTGTCACGATCCACCCCTTCGTGGACGGTAACGGCAGGGCAGCACGGCTGCTGATGAATCTCGCGCTCCTCCAGGAGGGCTACCCCATCACCATCATCCCGCCAGTCTTACGCAGCGAGTACCTAGCGGCGGTCAGGGAAAGCAACACCGGCAATTCCGCACCCATCCTAAACCTCCTGTCCAGCATGGTCTGGGAAAGCCAGCGCGACTACCTGCGCATGCTACAGAGCTTGGAGAGGAAGTAGCGGTAGCCAGCATCACAGCGATCCCCGAATGTGGTGTGAAATTTGTGGACGCGCCCCCAATGCCAATGTCAACCGATCCTAATGCCACCAATGCCACCACCCGTAAGTCTCCTAGTTTGCTACTGGTTGTCCCCATGTTTCTATAAAATTATTCACTCAAAGACACCATCAAACTGTGCGAGGAGGAGATTATGTTTGAGAACTTCGACACAGAGACTGCTCCTGGGGGGAAATGGTACAGTTTGGCTCCTGCCAGGTGTCTGTCTTCTGGTTGCGTTACCAGCGGCCGGGAGGTGAAAGATGAGTAGTTACCTGTGCACAGCTTCCAGCCTCGGGAGAATGTCGCCCAAAATAAAAGGAGCCTCTCGATAGCCAGTCGAGAAGCCCCTACATTTCGACAAAATAGCCGGTTTGGTCCCCCCCCTGCTCACCGACTTGGTGTTACCCTTAGTTGCCGCCCCCACCCTCAGTCATTTCTTTCAGCAACTGATCGGTTTCATCCAGTTTTTGTTGTAGCTTCTTAAGCTCTTCTGCGGTGTAGACCTTGCTTCCCTTTTTGATTTCCTTGTGCAGTTTGTGCACCCGCTTAACGATGTCATCAGCTTCCCCGACGCAGTTCTTAGAGACCAGCAGGCACTCGTCCTTGCCTGCAGTTGTCTTTTCGTCAGGGAATGCTGGGACCGCGGATAGCACAAAAATCGCTGCAAGCAACGTGGTTATAGCCCTTTTCATGGCATTCTCCTTTACGCTCTGAGGGGGAACATAACAAACTATAAACCGAATTCTTCAGCACGCAATCACTTCACTCTATCATCGGCCAAGTGGCGTTTTTGTTCATGGAGCCTCTGCCAGCCTCACCTCCCGCCGGATAATGGCTGCCAGCACTTGGTACATCCACTTTTTCCGACCAGCGCGCCGATGTCGGTTAACCTGGAACCGAGCGCGACAGCATCCCCATCGGCCGCTTATCCAGGTTTTATTCTCCGTAATTTGAAAAAGTGTGGAGCTTGACATTTGAGGTCGGGTGACACAAAGTTGTTCATAGTGGGGAGCCGGGATGTTGTTTTTGCCAAAACACAAACGCAACCTCAAGCACAGCGATCCGGTTTTCTTTGATAAAGAAAGGCGAGCTCCGCGAATGGTTAATATTACCGAGGGTAAGCGTGCCACGGAGGCACCGCAACAGTCCGAAGAGCGGTATCGCACCCTGTTTAACACCATGACAGAGGGATTTTGCGTCCTCGGATTGATCTTCGACGCAGACAATCACCTTGTCGATTGTCGATTGGAGGAAACAAACCCGGCCTTTGAGGCGCACACCGGCTGGCATGATGCGAAGGGGAAGCTGGTACGTGACCTCGCCCCGGATCTGGAGCCGTACTGGTATGAAATATACGAGCACGTCGCCGTATCGGGTGAACCAGCTCATTTTGAGGATTGGGCCAAACCGCTGAACCGCTGGTTCCAGGTAAGCGCCTACAGCATTGGCAACCCCGGTGCTCCCAAAGTTGCCGTGGTCTTCAAAGACATCACCGAAAGCAAGCTGGCGGAGCAGGCGCTGCAGATGAGCGAAGCCACTTTGAAGCTCGCCATCGAGACGGCAGAACTCGGTATCTTCGAATGGGACATCGGATCAGGGAAACACCGGTGGTCGGACATCGCTAAGGAGCACCACGGGCTTCTCCCGGAAACAGAGGTGGACCACGCACGTTTCTTGGCCGGAGTGCACCCGGATGACCGTGACAAAATCGACCTGGCGATCAGGGAGGCCCTTGTCCCGGAGGGCGGATTCTTCAACGTCGAATACCGGACCATTGGCGAGATCGACCGTAAGGTCCGTTGGCTCACTGCGCGAGGCAGGGTGCACTTCGACGAAAAAGGTGCTCCATTGCGGATGGTCGGCGCCTGCCTGGACATCACCCACATCATCGAGACCGAGAAGGCACTCAAGGATGAGATCGCCGAGAGGCTCCGGACGGTCGAGGAGTTGCGCAAGCAGGAACAGCTCATGATACGTCAAGGGAGGCTCGCCGCGATGGGGGAGATGATCGGCAACATCGCCCACCAATGGCGCCAGCCGCTCAATTCGCTCGGGCTTCTGATCCAGCAGCTCCCTCTCTGTCTTGCCCGCGGGGCGCTCACCAATGAGGTCCTTGACGAAACCACCGCCAAGGCCATGGCCCTGATCCGACACATGTCTAAGACCATTGACGGGTTCCGCAACTTCTTCAGTCCAGACAAGGAGAAGGAGCTTTTCCGGGGGAGCGAGCTGCTCGCCAAGGCAGTTACCATCGTGGAAGCCGCCTTCATGGAACTGAACCTGGTGATCGAGGTGAAGGCGGACCAGGAGGTGGAGATCTACGGATACCCCAACGAGTTCTCCCAGGTCATTCTGAATATACTGGTCAACGCAAAGGATGCCATCCTCGAGCGGCGTATCGAGCGCCCCTGGGTATCGGTGAATCTCTTCCGGGAGAGCGGCAAGACGGTGCTGACCATCTCCGACAACGCAGGTGGAATCACGCCCGACATCCTGGACAAGATCTTCGATCCTTACTTCACGACGAAGGGGCCTGATAAGGGCACAGGCATTGGCCTCTTCATGTCCAAGACCATCATTGAGAAGAACATGAACGGTAAACTCACCGTGAGCAACACAGAGGACGGCGCGCAATTCCGCATTGAGGTATAAACCAGGCACTCATGACATTCACCAACCGGACAAGGACGCTTATATGCTCCAGCAGGAGATCAAAGAGCACCGCCCGTTGAAGGGCCAAGCACTCGAACAGTTGCTGATATCTCCGCATCCACCTGACCTGGGTAAGCAATGCCCTGGAGGGGTTCGCTGTCAATAGCTGAACAGGCCTATCTCCTCCCGGAATGGGGCCTCATCAGCGACGACCGCTCCCGAGGAAAAAAGATCTTACCACCATCAGCTACTAGCGCTTGAGCGTCTACTGGTTTCCAGATGTTTCCCTTTCCGAGCGGAAGTTATTAACTTCTCTCCATAAGTTTCACTTTCCAAACGGAAGTTGTTCACTTCTCTCCGGAAGTTTCACTTTCCAAACGGAAGTTGTTCACTTCTCTCCGGAAGTTTCACTTTCCAAACGGAAGTTGTTCACTTCTCTCCGGATGTTTCACTTTCCGGACGGAAGTTGTTCACTTCTCTCCGGAAGTTCCACTTTCCGGACGGAAGTTGTTCACTTCTCTCCGGATGTTTCACTTTCCGGACGGAAGTTGTTCACTTCTCTCCGGAAGTTCCACTTTCCGGACGGAAGTTGATAACTTTTTTCCAGAAGTTTCACTTTCCGGACGGAAGTTGTTCACTTCTCTCCAGAAGTTTCACTTTCCGGACGGAAGTTGATAACTTTTTTCCAAAAGTTTCACTTTCCGGACGGAAGTTGATAACTTTTTTCCAGAAGTTTCACTTTCCGGACGGGAGTTATTCACTTCTCACCAGAAGTTTCACTTTCCGGACGGAAGTTGATCACTTTTTTCCGGAAGTTTCACTTTCCGGACGGAAGTTGATCACTTCTCTCCCCTCACCCCGGGCCCTCTCCCGGAGGGAGAGGGAGAGCTCGCACACGAGGGATATCAGCCATTGCGGGCGGACTCTCACCGGGAACCCTTGAGGAAGACTGATTGCTCGGCGGGAATCTGAAGCTCTGCACCAATGAGGATTAGCAACCTGGCCCACGATGGCGCAGGAGGTCAGGCGGGGGCGAAGGCGGGCACGGGGGCTTCTACGGACGGGACGGTTGCCTCACGGGGGGCGTCGGCAGGGGGCACCGAATACGAGCCGTCGGTGAAGTAGAAGGTCGCACCTTTGCCGGGCTCCGCTTCGGCCCACACCCGTCCACCGTGCCTGGCGATGACCCGTTGCACGGTGGCCAGCCCGATACCGGTCCCCTCGTAGCTCCCGATGCGGTGCAACCTCTCAAAAGGCTGGAAGATCTTTTCAGCATACTCCATGGCGAAGCCGATCCCGTTGTCCCGGATGAAGAAGACGGTCTCGTCCCCTTCGGCGAAGCTCCCCACCTCGATCCTGGCGGCAGCGACCTCCCTGGTGTACTTCCAGGCGTTTCCGACCAGGTTTTGCAGCGCCAGACACGCCAACCCGCTGTCCATCTGAGCCCGCAGATCTTCGGCAACGGTGATTTCCACCGCGCGCTCGGGGTCCTGGTTCCGCAGCGTCGCCGCGACCTGGGAAGCGATTCCGGAGAGGTCCGCGGGCTCCCGGTTGAGCTTTCGGCGGGTGACCCGGGAGAGGTTCAGCAGATCCTCCACCAGTACCCCCATCCGTACCGCAGCGGTCCCGATCCGTTTCAGAAACTCCCTCCCCGCGTCATCGATCTTGTCGGAATACTCTCCGTGCAGAATGCTGCTGAAGCAGCTGATTCCCCGCAGCGGTGCACTGAGCTCATGGGTGACCGAGTAGCAGAAGGATTCCAGCTCCTGGTTGGTGGCCTGCAGCTCGAGGGTCCGCTCGCGAACACGAAGCTCCAATTCGTTGTGGGCCTTTTGCAGCCCCTCTTCGATCTTCTTTCGCTGGAAAGCTATGGCCATCTGCTCGGCCACCGCGTTCATGGTGGCAAGGTCCGCGTCGCTGAAGCGGGGTCTCGTGCAAGAGCCGAAAGAGATGGTCCCCAGCACCTTATCCTGCACCACCAGCGGGAGGCAGGCGTAGGCCTTCACTCCGTAGGAGGCGAGGAGTTCGGTCCGGGGAGACGGGCTGGAGTCGATATCGGGGGCGACGATGCGTACTCCATCACGGGCCACACAACCGCAGACCGCCTCCCCCAGGTCCAGCCATTCGATCTTCCTGGCCTCCTCTTCCGGGATTCCCCCCCACGCGTTGAGGCGCAGCCGCCCCTGTTCCTCGTCGAGCAGAAAGTTGAAAAACAGTTGACAGTCGAGATGGGACAGGACCCTTGCGCAGAGGGCGCCTACCACCTGCTGCGGATCCTTCGCCTTGAGCAGGTCGTTGGTGGTGGCGGCCAGAAGTGCCAGGCGGGCATTGCTTCGCCGCAATGCATCTTCCGTCCGTTTCCGCTCGGTTATGTCTTTGATGGTGGCGAGATAGCCGGTCGCCTCGCCGTCCCGGTTCCTCACCGTGGAGGGGTGGATGATGACCGGAAACCTCTCTCCCGACTTGCGCTTGAAGATCAACTCGACCTCGCCGACCTCGCCTCTGTCGAGCCGGTCAAAAGCCTCCTGGATCTTCGGGTATTCCTCCTCCGGCCAGTACAGGTGCGGCGTCCCGCTCCCGATCAGCTCCTCGCGGGTATACCCCGTCATGGCGCAGAATGCATTGTTGACCTTGACATGGACCCCCTCGGTATCGATGACGGAGACACCGTCCTGGATGGCGCAGAAGAGAGCCTGCTGGTATTCCGCGTTGGCCCGGATGGTCTCCTCGGCAACCACCCGCTCCGTCACGTCCTGGATCAGGGACTGTTTCACGATGGTCCCGTCTGCCAGCTTGATCGGGACGTTGGTGACGTCATAGCTGCGGCCGTCCTTGGGGCTTTTAAGGGACCAGCGAACCTTTTCCCCGGCAAAGACGCGCTCGTTGACACACCACGGGCAGACGGCGTCGAGATCGTGGAGTGCGCGGTAGCAGAGCTCTCCGGTGGCATCCCTCCCGGTACGTTCGATGAACCTCGCATTCATGTAGAGGACGCGGTAGTCGCGAGAACAGATATAGATCAGCCCATCGAAGCCTTCGATGATGGCTTCATATCCTGCCTGGAGGTCGGAGAATAACGACGCAAATTGAGGTTTCGTGCCGGGGGGAGGATCGGGGGCGACGGTCGGCTGGGGAACAGTGGGGTCGATGTTCATCAGGGGGCTCTGTACCTCATGAAAATACTTAGGCGCGATGGCCAATACTGCCTCTAATCCGGAGCTAATGCAAGTATTTTAATCATCACCCCTCCCGCCCCGGTGGAAGGTTCCGTTCGAAGTCAGAAGTGCTCCCCGCCCCGGCCGAGGACCTGGTCTCTTTTCTTCCCGGGGCGTTCCCAGTAACTTCCCAACCAGTTGTCGGCGCTGTCCCCCCTCGCGACCCACGGGGGAAGGCCTATGTAGAAGTGGGCGGCCAGTGCGCTCACGTAGGGCTCGTACATCTGTCGAAGCTCCTTCAACTTTCTCTCGAACTCGTCACCGTCCCCGAGCTTCTGACCACTGCGAGCCAGCAGGGCGCGCAGCTCTTCCATGGTTTCCTTCGGGAGGCGATCGGTCTTCGGCGGGCGCGGCTTGGTGTAGAAGACCAGGGAGAGATCGACGACGGCGTGGCGGGACATAGCGAAAGTGAGCTCGGCCTGGCGGGCACAGGTTCCTTCCAACCCGGCCATGATGAGGGCACAGGTGTCGAGGATAGCGGTCAGCGCCCCCAGCCAGGACTGGTTGTCGTGCTGGGAGCGGAAGTAGGCGAGCACCGGGTAGGAGAGGTGCCCTTCCAGGAACTCGGCGGCCCAGCGCTCCCACTCGCCCAGGAGTTTTTGGAGGGAGTCCATCCCGCCGTGATGGGAGTGACGGCGGAGCATTTCTGAGGCGCAGGGGGGCGAGCCTGCGCGCGCGTCGAGGAGGGAGATGCTGACCTCGCGGCGGGCGAAGGATTGGTTGAGTGCCGGGAGGTAGCCAATGACGAGGGCGAGGAAGGCGAATCCCAGGCCGGACTCCAGCACCACCAGGACCCTCCCCACGGTGTTGTGGGGAAGGACGTCCCCAAGGCCCAGCGTGAAAAAGGTGGTGCCGCTCAGGTAGAGGTCGATGAAAATCCCGCCGTGACCGTCGTTGGCAAAGAAGGCCGAACCGGCGGCCCAGTGCAAAAGGGCGAAACCGGTGATGAGGACGCAGGCCCAGACGGACAGAAGGAGCAGCAGGGAGAGGGGCCCGAAACAACCGAGCCAGGTCTCCCGGCGGTTGACCGGGATGAGGGCACGCCCGAGCTTCATCCAGGGGCGCCAGGTGGTCCGGTAAAAGACGCGGGTAAAGCGGAATCGGCGGGTGACGCGGCGAGGGAGGATGATGGTCTCAAATCCTTCCCACAGGGCAATGATGATGAAGGCGACGCCGGCGACCGCTGCGAGGATAGCCATGAAAATCTCCATGCTGGTGAGAACTCAACGAAGGTTACCGTCAAGTATACCAGCAGGAGAGGGGCGGCCCACGAAACCCATCCACACCCCCTGCCCTCCCAATGAAGGGGAGGGGAAAACGGGAGTTCAATGTTCCATCCACTCCAACGGTACCTCCTGGTCTCCCGAGGCTTTCCGTCCCAGCTTGTCAGCCACCTCCCAGTGGACCTCCACCGGCATCCCCTTGACGAAGAGCGCCGGATCCTTCGGCTTCAGCACGCCGGCCATGTCGAAAACGGACTGGAAGAGCTCCCCCTGGAACGGCTTACCATCCGCACCGGCCATCCTGAGCGCCTTGATCTCCACCGGGCGGTCGAAATAGGCGTTGATCTCCTCCGCGTTCTTGGCGCCCTTCTCCTTGGCCGCGGTGACGCTGAGAAGACGCGGCGCCGACGGGGCCATGACGGCTGAGGCATCGGCATGTCCCACCAGGGTGTCGAGGGCATCGAGGGAACCATCCACCGTCAGGCGGACCTGGCGCACCTTCTCGAACTGTTTGAGGGTGAGCACCACGGCGGTGACCAATGCTTCCGCAGCGCGGGGATCGCGTTCGACGGTGGCGATCTCCTTGCTGAAATTGACGGTAACGGTGGTGCCCCGCAGGCCGACGCCCAAAAGGCGCGTGCCGGGAGGGAACGGTTGCAGGAACTCTCCCCGATAGGCCGGAACACTGTCCATGCCCATCATGAGGCGCTGAAGGGCGACGGTCTGCAATTTTCCTTCATCGAAACTGAAGAAAGGTATCGGCGTAACCTTCCCCGCCGGCTTGGCGGAGGGAAAATAGATGACGAAGGCGAAGCAGGTCCCTTTTTCAGTGGTGGGGGCAACACCGAAGCTCCTGAGGTAGTCGGGAGTCGCGGAGACGCGGGGAAGGTTCGAGGAGGCGGACTCCTGTTTCCTGTTGCACGATGTCAGAAGAAAAAGAAGCGATAGAGCTAGTACGGTCAGGATCACTCTTTTCATCGGCACCTCCGGCGAAATCAGTCCCCAAAGTTTACCAGACTTTATCCGGTTCCTCAGGAAGCCGATCTCCTCGACACCGGCTTGCGGCGTGGCTCGAGGGGCCGGGCGGTTTCCGCGTGGGCACGGATTTCCGCGTGGGCACGGGGTGCCCACCCTACGTTCGGGGATGGGAAGGCCTGTGGAGAGTGCGGCGTTAAAAGGGTCTGGTGTGAAGAGGCTCCGGATAGCCGAAGGGGACCTCGGAAAACGTCAACGGCATCTTGCTTTTCTGGCCGGTTCGGGTTAAAAGTCACTGATCGGACTTACGATCGAGGGTTTGCAGTCAGTGCTGTGAACCCTTTGTCATGTCTGCACTCCCTCATTCGAAAGAACGACACTATGATCAACGCCGAACACGATCGTCTCAAAAGAAAGGCCGCCCGCCTCTCGATTATCTCCAACACCATCCTCGTGGTGCTGAAACTGATCTGCGGTCTCGTCTCGGGATCGGTCTCCATCCTCTCCGAGGCCGTCCATTCCGCAGTCGACCTGGTGGCGGCCGGGATCGCCTGGTACTCGGTGCGCGAATCCGGCAAGCCCGCCGACCACGAGCACCGCTTCGGCCATGGCAAGATCGAGAACGTGGCGGGGACCGTCGAGGCGGTACTGATCTTCGCCGCCGGCTTCTTCATCATCTTCGAGGCGGTAGCGAAGCTGAGGACCGGGGTCGCGGAGGTGGGGCAACTCGGGCTGGGAAGCGCGGTCATGGGTGGCTCGGCGCTCGCCAACTACCTCGTATCCCGGCACCTCCTTTCGGTGGCGGTGACCACCGACTCCGTCGCGCTGGAAGCCGATGCCATGCATCTGCGGACCGATGTCTACACCTCCTTCGGAGTCTTCGTCGGCCTCATCGCGATCCACTTTACCGGCATCGGGATCATCGACCCCATCATCGCCATCATCGTCGCCTGCATGATCTTCAAGGCCGCCTGGGATCTTACCAAGACCGCCTTCTTCCACATCCTCGACGTCAAACTCCCGGACGAAGAGGAAGCCGTCATCCACGAGATCATGGAGGGATACGGCACCCAGTTCATCGAGTACCACAAGCTTCGCACCCGCAAGTCCGGGCACACGAGGCACATCGACATGCATCTCGTGGTCCCGAGACAGATCAGCGTGGAGGCGGGGCATGCCTTGAGCGACCAGATAGAGGCCGACATCGAGCGCCGGCTCCCCTACAGCCAGGTCCTGATCCACATCGAACCCTGCCCGGGCGCATGCGATGAATGCGCCGCCGAGTGCCCGAAGGTACACGCGCAGGCGACGGAGCCCACCGAAAAGTAAAAGAGGGAGGGGACTGGCTCCGCAGGTGCCTGTCCCCCTCGCCCATTCTGAAGCCCTGGCCCCCATGGGCCAGTCCCCCTCAATCCACCTCTCGCCCCATTCTGCCCCCCATCCTCATCCTGTCCTTCCCCTTGAAGGGGAAGGGACGCGCGGCAAGGCCCCTTAGTTGCGGCGTCGCCGTCAGCTTCGCCGGCGGCTATGATCGCCCCCTCCCCTAGTAGTACTCCTCGCTGTAGTCCGGGACAGAAGCAAACCACGAGGTCTGGCGGCGAGCCTGGGCCAGGGCCGCTTCAGCGGTCTGGATCAGACGCTCGCGGTCCTTCGGGTAACTCCCGGCGAGATTGAGAAAATTGGAGACGTGATTGGACCTGAGGATGGTTCGGTGGGGGGAGAGGTTCCTCAGCATGGTGAGGGCCTCTTCGATGATCTGGCCGTGGGTAAGCGGAGTGATGCTCCTCAGCCAGTCGTCGTTATGGCGGGTGAACATGGTCAGGAGCGAGAAGTATTCCGGCGAGAGCGCGGTGATCCATCGGGCGGTCGCCTCCGCGTGCTCGCGGCTGCGCGCCTGCCCGGCGAGGCCTAAGATGGCGGTCACCGACAGCTTCATCCCCGCGTCCTGGGCCTTGCGGCAAAGGGCCAGCATCTCGTCCGGCTCGAATCCCTTGTCTACCGCCCGCAGCGTCTCGGCGTCACCGCTTTCCAGCCCGAAGTAGAGGATCCGCAGCTTCTTCTCCCGCAGGACAGCCAGCTCTTCCGCGTTCTTGGTAGTCAGGCTGTTGGGGGAGGCGTAGGCTCCCACCCGGGCGAGGTTGGGAAACAGGCGGGCGAGCGCATCGAGGATCTCGACGAGTCCCTCGAACGGGTAGACGAGGGCGTCACCGTCCGCGATGAAGACCCTCTGGACGTAGGCCCGATGCGACACCGGGACCGCCTCCAGTTCCGCCACCACCTCGGATACCGGACGGATATGGAAGCTCTTCGTCTTGTACATCCCGCAGAATTTGCAGCGGTTCTGGGAACAACCGATGGTCGCCTGGATTATGAGGCTTTGCGCCTCGGAAGGGGGGCGAAACAGCGGCTCATCGTAGTTGAAATAGTAATACATGCTGGATCTAACCTCCCTACAATGACTTAATCCATCCGTCATCGTAATGAAATCATGCCATAGAAGTAATCGTTACTGTGTAAGAAACTACAATCCTACTGCAATTTCTCATTTAAGAAAAAGCATTCTGTCGCCGAAAAGAAACCACGGCAGTTTAGTGTGTAATGGCAGCAAAATACCGTCCCATCCGGAACAAATCAAGACAATGGTGCTGTACAAGGAGGGAGCAAATGCAGTGGTTAGGGAACATCAGGGTAAGGACCCGACTTCTGGTGGCGTTTCTGGCAATGTCAGTCATCACCGGGGTAGTGGGCGCTGTCGGTATTCGCAACATGGCGGTGATGAGTGAACGTGCCGATCAGATGTACGAGCGGGAGCTCCTCGGTGTTGCCCACATCAAGGAGGCCAGCATCAACATACTGAGGGCCGTCCGGGCGGAGAAAAACCTGCTGCTCGCCTCCTCGGAAGCCGACCGCAAGAAATTCGTCCAGATGAACGAGGATGGGAGGAAGAAGGCGACCGAAGACCTCGAGAAGGCGCGCGCCCTCTTCCACACCGAGAAAGGAAAGGAGCTCCTCGCGAAGATCAGCAAAGATTGGGAGGAGTACCAGCCGGTCAGCAAGCAGGTTCTCAGCATGGCGCAGGCCGACGCGCTGCAGGCGGCGAGGGAGTCGGTCAGCCTCTCCAACGGCCAGGCCCGCGAGAAGATCAGTGCGATCAATGCACTGATCGACGAGGCGACCACCCTCAAGGAGACCAACGCCAAGGAGATCGCCCACGAAAACCAGCTCATGTACCAGCAGGGGCGGCTCTTCATGATCATCCTGATCCTCGGCTCCATCGGCGTCGGCGCCGCCCTCGGGATCATCATCACCTTGAGCCTCACCAGGCAGCTCGGGGGCGAGCCCGCCGAGATAGCCGCCATCGCCGACCGGGTCGCCGAGGGGGACCTCACCATCCAGTTCGCCAGCCACCGCAAAGAGATCGGGATCTATGCCGCCTTGAAGGAGATGGTGACCAGGCTGAAAGCGGTGGTCGGAGAGGTTGCCTCGGCCGCGGAGAACGTGGCGGCGGGCAGCGAGGAGCTTTCCGCCAGTGCGGAGAGCATGTCGCAGGGAGCGACCGAGCAGGCGGCAGCCGCCGAGGAGGCTTCCGCCTCCATGGAAGAGATGTCCTCCAATATCAGGCAAAACGCCGATAACGCCCTGCAGACCGAGAAGATCTCGGTGCAGTCGGCGAAGAACGCCGAAGAGGGGAGCAAGGCGGTGGAGCGGACCGTCCACGCCATGAGGGACATCGCCGGCAGGATCAACATCATCGAGGAGATCGCTCGCCAGACCAACCTCTTGGCGCTGAACGCCGCCATCGAGGCCGCCCGCGCGGGCGAGCACGGCAAGGGGTTCGCGGTGGTGGCCTCCGAAGTGAGAAAGCTCGCCGAGCGGAGCCAGAAGGCGGCCGCGGAGATCTCCGAGCTCTCCGTCAGCAGCGTCCAGGTCGCCGAAACCGCCGGGACCCTCTTCGCCGGGATGGCGCCCGACATCCAGAAGACCGCCGGGCTGGTCCAGGAGATCAGCGCGGCGAGCAGGGAGCAGGACGCCGGGGCCGAGCAGATCAACAAGGCGATGCAGCAGCTTGACCAGGTCATCCAGCAGAATGCCTCGGCCGCCGAAGAGATGGCGTCGACCGCGGAGGAGCTCTCCAGCCAGGCGGAGCAGTTGCAGTCATCCATCTCGTTCTTCAAGATCGAGCGGCGTTCAGGAGCGATCACCCGCACCACGACTGCGGCGAGGGTAAAAACCGGAGCGAAGAAGGGCGCCGGCGCCGCGAAGCCGCTGACTCACGCAGCCGTGCCGACCACGAGCGGGGCCGAACTCGATCTCGACGAGACGTTCGAGAAGTACTAGTACCCCAGGCTCACTCCCAGACGCCAAAGGGGCGGCCACACGGCCGCCTTTTTGCGTTTCATGCGCCGGGCTTAACCTGCAATTCCGCGTGGGCACGGAGTGCCCACGCTACGTATTCGCCCCAACTTTCAAACCTTCCTCACCCCCATAAGGTCATACCCTCGCCCCCGCTGGGGGAGAGGGTGGCCGGAGGCCGGGTGAGGGCAGACGTCAAAGCCTCCCTCACCCCTGCCCCTCTCCCCTAAAGGGGCGAGGGGATAAGGAATGTGGGCCCCTCTCCCCTGAAGGGGCGAGGGGGATGGAATTCACCGGACCTCGACGATCTCGTACTCGATGCGGCGCGGGCCGGTGCGGATCTCGACGGAATCTCCCGGCTCCTTCCCCATCAGCTCCCGTCCGATCGGGGAGGTCGGGGTGATAACCATAAGCTCTCTTCCCTGGTACACGATCTTCATCCCACCGGCCAGCGGACCGATGAAGAGCGTCTTGGTTGAGCCGTCCGCCGCCTCGATGGTCACCAGCGAGCCTATGCCGACAGGTTCGCCGGCGTCGGGGAGTACGAGCTGCCTGTAGACGGAAATGGCGAGCCTGAGCTCCTGGGCGCGGTTAGCCTGCCCCTGGGCGAGGTAGGAGGACTCCAAAGCAAGGGTGTCGTACTTGTTGTCGGGCTGGTTTTCTGCGTGGGTGGCCGCCTCGTGGGCGGTTTTGGCTGCGGAGAAAAAGAGTTCGAGGTCGGCGTTAAGCCGGCTGATGATCTGTGCGACGATGCTGTTCTTGTCCATGTACTCACAATTGGTTCCTCTCTCCGGTGGAGAGGAAGATGAAATGAAGGGGGGACGGGCACCTGCGGAGCCCGTCCCCCTTTTTAGTATCACGCGAATCCGAGGGGGCATTCCCCTCGACGGTCACAAATCCTGGCGGAAGAGAAGGCGGCCGGTGATGTCTTCGGCACCGGTGGCGGGTTCCCCGATGGCGGCCACCACGTACTGCTGCACCTTCCGGTCGAGGCCAAGGTACTGCCGGCAGGCGGAGAGGAGGTCGTCGTAATCGGTCACCCCGAGGAGGTACTGGTGGACGGAGGAGACCCGCTTGCGGTTGAACTCCAAGAGTTCGGTGACCAGGGTGCGGTCCATGCCGAGCCGCTTGCACTCCATGACCACCATCCCGAACGACTTCTTGTTGTTCTGGCGGAAGATCTCCTTGTCATGGCTCAGCCCGGCCACGAACATCCGGAGCCAGAACTCGGCGTGCTGGATGGTGAGCGCGATGGCCTCGATGTAGCACCCGACCTCGAAGGCGTACCGGCTCCGTTCCGTCCCCTCCTGCAGGTTCTTGAAGGCGCGCCTGAGATCCACCACCCCCATGTCCTCGAAATTGGGGAGGGTGACGAAGGTGCCGGGGGGGCTCAGGCGGATCAGCTCGCTCAGCTCATCGTTGGTGAGATCCGGTTTCACCCTCAGTTCGGCGAGACGGTCGCTCATCGGGGCTCCCCCGAGGGTCCGGCCTTGAGGATGCGCCCCCCCTTGTCGCCAATGTGAACGGCGGCCAGTGTCATGATCACCCTCCTAGCGGGGATCCTTGGGGTAGCCAAGCGCTTTCCAATCGAGCCTCCCCCCTTCCACGTGGCAGTTGGGGCAGGAGAGCGCCATCTCTTTCGGGGCCACCGTGTGGTTGAGCGCCCAGACCATGGCGGTATCGACCCAGCCGTATTCGCCGCTGTAGGGGATCCCGGCGGCCTTCATGCCGGCCATGATCGCGGTGTTCCAGCGGTAGATCTTTTCGTAGGCGGTCGTCGAGTCGGGGGGGCCGGTGAGGTTGAAGACGGCCAGCGTCAGGTTCTTCGAGTCGTACGGCTGCTTACCCTTCATGATCTTGAACGGGAAGATCCTCGCGTCGGGATCGGAGCGCTCGCCGCGCGGGGCGGTAATCCAGACGGTCCTGGTAGGATCGATCTTGTCACCGGGCCGGATCTTGTCCACCTGGCCGTTGTACCAGAAGTAGGTGGGGACCAGGTCCTTCCCATAGGTGAGGCTCCCGCGGTCCTTCCGGTAAAGCTCCTTGCCGAAGCTGTCCTTCTTGATCTCTTCGGGCTTTAAGTCTTTGCCGGCGGTCGACCAGTCCCAGGAGGTCATGGTGGGGATGGTTCTGGCGTAGCGCGGGATGTGGCAGGTCTGGCAGGCCACCCTTTTCAGGTGGTTGTTCAGGGCCTGGCTCGGATGGATGCGCCCCTTGTGGCAGTTCATGCAGGCCATCGCGCGGGGGCCGGAGCTGAAGGAGACCGAGATCGCCTCCCCCTTGACGTCGTGGTTGGCGGCCTGGTGGCACGATTCGCAGGTCAGCTTGTATTTCCCCATGTGGACGTCCTGCTCGGGGGTGGGATTGGCCAGCGTGGAGTCGAGGTCGCCGTGCTTGGCGCCGTCCTCGCCGCAGCCGGAGAAGTGGCAGTTTCCGCAGGCGGCGCGGTTGGGGCGCTCAACCGAGCGGGCCACCGCGGCCAGGTCGACCGGAGGCCAGACGGTCCCCTTCGGGTACTCTTTGGTCTCGCCGGGGTAGACCGGGTGTCCGGCGGCTCCCGGGAACTTCTTGTAGGTGCCGGTGGTGTCGTGGCAGACCAGGCAGTCGACATTCTCCGGATTGTTGAAGTCGAAGCTCTCGTCCACCCAGCCGTAACCGGCGTGGCAGTTGGTGCAGCCGGACCAGTTGGAGGGGACGGCTCCCCAGAAGTTGTTGATGGCGTTCTTCTTGCCGTACTCGACTGCCTTCCCGTTCACCGTCTGCTTCTTCGACCACTTCCAGTGCACGGTCTGCATGATGGCACGGGTCTCTTTCTGGTGACACTGGAGGCAGAGCCTGGTGACATCGGGGCCGGTTTTGAAGGGGCCGGTGATGAAAAGGTGCTTGGGAGTGGCATAGGCTTGGGATGCCATAACAGCGACAAAGGTTATCGCCAAAAGCAGATGCTTCTTCATTCCATACCTCGCGGACCGCCGGTAGTTTCTGACCGCGCAGCATACCAGAGCAACTTCCCATCATCAACTCATAAACGTCAATGGTTTCACCGGGTCAGGGTGGCCGGGGATTTGGGGTGTTCAGGGTTGATCGGGATGCCGTCTCAGACGGTAGCCGACCCGGGGTTCGGTGAGGATGTAGGAGGGGTTTGCGGGATTCTTCTCGATCTTGTGGCGGAGATTGCTGATGTTGACCCGCAGGATGTGCGGCTGTTCCAGAAAGGAGCTCCCCCATACCTGCTTCAAGAGGAAGTTCTGGGTAACCACCTTGCCGGCGTGCAGCACCAGGAGCCGGAGGATCTGGTACTCGATAGGGGTGAGCGGGACCGGGCGCCCCCCGACCAGAATCCGGCGCTCGGGGAGGTTGACGATCAGGTCGCCGCTCGTGAAGACCGGCTCCTGCCCCACCTGCCGGGGAAGGGACCGCCTGAGGACGGCCGCCATCCGCGCCTTCAGCTCGCCGGCGCCGAACGGCTTGGTGACGTAGTCGTCGGCACCGGCGTTGAGGGAGGCGATCTTGTCCTCCTCACCGTCGAGGGCGGAGACCACGATGATCGCGACCGGGGACCACTCCCTCAGTTTCCCGATCACCTCGATACCGCCCACATCGGGGAGTTCCAGGTCGAGGAGGATGAGATCGGGCGAGGAAGCCGCGGTGGCGGCCAGTGCGCTCTGCCCCTTCCCGACCAGGGTGAGCTGGAAATCGTCCTCCAGCACCTGCTGCAGAAAACGGCTGCTCTGGAGGTCGGCATCCACCACCAGGACCCGCATTCTCGTTGGTTCGCTTAACATCGGCATCTCATGGCGGATTAACGGGCGAAGAGGGGGACCCGGCACCAGTCCCCGGGCCTGTCCCCGGGCTAGGAGCGGACCCGGATCGGCATGATGACGGTGGTGAGGCCGTCCCACTGCAGGCGCCTTTGGATCGCGAAGGCGGTCTCGTTGTGGAGCAGCCGGTGGTAGAACTTCTCCAGCCGGAAGGTGATCTGCCCCGTGAAGACGGTGGAGCGGGGATACTCGTCCGCCGCCTCCTTGCAAAGCCGTACCGCCCCCTCCACCACGTCGGTGGCGAGCACGGTGCGGTAGTCGGCCGCGAAGCCGAGCTTGTTGGCCATGTCCACGTAGCGCTCCATCGAACCCTTGACCGATTCCTCCAGGGCCTCGATCTCCTCGGCCCCCTTGAAGGAGCCGGAATCGATCATGGCGACCGAGACGAAGATGATGTTCTTATAGGTCTTCGGGAAGGTGGACATGATGGAGAGCAGGGTATGGACCCCGAAGCCCGAGTAGCTGGAGACGAGCTGGATGGCGGTCGGCGCGTTGCGGTCGAGCGCCGGCACCTCCCCGTGGTGGGAGAGCGGGAAATCGAGCAGCGCCTCGTCCAGGTCCCTCATCCCCTTCCTGAGCCTCAGGTAGTGGGCCTTGATGAGGTAGCAAAGGGCGATGACCACCGAGGTGATGACCAGGGTGAGCCAGCCCCCCTCGGTAAATTTTTCGATCGTGGTGATGATGAGGATAGTGACGCACAGCAGGAGGCCGACCAGGTGGACCATAAGGTGGCGGAACCAGAGCGGGTCCTCCTTCCGCTTCTGGATGAAGAACTTCGACATGCCGAGCTGAGACAGAGAGAAGGTGACGAAGACGTTGATGGAGTACATGACCACCAGCGCGGAGACGGATCCCTTGGTGTAGAGGAGCAGTGCGATCGTGGACAGTCCCATCAGCATGATGCCGTTACGCATGGTGAGGCGGACCGAGAGGGCGGCGAAGCGGTGCGGGAACCAGGAGTCCACCGCCATGTTGGCCATGACGCGGGGGCCGTCGACAAAGCCGGTCTGAGCGGCAACGAGCAGCAGGGCACCCTCGGAAAAGATGGTGACGAAGGCCAGTGCGCTTCCCATCGGCCAGTGGGCGAAGAGCCCGTCGGCAAGTACCGCGTTGAGAGTCTTCCCATCCACCGGCTTGATCCCCACCAAGGCGTAGCAGAAGAAGAGGACGCCGGCGGTGAAGGCCAGCGAGGTGGCCATGTAGATCATGGTTCTTTTGCCGGTCTTCACCCGCGGTTCGCGCATGATCTGCAGGCCGTTGGAGACCGCCTCGATCCCGGTATAGGTACCGCCCCCCAGCGAATAGGCCCGGAGGAAGAGCAGCATGATCCCGATCACCCCTATGGTGGAGAGGTCGTGGGAAAGGCCGTTCTTGATCCCCGAGGCGAGCGGCACGACACGGTCCACATGGGCGCCGACGCCGTAGACCAGGAGGATGAGGTGGGTGATCACGAAGACCATGAAGATCGGCGCCATGACGGAGATCGATTCCTTGACACCGCGGATGTTGAGGATGATCAAAACGATGGCCAGGCAGATGCCGACCGGGACCTTATAGACGTGGAACGACTGGGGGATGAAACTGAAGCAGGCATCCACGCAGGAGGCGATGGAGACGGTAATGGTCAGCACGTAGTCGACCAACAGCGCACTCCCCGAGACGACCCCGGCCTTTTCTCCCAGCATGTGGGTGGCCACGATATAGCCGCCGCCCCCGTGGGGGAAATGCTCGATGATCCTCGAGTAGGCATAGGAAATGATGAAGACGGTGAGGGCCGTAGTGAGCCCCAGGAAAACCGCGAGGTAGGTGTGCTCGCCCAGGGCGCGGAAGGCCTCCTCGGGACCGTAGGCGGAGGAGGAAAGGCCGTCGGCTCCGAGGCCGACCCAGGCCAGGATAGGGATCAGGGCCATCTTGTGGAACAGGTGAGGGTCTTTGAGGTACTTCGGTGAGCCGAAGATGGCCCTGATGATGCGTCCTACGATGGTCTGGTCTGCTGCCGAACTCTGGTCCGTCATGCTATTGCCTGCTCCCCTTCGGCGGACGGGCAGAGTGATTTGCCGTCCGCACATTCTTCGAATGTGGCTCTCTCGCAAAGACGACGTTGTCTCAGTAGCCGTTGCCGGTCCTTGAACGATAGCCGATCGGGGATAAAGAAGGTGTCAAAATGGCGGGAAGGTGTGTAAAGAAAACGTCAAGACGAGAGGGGGTAGCTACCCCATCCTCACCCTGCTAAGCCCCCCTCTTGATGATGAGGAGCACGATCCAGGTTAGGAGCGCGATGGCGGCGGCGAGCAAGAGTCCCACCATGATCCCGCTCTTCAGGTAGCGCTTCCACGGCTGGGGGGGCTTGAGGTTTCGCCAGCGCCCGGTCAGGGCCACCGTTTCCGGGTGATCAAGCTCCCGCTGCATCGCCTCGGCGCAGGGATAGCGGTCGGCGGGGTCGCGCTCCATGGCGTGCAGGATGATCTCCTCGGCCGCCTCGGAGATCTCCCGGTTCACCTTGCGGGGAGCCACCGGGTCTCCGGTCACCCGCGCGTTCATCCCCTTGAAGATGTCGCCCCCCGGGTCGGAGAAGGGGATCTCCCCGGTAACCATCTGGTAGAGGATGACCCCGAGGGTGTAGAGGTCGGTCCGCTCGTCCCCGCGCTTGCCGAGCACCTGCTCGGGGGCCATGTACTCCGGCGTCCCGATGGAGGGGGTGAAGCCGACGAAGGTGAAGCGCCGCCCCGTCCCCCGCGCGATCCCGAAATCGAAGATCCGCAGGCTCCCGTCGCGGCAGAGCATGATGTTCTGCGGCTTGAGATCGCGGTGGATCACCTGGGCCTGGTGCATGTGGGAGAGCGCGCCGCAGATGCGGCTCGCCATCTCGAGCGCCTGGCGCTCCGGCAGCGCCCCCGCGCTCTTCAGGAACTGGGCCAGGGTCTCTCCTTCGAGGTACTCCATGACCAGGTAGGGGCGGCTCTGTTTTTCGACGGCAATGAACTTGAGAAGGTAGGGGTGGTGGAAGCGGGCGCCGACCTCCCCCTCGCGCACGAAACGGGAATAGAAGCCGGGATCGCTCTCGAACTGCAGGTGGGGGACCTTGATGGCGACCGTCTGGCCGGTGTCGAGGTCGGCGGCCTTGAAGATGGTCGCCATGCCGCTGCGGCTGATCGATTCCAGGATTTCGAACCGGCCGTCCAGGGTCTGCCCCGGCTGAAGGTCGTAGGGGGAAATGAAGCGCTGCTGTTCAGTCGTCATTGGTCACCGCGATAAGAACGCGCTCCTCCGAGTGGGGCCGCCGCCCATTGGCGGGAGGCCGGGGCTTCATGATCCACCGCCCGGCGATGACGTCGAAACAGGGGACCCGCCCGGCTTCCGCAGGCGGGGGAGCGACGGTGGTCACCCCATCCGGAAACGGGGGGGGATCGCCAAGAAAAAAGGGTTCGTCGGTAAAGTCGTCACCCTGGTATATGCCGGTGCCGGGGTCGAACAGATAGATTCTCATCTCGAAACTTCCTGCCTTTAATGGATCGCTCGAGAGTCAACCTTATCCGGTTCAACCTTTAGACGGTGTAAAAATGGCCGCCGTTGTCATCAAGGGAAAATAAAGATCCGCTTTCAGCGGTGCCTGTAACTATAGCCGCGTCGAGACATAATTGCCACAACCATCGCCGTAACACCCCGATGTCCTTCTTAAATAATCTCTCCCGTCACACTGCTCCTCGCTTACCTTTCGCCACGCGCTCTTCATCACCCTCAGCCGCCATGCTTTTGCCCCCTTGACACATCGTTAACCTGATCTAAACAGGTTCTTGACACCTTTTCTCCCTATTTTGACCCCCTCTAAAGGTCAGGCGGGCTAAGCTCGTTACCGTGAGAAGGAAGCGACTTTCAACGCCTTCCTGATAAACGGAAGAGAACTGGAGACAGAGACGATGACGAGTTACGAGTGGATACAGACGGTGGCGTTCTTCGCCGTACTGCTGGCGGCGATCAAGCCGGTCGGCCGCTACATGGCCAAGGTGTTCCAGGGGGAACGGACCCCCCTCTCGCCCTTGCTGGCCCCCTGCGAAGGCCTGGTCTACCGGATCTGCGGGACCGGGAAGGACGAGGAGATGGGATGGGGCCGCTACGCCTGGGCGCTTCTCCTCTTCAACCTCCTGGGGGGGGTGGCCATCTTCGCCATCCTGATGCTGCAGGGGGTGCTCCCGATGAACCCGCAGAAGCTTTCGGGGTTCTCCTGGCACCTCGCATTGAACACCGCGGTGAGCTTCATGACCAACACCAACTGGCAGGCCTACTCGGGAGAATCGGCGGCGAGCTACTTCTCGCAGATGTGGGGGTTCGCGGTCCACAACTTCCTTTCCGCCGCCACCGGGATCGTGGTCGCCATCGCGGTCATCCGCGGCTTCATCCGGCGCCGGGTCTCCGAGATCGGCAACTTCTACGTCGACCTCACCCGCTGCGTCCTTTACCTGCTGCTGCCGCTCTCCGTCGTCTTCGCCGTCTTCCTGGTCTCCCAGGGGGTGATCCAGAACTTCAGCGCCTACCAGACGGTGCCGCTCCTCCAGCCGGTCACCTACGACAAGCCGAAGCTGGACGGCCAGGGTAACCCGGTCAAAGACGCCAAGGGGAACGCCGTCACCGAGAGCGCCACCGCGAAGGAGGTCACCATCCCGATGGGGCCGGTCGCCTCCCAGGAGGCCATCAAGGAGATAGGGACCAACGGCGGCGGCTTCTTCAACGCCAACTCCGCGCATCCCTACGAGAATCCCACCCCGCTCTCCAACCTGGTCGAGGTCTTCCTGATCCTCCTGATCTCCGGGGGGCTCACCTACACCTTCGGGACCATGGCGGGGAATACCCGGCAGGGATGGGCGCTTTTGGCGGTCATGCTCGCCATCCTGGTCCTGGCCGTCGGCGTCCTCTGCTGGTCGGAGAGCGCCGGGAACCCGCAGGTGGCCAAGCTGGGGGTCCAGGCGGCCAACATGGAAGGTAAGGAGGTCCGCTTCGGCGTGGCGGGAAGCGCCCTGTTCGCGGCGGCCACCACCGGCACCTCCTGCGGCGCGGTCAACGCCATGCACGACTCGTTCACCCCGCTCGGGGGGATGGTCCCGCTCTCCTTGATCCTCCTCTCCGAGGTGGTCTTCGGCGGGGTGGGGACCGGCCTCTACACCATGGTCGCCTTCGTGGTGATCGCGGTCTTCGTGGCCGGGCTCATGATCGGCAGGACACCCGAGTTCCTCGGCAAGAAGATCGAGGTACGCGAGATGTGGATGTCGATCGTCACCGTCCTCACCTCGGGGATCCTGGTGCTCGTCTTCTCGGGGCTCGCCATGCTCCTCCCCTCCGCGGTCGCCTCCATGGCCAACCCGGGGGCCCACGGGCTCTCCGAGGTCCTCTACGCCTTCGCCTCCATGTCCAACAACAACGGGAGCGCCTTCGCGGGTTTGAACGCCAACACGGTTTTCTACAACGTCGCGGGCTCGGCCGCCATGCTCATCGGCCGCTTCGCCCCCATCGTCGCCTCGCTCGCCATGGCGGGTTCCTTGGCCGAGAAGAAGTACGTCCCGCCCAGCCTGGGAACCCTGCCGACCGACAAGGTCCCCTTCGCCCTCTGGCTGGCCCTGGTCATCCTGATCGTCGGCGCCCTCACCTTCTTCCCCGCGCTCAGCCTGGGGCCCATCGTCGAACAGTTGATCATGCGGGGAGGTAACTAAGTCATGTCCAAACACGCACCCGAAGCAATATCTATCTTCGACGCCCGGATCATGAAGCCGGCGCTCATCGAATCGTTCAAAAAGCTCGATCCCCGCGGCCTCTGGAAGAACCCGGTCATGTTCTGCGTGGAGATCGCCTCGGCCATCACCCTCGTCACCTTCGCCATGAGCCTCACCGGCGCCAACCGGGAGCCCGCCTGGTTTACCGGCCTGGTCTCGGTCTGGCTCTGGCTGACCGTCATCTTCGCCACCTTCGCCGAGTCGCTCGCGGAGGGACGCGGGAAGGCGCGCGCCGCGAGCCTGAGGAAAAGCCGCACCGAGGTGAGCGCCAAGAAGCTCAGGAAGCCGGAGTTCGGCTCGAGCTACGAGGTGGTCCCGGCCGAATCGTTACGCAAGGACGACTGCATCCTGGTGGAGGCCCACGACATGATCGCCGGCGACGGCGACGTCATCGCCGGGGCGGCTTTAGTCAACGAGGCGGCGGTGACCGGGGAGTCGGCGCCGGTGGTCCGCGAGTCCGGCGGCGACCGGAGTGCGGTCACCGGCGGGACCGAGGTGATCGCCAACGCCATCATCGTGCGGATCACCGCCAACCCCGGCGAAACCTTCCTCGACCGGATGATCTCCCTCATCGAAGGGGCCAAGCGGAGAAAGACCCCCAACGAGATCGCCCTCGAGGTGCTCCTGATCGCGCTCACCCTGGTCTTTTTGCTGGTCTGCGCCAACATCAGCCCGCTCTCCGTCTACTCGGTCAAGGCGGCCGGACAGGGGAGCCCGGTCTCCCTCACCGTGCTGGTGGCGCTCTTCGTCTGCCTCGCCCCCACCACCATCGCCGCGCTTTTGCCCGCCATCGGGATCGCCGGCATGGACCGGCTCTTCCAGAAGAACGTGATCGCGCTCTCCGGCCGCGCCATCGAGGCGGCGGGCGACGTCAACGTGCTGCTCCTCGACAAGACCGGCACCATCACGCTGGGAAACCGCGAGGCGGTGGAGTTCGTCCCGGTGGGAGGGCACAGCGAGCAGGAGATCGCCGAGGCCGCGCTCACCGCGTCGCTCACCGACGAGACGCCGGAAGGGAGAAGCGTGGTGGTGCTGGCCAAGGCGAAGTACGGGATGGCCAGGGAGGTCCCCGCCGACGCGGTCACCATCGCCTTCTCCGCCGACACCCGCCTCTCCGGGGTGGACACCGGCGGCCTCAAGTACCGCAAGGGGGCCTCCGACTCGG
This sequence comes from Geomonas sp. Red276, assembly GCF_054784495.1. NCBI lineage: Bacteria > Pseudomonadati > Thermodesulfobacteriota > Desulfuromonadia > Geobacterales > Geobacteraceae > Geomonas > Geomonas sp. Red276. Next base: position 106,428 of record NZ_BLXW01000001.1, read on the forward strand.
CGGTCGCCTTCGCCAAGTCGGCCGGCGCCACCAACATCCCGGCCGATCTCGCGGAGGCGGTGGACCGCATCGCCCGCGCCGGCGCCACTCCGCTGGTGGTCTGCCGCGACGCCGACATCCTCGGGGTCATCAACCTGAAGGACATCATCAAGGGGGGGATCCAGGAGCGCTTCATGCAGCTTCGCAGCATGGGGATCAAGACGGTGATGATCACCGGCGACAACCCGCTGACCGCCGCCGCCATCGCCGCCGAGGCGCAGGTGGACGACTTCCTGGCCCAGGCCAAACCGGAGGACAAGCTGCGGCTCATCAAGGAGAACCAGGAGGCCGGATTCATGGTGGCCATGACCGGCGACGGCACCAACGACGCCCCCGCGCTCGCCCAGGCGGACGTGGCGGTGGCGATGAACACCGGGACCCAGCCGGCCCGGGAGGCGGCCAACATCATCGATCTCGACTCAAACCCCACCAAGCTTCTCGACATCGTGGAGGTGGGGAAGCAGATCCTGATGACCCGCGGCAACCTGACCACCTTCTCGATCTCCAACGACGTGGCCAAGTACTTCGCCATCATCCCGGCCATGATGCTCTCCATCTACCCGCAGCTGAACGTCTTGAACGTCATGCGGCTGGGGAGCCCGCTCTCGGCCATCCTGTCGGCGGTCATCTTCAACGCGGTGATCATCCCGATCCTGGTGCCGCTCGCGCTCAAGGGGACCAAGTTTCGCCCCATGCCGGCCGAGAAGCTGTTGATCCACAACCTCCTCGTCTACGGGCTCGGTGGGATGATCGCCCCCTTCATCGGGATCAAGGCGATCGACCTGGTGATCGGGATTTTCATCTCCCCCTCGCCCCTTTAGGGCTACCCCCCATATTCCTTCTCCCTCCGGGAAGAGGGGCAGAAACTCCATAATCCCTCGCCCTCCGGGAGAGGGGCAGGGGTGAGGGAGGGTATAACATCTACCCTCACCCGGCCTCCGGCCACCCTCTCCCGGGGGGAGAGGGGATGACTGTACAAGGGGCAGGGGAGAGGGACGCAAGTAAAGGTCGTTTACAGGTACAGGAACAACAAAGGAAACCGTTATGAGAGAATTTCGCCCGGCCATCATGCTGTTCATACTTTTTACCGTCATCTGCGGCGGGGTCTACCCCGCCGTGGTGACCGCCATCTCCGCCGCCTTCTTCCCCGACAAGGCGCAGGGGAGCTTCGTCACCGACGACCGCCAGCGCACGGTCGGCTCCCGCCTGATCGGCCAGCCCTTCTCGGAGGCGAGGTACTTCTGGCCCCGCCCCTCGGCCGCTAGCGACTTCCCCTACAACGCCCTGGGCTCCGGCGGCTCCAACCTGGCCCCCACCAACCCGGATTACCTGAAGACGGTGGCCGAGCGGGTCAGGGCGCTGCGGGATGCTGGCGTCACCGGCGTCATCCCGGCCGACCTCGTGGAGGCCTCGGCGAGCGGGCTCGATCCCGACATCTCGCCGGCGGCCGCCGCCGTTCAGATCGACAGGGTCGCCCGGGCGCGCGGGATGAGCGCGGCGGTGCTCAGGGACGTGGTGGCCACCCATACCCGCTCCCCGAGGTTCGGCTTCGTGGGAGAGCCGCGGGTGAACGTGCTTGCATTGAACCTGGCACTGGACGGGGTCAAGGTGAAACCATGAGAGACGACGAAGGGGCCCGCCCCTCCCCGGAAACCTTTCTGAAGGTGGCCCAGGCCGAGGAGGCCCAGAAGGGGTGCGCCAAGCTGAAGATCTTCCTCGGGTACGCGGCGGGGGTCGGCAAGACCTACTCGATGCTGGAGGCCGCCCACCAGAGAAAGCGCGAAGGGCGCGACGTGGTGGTGGCCTACGTGGAGTCGCACGGCCGAAGCGAGACCGACCTCCTCCTGGAGGGGCTGGAGGTGCTCCCCAAGGCGCGGCTCGAGTACCAGGGGGTGCTCTTGCCGGAGCTCGACCTGGACGCGGTGCTGGCGAGAAAGCCGCAGATCGCCCTGGTGGACGAGCTCGCCCACACCAACGCCCCGGGCTGCCGGCATGAGAAGAGGTGGCAGGACGTCGAGGAAATCCTCTCCGCCGGGATCGATGTCTACACCACGGTCAACGTCCAGCACTTCGAGAGCCTCAACGACGTGGTGGCGCAGATCACCGGTGTCGTGGTCCGGGAAACCATCCCCGATTCCCTCCTCGACCTGGCGGTGGAGATCAGGCTGGTGGACATCCCCCCCGAGGACCTGCTGCAGCGGCTCCAGGAGGGGAAGGTCTACATCCCCCAGCAGGCCGCCATGGCTACCGAGAAGTTCTTCAAGCCGGGGAACCTGATGGCGCTTCGCGAGCTGTCGCTGCGGCGCGCCGCCGCCCGCGTGGACGACCAGATGCGCGCCTACATGGAGTCCCGCTCGATCACCGGCCCCTGGCCCGCCGCGGAACGGGTGCTGGTCTGCGTGAGCGGGAGCCCCTTCAGCGAGCGGCTGATCAGGACGGCGCGCAGGCTGGCCGACGACATCAAGGCCCCCTGGCACACCGTCTACATCGAGACCCCCGGCAACGGGAAGCATCTCCAGGAGAACCGGATCCGGGTCTGGAAGGACCTGAGGCTCGCCGAGAGCCTGGGGGCGCAGGTGGCGAATATCACCTCCACCTCGGTCGCCGAGGCGCTGGTCGATTACGCCAAGCGCAACAACGTGACCAAGATCGTGGTGGGGAAGCCGTCCAAGCCGCGCTGGCGCGAGTTCCTCCGCACGCCGCTCGTGGACGAGGTGATCCGGCTCTCCGGCCACATCGACGTCCACGTGGTGAGCATCGCCGCCGAAGGGGAAGCCGCCAAGGTTTCCCGGCGCCCGAAGGTGACCGTCCGCTGGCCCGGCTTCGCCAGGAGCCTCGTGCTCGTGCTGTTCGCCTCGCTTTTATGCGAGCCGGTGCGCCTCTACCTGGCCCCCACCAACCTGGTGATGATCTACCTCCTCGCGGTGGTGTTGGCCGCCACCCGGCTCGGGAGGCAGGAGGCGATCCTCACCGCGATACTGAGCGTGCTGGCCTTCGACTTTTTCTTCGTTCCTCCCCGCTTCACCTTCGCCGTCTCCGATACCGAGTATTTCATCACCTTCGCCGCCCTTTTCACGGTGGGGATGGTGATCAGCACCCTGGTCTCGCAGGCGCGCGAGCGGGCGGACGCGATCCGCGAGCGCGAGGTGCTGACCGCCACCCTCTACTACTTAAGCCGCGACCTCGCCGTCGCCTCCGACCTCCCGGGGATCCTCGACGCCATCGTCAAGAACATCGAGCAGAGCCTGGGGGCGCAGCTGTTGGTGCTGCTTCCCGAGGGTGAGCACCTGGAGACCAAGGTGGCGAGCGCCGGGTTGAGCCTGGGGACCCGCGACCTCGCGGTGGCCGACTGGTCCTTTAGAAACCGCGCGGCCGCCGGGCACGGGACCGAAACGCTCGGCTCGGCCGAGTTCCTCTTCCTGCCGCTTTTGACCTCGGGGGACTCGCTCGGGGTCTTGGGGGTGAAGCTCAAGGACGAGCACGGCTACGACTCGCCGCTCGGGCGCCAGCTCCTGCTCGCCTTCACCACCCAGGTGGCGCTCGCCATCGAACGGGTGCTCTTCAGCAAGCAGGCCGAGCAGACCGAGATCCTGCAGGCGCGCGAGGGGCTGGAGAGGGCGCTTCTCAACTCCATCTCCCACGATCTCCGTACCCCGCTGGTCTCCATCTCGGGGTCTTTGGAGGCCCTCAGGGAGCGGGGCTCCAAGCTCTCCGGCGAGGACCGGGACGCGCTGGTGGAGGGGGCCTGGCTCGAGGCGGGGAGGCTCAACCGCTTCGTCGGCAATCTCCTCGACATGACCCGCCTGGAGGCCGGCGCATTGAAGCTCAAGAGGGAGCCGTGCGACATCCAGGACCTGGCAGGGTGTGCCCTGGCCGCGCTGGAATCCCAGCTCGCCGACCGCCAGGTCACCACGAAGTGGCCGGAAGATCTTCCGCTGGTGATGATGGACCCGGTGCTGATGACCCAGGTACTGGTGAACCTCCTGGAGAACGCGGTCAAGTATTCGCCGGCCGAAGAGCCGATCGAGCTGTCGGCGGAGGTGAGGGGCGGGGATCTCGAGATCCGGGTGGCCGACCGGGGCCGGGGGGTTCCCCCGCCCGACCTGGGAAGGATCTTCGAGAAGTTCTACCGGGTCCCCTACCCGGAGGGGGCGGGTGGGACCGGGCTCGGGCTCTCCATCTGCAAGGGGATCGTGGAGGCCCACGGAGGGAGCATCCGGGCCCAAAACCGCGGCAGGGGAGGACTGAGAGTGATCGTGACGCTTCCTCTCAAGGGCAACAACGAAGCCGCCGAGCGGGAGATAACTCGCTGATTGTAAAGGATTCCGACAGTAAAAAAATGTGTCATACCGTTTGAAATATGTGCCCAGTATATTAAACTCATTCCCAAACTTCCTTTTCCCGCAGAGACATAAGCACCTCACAGGGCAGAGATACTATCTGCCGAAGGGATCGCCTATGAGCCATGCAGAAAAAGAAGTCTTTCTGTTGGGAAGTAACAAATTGCAGATGACTTTGATGTCTCATTTTATTTCAGAAAGGCTTACCACTCCCTGCACCATAGTTTCCACTCTCGACGAGGTCTCCCTCTCTGAGGACAAGCAGCGGCTGGTCCTGCACGACTGTCGTGAGTGGCAGAACACCCTGAGCACCACCCGCGACGACATTTTCCAGGAGTGCCTGGCGAAAAACCTCGTGGTGCTCCTCAACGTCCCCACCAACCGGGGGATAGAGAGCGACGCCCTTTGTCACGGCGTGCGCGGTTTCGTCTATGAGCATGACAGCAGCGACGTCCTGCTCAAGATGATACAGGCGGTCTTCAGCGCCGAACTCTGGGTCTCCCGCAACGTCATGACCGAGTTCATCCAGCGAAGCAGCAGGAAGTTTCGCCCCGAGCCGGTCCTGACCCACAGCCAGGGGCCCGCCACCCTCACGTCACGGGAGATGGAGATTCTCAACGGCATATCGAGGGGTCGGTCCAACGAACGAATCGCGGATGATCTCTGCATCAGCCTTCATACCGTCAAGACCCACGTCTACCACATATTCAAGAAGATAAACGTCACCTCCCGCCTCCAGGCGGCCAACTGGTCCTCGCGGTACCTCTGACCCCGCCGCCAGGCATCGGCATCATACCCCATCCAGGGCCCGGAACGCTTTCGTTCCGGGCCTTTTTATTGCTTCCGCGAGGCGCTCCATTAGAGCCTGTCCACGATACGACTGACCACCTTCCTACGAAAAAAGTAGTATCTGTCCCGCCTATCCGCCATCCCCCACTACCACTTTGAGACCACGATAACCAATCGAAATATCAGTCTGAAATTAAGACCTTTGCATGATTGTGTGAGAAGAGGCAGCTAATATACTTCTTTAAAAATTTTCAACACACTCTCACAGACAGAGCAGAGAAAGACAGGACAACGCAGGAGAGTGGCATAAAACGCCACCAACTATGACAGTGGTTAGCCGGCATAATGCAATGCCTTTCACAACAGGTTACTCAGCCTGACAGTGATAATTCCAATGACAAAAGGAGAGGGCAGATGAAAAAAGCATTGACCGTCGTCGCAGCCGCAGGTTGTCTCGCAGTAGCAAACTTTGCTTTCGGTGGTATTCCCGCCGGCACCGGTGTGAACGGTTCTCTGCATGACATGACTGTCGTGGTAGGTACCAATGCCGACGCGATGGGCCGAGTCTGCGTTTTCTGCCATACCCCGCACCACGCGCAGTCCACCAAGACTGCCAGTACCACTACCGGAAGCACAGCGATCTATCCGCTCTGGAACCACGACATTCCCTCCGACGCCGGGTACACCCCGTACGCTTGGGCCACCCCGATGAACACCAAGGACGACCAGGGTAACTCCTTCACCATCACCGACCCCTTGGCCGGCCCGAGCCGTCTCTGCATGAGCTGCCACGACGGCGCCATCGCCATCGACCAGCACGGCGACGCCATGGCCAGCGCACCCACCACCTTCATCGGCAACGTCAACACCGGCTTGGGGCTTGGGCGCGGCCAACTCGGCAAGGACCTCACCCAGACCCATCCGATCGGCTTCGACTACGTGGCGATCGCCGCCTGGCGTAATGCCCACGCCAACAACGGCTTCGACAACGCCGACGGCACGAAATCCACCGAGATCGTCACCGCCGAGCATACCTACGCGACCCAGGTTGCCACCAACGGTACCGTCCAGGGCGTGTACAACACGGTGACCCGCGCGCCGGCCGGCAACAAGACCATCGGCGACAACCTCTACAACAGCAAGATCATGACCTGCGCCACCTGCCACGAGGTCCACAACAAGGAGAACGCCACCCAGGATCCCTTCACCGACGGCGGCACCAAGACGCTGAGCCTGGCCGGCACCAAGACCTTCGCGATGACGGCCCCGAACTACTTCCTGTACGCCAAGCAGACCGCATCCCTGATCTGCTTGTCCTGCCACGTGAAGTAGCGGCAGGCCCAAGGAACCCACACGGCAGCTGTCCGATAACCAGCGGCAATGTATCGAGGCAGCTGCTTTCCCGAAAGCAACACAGCAGCAATCGACAAGACAACGTCGAAGAAGTCCCTTTTGGGGGGGTTAACAGCCCCCCCTTTTTTATTGGCGGACCCGAGAGAAACCCGAGCTACCTTGCCTCGCCTCGGGCCCGGATTCACCACCAGCCGTGGGAGCTTCGGAAGGCGCAGTTGACCGGTTACCGGTCGACGATGTTGAAGGGGCAGGGGTTGCCGTCACCCGAAGGCGATCCGTTACTGTATTACAGCGAGAGTCAGCCCACCTCGATCAGGCCTTTGCAAATAGTGAGTTGACCGTCAGGCTCGTTGACTTTATTTGGTTTCTCCCTCGTATTGCTCTAAGTTTTCTCCGCCTCTCCATGACTCCGTGGCCTGTACTTCGGTCTTCTCCGATTTTCCTCCGTGTCTCCGCGGCAAGTCTTTCAACCTTCTCCGCTTTCCTCCGTGTCTCCGTGGCCCCCCTTCCTCACCTACCTACCGATCGGTAACTTTTCCCATTGACAGTGATCGGCAGTTGAGTTACTTACCGAGCGGTAGGTTTTTCATTCAATGATGCAGGAGTGAGCATGACGACCGCCACGACACAGGCCGAGCCGGAGACCGGTGCCAAGGAGAGGCTTCTCAACGCGGCTTTGACCCTCTTCAACGAAAAGGGATACGCCGCCTCGTCGGTCCGCGAGATCGTGGAAGCGGCCGGGGTGACCAAGCCGGTCCTCTACTACTACTTCGGTAGTAAGGAGGGGATCTACCTTGAACTGATGGAGAGCTCCTACCAGATGTTCCAGGCCATCGTCGCCAGGACGGTATCGCTTTCCGGCTCCACCGAGGAGAGGATCATCCAGTTTTGCGGCGAGCTCTTCGACATCTCCCTGCAGAAGCTTCCCCTGGTCCGCCTCATGAACGCGATCCACTACGGCCCGCCGCAGGGAACCCCCAAGTTCGACCTCGAGGTCTTCTCGGTCGCCATGATGGAGCTGCTCCTGCAGCTGATCAAGGAGGGGATCGACAGCGGCGAACTGAAAACCAACAACGTCGAGGACGTGGCCCGTACCGTGATGGCCATCGTCAGCTCGACCATCACCGAACAGCTCTGCAGCCGCGACAATAAGCCCGACCGGGCCACCCTGGTGCGGATGCTCCGCCTGCTCATGAGCGGCATGGCCAGATAATCAACCAGGTACCGAACTGGAGGAGTTGCGATGAAGATGAGGAAATTGACGATGATGGCGGTGGGGACCTCCCTGCTGCTCGCGGCCGCCACCGGCTGCTCGAAGAAAAGCGAAGCGAAGGTCCCCGCCGGGCCGCCGCAGGTTGCCGTGGAGACTCTCGCCGTCCAGGGGAGCGACCTGGTGGACGGCATCGAGGTGACCGGCACCCTGGCGCCCAAGAACGAGGCCGAGGTGAAGACCGAGATCCCGGGTCTCGTTAAGGAGCTCTACGTGACCGAATGGGTCCGGGTCCGCAAGGGACAGCCGCTCGCCCGCATAAGCCTGGCCGAGACCGAGGCGCTCGTGAAGCGCGCCGAGGCCAACGTGCAAAACGCCAAGGCCGCCCTGTTGCAGGTGAAGGTCGCGGCCGAGCGGAGCGAGCGGGAGAAGCAGCGGGTGATCAAGCTGAAAGAGGCGGGGCTCGCCACCCAGCAGTCGGTGGACGATGCCATCTCCGATGCCGAGGCCGCCCAGGCCCGGATCGAGGCCGCCCGCGCCCAGATCCGTGCGGGCGAGGAGGAGCTCTCCCAGCAGCGCGCGCGGCTCGCCAAGGGGCTCGTCCGCTCCCCGATCGACGGCGTGGTGGCTCTCAAAGACGTCAACATCGGCTCCCTCACCAGCGACGGGGCCGCCGCCAAGCCGATCTTCAAGATCGTCGACAACCGTCTCATGAACCTCACCGTCACCGTCCCCTCCTCCCAGATGGCCGGGGTGAAGCTCGGCCAGCCGCTGCAGTTCGTGACCGACGGGGTCCCCGGCAGGACCTTCACCGGCAAGGTCATGTTCATCAACCCCGCCGTCGACGAGGCGGACCGCTCCCTCAAGGTGATCGCCGAGGTCCCCAACGTCCCCGAGGTCCTGAAGGGGGGGCTCTTCGTCAAGGGGAAGATCCTGACCGGCACCCGCAAGAACGTCCTGCAGGTCCCGCGCGCGACGCTCGCCGGTCTCGACCTCGACAAGCACGCAGGCTACCTCTACGTGGTGGACCAGGGTATCGCCCACAGGCGCGAGGTGGTGACCGGCGCCGTGGCCGGCGAGCTGGTGGAGATCGCCTCCGGCGTAAAGGCGGGGGAGCAGGTTATCAGCCGCGGCGGCTTCAACGTCAAAGACGGCGACCGGGTAGTCGTCGCCAACGCCGCCCCCCCGGGCGCAACACTCCCGGCCAAACAGTAACCTCCGCTCATCCCCTCCCCCTGAACGGGTGAGCCAACTGCGTAGGTCGTGTTGAACAGCTTTACCGTGAAACGCGACGATTCACCTTGGCCACCTGGTGATGATGTCGCGTTTCGTTCCTCAACGCGACCTACGTCTCTAAAGGGGCGAGGGGAGATTGAAAGTCCCCCCCTCTCGCGAGGGGAGATGGATAGCCCGCCCTCTGGCGAGGGGAGCTCAGACCGCAGCAAAGGAATTTAGAGAGATGATTCTTTCCGACCTGTCCATCAAACGCCCCGTCTTCGCCGCCGTCCTCATGCTCGCCCTGGTGACCCTCGGCCTCTTCTCCTACCGCCGGCTCTCCGTCGAGATGTTCCCGAGCGTCGAGATCCCGGTCATCTCCATCGTCACCAAGTTCCCCGGCGCCTCCCCGGAGAGCATGGAGCGCGAGGTTTCCAAGAAGATCGAGGAAGCGGTCAACCAGATCGCCGGCGTGAAGCACGTGATGTCCTACTCCCGCGAGGGGGTCTCCACCGTCATGGTGCAGTTCCGCCTGGAGGAGAAGATCAACGAGGTCTCCCAGGAGGCCCGCGCCAAGATCAACGGCATCCGCGGCAACCTCCCGGCCGGCATCGAGGACCCGATCATCCAGAAGCTCGACTTCAACGCGCTCCCGGTCGTTTCCCTCGCCGTCCAGGGTAAGGGGCTCTCCACCAAGGAGCTCACCACCCTGGCCGACAAGCAGATCAAGCGGCGGCTGGAGAACGTGGCGGGGGTCGGCAAGGTCGACATGGTCGGCGACGCCAAGCGCGAGGTGACCGTGACCATCGACCCGGCACGGCTGGAGGCCTTAGGCCTCGGCGTCGACGCCGTGGTGGCGGGGCTCAAGAGCGAGAACGTCAACACCCCGCTCGGGCGCCTCACCCAAGGGGGGAACGAGTACCCGATCCGCATCTCGGGGAAGCCGGACCGTGTGGACGGCTTCCGCAACATGGTCATCGCCCAGCGGGGCGGGCGCGGCATCACCCTGTCCGAGGTGGCCGGCGTCACCGACGGCGCCAAGGAACAGCGCTCGCTGGCGCTCATCAACGGCGAACCGGCGGTCGCCCTCGACGTCCTCAAGCAGTCGGGCGCCAACATGGTCGAGGTGGTCGACGGGGTGAAGAAGAGCGTCGAGAAGCTCAAGAAGGAGCTCCCCGCGGGCGTGGAGCTCACCGTCGTGCGCGACGCCTCCATCCCGACCCGCGAGTCGCTCGCCGACGTCAAGGAGACCATGCTGATCGGCGGCCTCCTCACCATCGTCATCGTCTTCTGCTTCATCAACTCCTGGCGCTCCACCGTCATCACCGGCCTCACCCTCCCCATCTCGGTCATCTCCTCCTTCATCGTCATGACCGCCATGGGAATGACCTTGAACGTGATGACCCTGATGGCGCTCTCCCTGGCCATCGGCCTTTTGATCGACGACGCCATCGTGGTCCGGGAGAACATCGTCCGCCACCTCGAACACGGCGAGGACCACATCACCGCCTCCCGCACCGGCACCTCCGAGATCGGGCTCGCGGTCTTCGCCACCTCCATGTCCATCGTCGCCGTCTTTGTCCCGGTCGCCTTCATGCGCGGCATCGTCGGCCGCTTCTTCTTCCAGTTCGGGATGACGGTCGCCTTCGCCGTGCTGGTCTCCCTCTTCGTCTCCTTCACGCTCGACCCGATGCTCTCCTCGCGCTGGCACGACCCGGCCATCGAGCTCAAGGGGAGAAGGATCGGCATCGCCAGGGTGCTGGACCGCTTCAACGACCGCTTCGACGCCTGGGCCGACCGCTACCGCAAGGCGATCACCTGGGCCCTCAACCATAGAAAGAGCGTGCTGGCCCTGGCCTTCGCCTCCTTCGTCGCCGGCATCGTCATCTTCGGCACCCTGGAGAGCGCCTTCATGGCCAACGACGACAAGGGGGAATTCCAGGTCGTCTTCAAGACCGCCCCGGACGCGAGCATCGCCGAGAGTACCGGACGCCTGAACGCCATGCTGGCCGCCATCAGGGGGATCCCGGAGGTCGACCACACCTACGCCTCCATCGGGGCGGGCGACAGCGGCACGGTGCGCGAGGGCTCCCTCTACGTGAAGCTCAAGGAGAAATCGGAGCGCAAGAGGAGCCAGGAGCTCGTCCAAAAGGAGTTCCGCGAAAAGCTGAAACTGATCCCCGGCATCACCACCTCGATCGAGCGGGTGGGAGACGTCGGCGGCGCCCAGAAGCCTTTGCAGGTGAACCTCAAGGGGGAGGACATCCCGACCCTCAAGCGCTACGCCGCCCAGCTCAAGCAGGAGATCTACAAGATTCCCGGGATCGTCGACCTGGAGGTGACCCTCGAGCACGACATCCCGGAATACCGGATGACGGTCGACCGGGCCCGCGCCCAGGACGCCGGCGTCAACACCAACGACATCGCCTCCACCGTATCGCGGCTGATCGGTGGCGAAGCGGTCTCCACCTACGAGGATGAGGACGGCGACGCGGTCGACGTGCGGGTCCGCCTCCCTGAGGCGCTGCGCAGAAGCCCCTCCCAGGTGCGCGACCTGAAGCTCGCGGTCGCCAAGGGGGGCGAGACCGCGCTGGTGCCGCTCGCCAACCTCACCCGCTACGAGGTGAGCAACACCCCCTCCCAGATCGAGCGCCGCGACCTCTCCCGGCTGGTCACCATCAGCGCCAACCTGGACGGGCTCCCGCTCGGTACCGCGGTCCAGAAGGTCAAGGAGGCCGCCGCCAAGATCCCGATGCAGCCCGGCTACTCGGTCGGATTCTCCGGCGAGGCGGAGGACATGGCGGAGACCTTCGGCTACATGGCCGAGTCGCTCATCATCGCCATCGTCTTCGTCTACCTCATCCTGGCCGCCCAGTTCGAGTCGTTCCTGGAGCCTTTGGCCATCATGCTCTCGCTCCCCCTATCCATCGTGGGGATGGCGGGGATGCTGAAGCTCACCGGCGACACGGTCAACATCATGTCCCTCATCGGCCTCATCATGCTGATGGGGCTCGTCACCAAGAACGCCATCCTGCTGGTCGACTACGCGAAGGTCCTCCAGGAGCGGGGGATACCCCGCTTCGACGCGGTGGTCGAGGCGGGGAGGACCAGGCTTCGGCCGATCGTGATGACCACGCTGGCCATGATCTTCGGGATGATGCCGCTCTTCTTCGCGCTCGGGAGCGGCGCGGAGATGCGGGCCCCCATGGCGCGCGCCGTAGTCGGGGGGCTCCTCACCTCCACCATGCTGACGCTACTCGTGGTACCGGTCATGTACACCGTGCTGGACGATCTCGAGGCGTGGCTCAAGCGGAAGTGGCGCGGGAAGAAGGGACCTGCCGCCGCCCAGGCCGCCCTCGTCGTCCTCGGGCTCTCCCTCACCCTGGCGCTCTCCCCCGGGATCTGCCGGGCCGCCGCGCCGAGGACCCTCACCCTCGACGACGCCCTCTCCATCGCCATGGAGCAAAACCGCGACATCCAGAAGGCGCGCGCCTACGGCCAGCTGGTCGAGGGGAAGTATCTCGAGGAGCGGGCCGCCGCCCTCCCCTCCCTCTCCCTGAACGCCTCGGCGGTCTACAACCGGGACGACAGCCAGAGCGCCCTCATGGGGGGGATCTCCACCACCCGGCAGGGGGTCGCCGACCTCCGGCTCACCCAGACCCTCTTCAGCTGGGGGAAGGTGGGGGCCGCCATCCGCGGGGCATCGGAGGGGATGAAGACCGCCGAGGACCAGCTCCGCCTCTACCAGCAGGCCGCCCGCCGCGACGTGACGGTCGCCTTCTACGATGTCCTCCTCGCCAAGGAGCTCAGGGCGCTCGCCCTCTCCAACCTGCAGCAGAAGGAGCGCCACCTGGCCGAGGCCGAAAAGAGGCTCGCCGCCGGGGTGGCGACCGACTACGACGTGCTGGCCGCCCGGGTCGGGGTGGATAACGCCCGCCCGGAGCTGATCCGCCGCGAGAACGCCATCAAGACCGCCAAGGAGCGCCTGAGGCTCGTGCTGGCGCTGGAGCCGGGGGAATTGGAGGTTGCGGGCGAGCTGACCGCCAACCCGGTTCCCATCCCGAGTTTCGAGGATTCGCTGGCCACCGCGCGCAAGATGCGCCCCGAGCTCTCGGACCTCAAACACCGGGTCGGCATCAACAAGGAGCTGGTGGCCATCGCCGCCGCCGAAAACAAACCGCAGCTCGATCTCAAGGGGGGAGTCGGCTACCACCAGCTGGAGGCGGCCGGGCGGACTTGGCAGGGGGGCGCCTACGACGTCGGCCTCTATCTCACCTTCCCCTTCTTCGACGGCTTCCGGACCAAGGGGAAAGTCGAGCAGGCGAAGAGCGACCTGAGGACCCGCGAGCTGGAGGAGGCCCAGCAGCTCGACTCGGTTTCGCTCGAGGTGAGGGACGCGGGGTTCAACGTGACCGAGGCGGCGGAGATACTGAAGGCGCTCGCCGGCACCGTGACCCAGGCGGAGCGGCTCCTCTCCATGGCCGAGCAGGGGTACCAGCTGGGGGTAAAGACCCGGCTGGAGGTGGAGGACGCCGAGACCAACCTCGTGCAGGCCAAGGGTAACCTGGCCCAGGCCCGGCGCGACTACCGGGTCTCCCTCGTTAACCTCGCCTGGTCCACCGGTGTGCTCGGCGAAGGCGCCGCCATCCCCTGAGGCCGCCGGTCCATCGCCCCTAGACCCGACGTCATCCATTATCTCAGAAATATCACTAAGCGATTATTTTATTGCAGTCGTGATAAAAAGGTGATAAATAGGCTCCGTATACCTAATACCTTGCCTCGCTTGGGGATCGTGTCGCTAGTCCCTGGCGGGGGAATTTCCTGGAGATACGGAGATGGCGGTGGAATACAAAGCCGAGACCGGAGAACGGATCAGGAAGGCCAGGCAGGCCTTGGGGCTCACCCAGAAGCAGTTCGCAGCGTCGCTTGGGATCGTGCAGGGCTTTTTGAGCGGTATCGAGACCGGGAGGAAGCGCCCATCCGACACGCTTTTGATCGCCCTTTCGCACACGCACGGGATCAACTCGGACTGGCTGATGGAGGGGCTCGGGGAGCCGTTCAAGACCCCGGTCCCCCCGAAGGCCTCGTCCACCACCCATGCACCGCTTCTGGAGGTGATCCCCGAGCAGTTCCCGCAGGCGAAGGGGAACGTCAAGGGATACGTCTCGGTTCCCGACCTCCCCGAGGGGTGCTACGCCATCGTCTGCTACGGCGACTTCATGGCGCCGACCATCCGCGACGGAGACATCGTCATCTTCAAGCCGGACGCCGAGACCAAGAGCGGCGACATCATCCTGGTCAACAACCTCTGGGGTGAGCCGATCCTGCGGCGGTACCGCCTGAGAAACGAGGAAGTCTACCTGGCACCCGACAATCCCGCCTATGCACCCTTCCGCCCCGACAAGGGGACCCGGACCTTCGGGACCGTGGTCGAGGTCTGGCGCAAGGTTCGCATCTAGCGGCGAGTTCGGGTGCAGGTCAACGGCGACCGTCTACCCTGCCGGCAACGGCGCCGGCGACTGACGAAAAAAGGGGTGCCCCTGCGGGCGCCCCTTTTATTTTTGCTTCACTCTCTTTCCTAATTCCGTCCGGTCCGTCCCCCGGCACCCTTCCCCTTAGCTCCTCCCCCCTTTTCGGCAGACCCTGGTCCAGTACTCCGACGCCGCGGTCCGTTCCAGTTCCTCGTGCATCTCGGCCTGGTGGTCTTTCGAGTGGAGGATGGCGGCGGTCTCCTTCAACCGGTGGCAGAAACCCTCCCGGTCCTTGAAATCCTGCCCGAGCACGAACTGGTCGTACAGCCCCTTCATGTTCCTGATCTTGACGTGGACCTGGGGGAGGCGCCCGATGGAGTCGCCGTGCAAAGGCTTCACGAGCGAGTGGTAGCCGTCCCAGAGCGCGCCGGCCAGGGGGGCGATGGTGGGGAGATCGGGAACGATCACCTTCCACCCCACGGCGGCGGTCATGATGATCCCTTCGGGTGGCTGGGCAAGGAAGTAGTGGGCGGCCGGGGCCTCTTCGGCGAGGAAGCGGACGAAACGGCCGGAGGAGAGCGGGTCGCTGACGTGCATCAAGGAACCATGGAGCAGCATGGCAACCTCCCCTTCATGGCGCGCCGCAACCGCGGCCGGCTCGGGCCGCAGCCCTGGTACCGTCAACCGCGCCGTCGCAACGGGCGCCATTAATGCGGGTTAAGTTACGCCAGTTAATTACAGGGTGTCAAGCTTATAATGAGCAGGAGGGGCCGCAGGATAGCGGAGGCGGGGCTTTGGCGGCCGCTTTCCTGCGTCATTCCCGGGCCTGGGCGGCTTCCCGCGCCTTCTGTTCGAGCTGCCGCCTGCGGCGCCCGCCGAGGAAACTCTCCTCCACCACGACGGCGACGAAGAGGACGAGGAAGAGGGCGAAGATGATGCCGAGTATTTTGAAGAGGAACATGATGTGAGCCTTCCTTGTGAGATTTGTCGAGTCAGGTGGCGACCTGGTTGCGCCCGCGCTGCTTGGCCCGGTACAGGGCCCTGTCGGCGGCCTTGATCACCTCGCCCGGGGTGCGCATGTTCTCCCCGGAGGCGGCCACGCCGATGCTTATGGTGACGGTGACCGATTTCCCGCTCCCTGCGCCGCCGCTTCTCTTGGCCTTGCCGGCCGCGGCCTCTTTGGGGCGGTCGGTCCCGCGGATCCAGAGCTGGTAGCCCCCGATCTCCTTGCGGAGCTCCTCGAGGTGGGGGGTGACCTCCTTCAAATCGCGGCGGGGGAAGATGATGGTGAACTCCTCCCCGCCGTAGCGGAAGGGGCGCCCTCCCCCCTTCACCTTGGCGATCCGGGAGCCGACCATCCTGAGGACCTGGTCCCCCACGTCGTGCCCGTAGGTGTCGTTGAACCGCTTGAAGTGGTCCACGTCGAGCATGGCCACCACGTAGCGCCTCCCGAGCCCCATCACCTGCTCGTTGAGCGCCCG
The DNA here is from genome assembly GCF_054784495.1 of Geomonas sp. Red276. Taxonomy (NCBI): domain Bacteria; kingdom Pseudomonadati; phylum Thermodesulfobacteriota; class Desulfuromonadia; order Geobacterales; family Geobacteraceae; genus Geomonas; species Geomonas sp. Red276. The sequence continues at coordinate 122,326 of NZ_BLXW01000001.1, forward strand.
GCGGGAGGGGAGCCCGGTGAGGTCGTCGGAAAAGGCCATCGAGTGGGAGTCCTGCAGGACGGCGATGGTAAGGAGCAGGATGGCGGCGGTGACGAACAGGGTCGGGACGAACTGGTCGCCGACCCGGTTCATGGCGATCCCGAGGGCGACGACCCCGCCGAGGAGGGCCACGTCGATCGGAGAGCGGCGCCTGGCCACCCGGACCAGGATCAGCAGGGCGCTCAGCACGAAGGCCGCCACCGCAGGCTGGGTCAGGGTGGATCCTTCCGGGAGCGGCACCGCCACCAGCTGGCGGCCGACCAGCTCCGTCAGCCTGGCCGAGGAGGCGGGGGAGCGGACCGCCCAAAAGACGGCTCCCACCTGGAGCCCCAAAAAGGCCAGCCGCAGCCTGCCGGAATGGGTGAAGATCCCCCGCTCCCGCATGAAGCAGATGAGGAAGAGGTTGCCCGGCAGGAGCACGGAGGCGGCCAGGTAGACGGTACGGGGGAGCGTGCCGGGGAGATAGGGGGGCGGGTAGGCGCGGGTCAGGAGATAGAAGGCGGCCGCCAGCAGCAAGGGGAGGAACACCCGGCCGCGGTTGAAGGCGACGCTCAGGGCGAGCCCCCCCGAAAGGGCGAGGTAGGGGGCGAACAGGGCGAGCTCCCGCTGCGAGGGGGTCATGGACGGCACCCGGTGCAAGGTGGCGAAGGTCGCCACCAGGAGCGCGGCCGGCAGGGCGATGCCCGTCAATCTTTTCATAAAAGCGTACGACACTTGGGGACTTCTCTCCGCTTCCCTCTACTTCAATAGGTCTCGCTACTATTCCTGATCGGCGATCTTGGCTACCTGAGCCCCCCTGATCCGCAGGGGGGAGTGGCTCCGCCAGGGGGACAGGCACCGAAACGGAGCCAGTCCCCTCTCCCTTTTCACTATCGGCTTCAGCCGTTGCCGGTCAGCTTCTTCCACCCGTTGCCGGCCAACTCGAGCACCCCCTCCACCGTGCGGCGGTAGAAGCGCTTGACCGGGATCCGGTTGACCAGGATCTCCTCGCCGGTCCGCTCGAGGGTCACCGGGTCGCCGGGCTTGAGGGCGGCCACCTCCTGGGCGTGCTCGCCGCCGATTCCGAACAGGAAGGGATAGCGGGTGCCATTCACCAGGCAGGAGACGATCACCACCGCCGCCTCGGGGTTGCCGGTCTTGAAGTCGAAGCGGGTGGTGGCGGTCACGAAGCGCCCCTCGACGACGCCGGCCCCGGCCAAAAGCTCGGCTACGTTGAGCTGCTTGGGCTTCAGGTGCCCCAGGGCCGGAAGCCCCCAGGGGGAGAGTTTAGGCCGCGGGCGGCTGTGGTAGTGGGAGCTCCGCTCGAGCAGGGTGACCACGTTGTTGTTGATCGGTCCGCCGATGGAGTGGGCGATCCCCATCTCGAAGCGCCCCTGGCTGATCAGGCGGTGGTTCTCCACGATCTGGATCATCCCGGTGGCCCCCAAGGGATGGCCGCGCCCCTTGAGCCCGCCGGTGATGTTGGTGGGGAAGGCCCCCTGCTCGCCGGTCAATTCGTCGTTCAGGAGCACTTCGATGATCCGCCGGCGGTGCACGAAGCCCAAGTCGACCATGTTGATGGGACCGAAGCCGTTGAAGGGGTCGTGCATGTTGACGTGGATCTTCCCGGCGAAGGCCTTGATGTCCTTGATCCCCGCCATGGAGTATGCCTCGGCGGCCGCCCGCACGGTGGCGGGGAAGCTGTGGAAGTAGGGGCGGTCGGCGATGGTCGGGATGTCGGTGGCGCTTCCCACCCCGGAGACCACCACCTCGTGCGGGGTGGCGCTCAGGATGACCCCGGCCACCCCGTCGGACATCGGACAGAAGTCGTGGTAGCGAAGCGGCCACCAGTAGCGGTAGTTCTTCCCGTTCTGGATCTGCCGGTAGTACTCCTCGAGCGGGATCTCGAAGTTCAGGTGGGCCTCGGGGTTTCTGGCGGCGAAGCGGTGAGCCCTCTGGGTGAGAAGGGCCGAGAAGGCGGTCCACTCCTCGTCGGAGAGCTTCAGCCTTTCCATGAGCGAGCGGGCCACCAGCGCGCCGCAGGCAGGCATGCTGAGGCCGAACTCCCCCTCGTCCCGGTCGATCACCCCGGCCACGATACGGGTCGCCTGGGGGGTGGCGACGTCGCTCATCTTCTGGATCCCGAGGGCTACGACGTGATCGCAGCGGCCGGAGGCGACCTGCAGGTAGGCGTATTCGAGGGCCGAGGCCCCGGAGGAGGAGGCGGTGTCGATCAGCACCGACTTGGCCCCCGAGATGCCGAGCACCCCGGCGATCTTGGCGGCGGTGTTGTCGACACCGGAGAAGGCGACCGGGTTCTGGCAGCCGACCACGACCGCCCCTATGTCGGAGCGCCTGACGCGCCCGTGGGAGAAGAGTTGTCCGGCCTTTTCGGCCAGTTCGAGAAAGCTGGCGGCCTCGCGTTCCCGGCCGTTATAACGGCCGACCGGCGCCATGAAGGAGGAGGCAACATACACCTCCCGCGGCGTAAATGCTTGTTCCACACTGCCCCCCTGGATCAAGGGACCGCCCGGCCGGCGGCACCATCATAAGGCTTGCCAGCGGGGGTCCACTCTGCTATCTATTAGAACGCTGTCACAACATACCACCTCAGGCGGTCCCTATGGTAGAAAAAATTAAGAACGTAGTCGTATTCGTCAGGAATATCCCCAACGCCCGCACCTTTTACCGCGAACAACTCGGCCTGGAGCCGGGCGGGGAGACCGAGTACATGATGGAATTCCTCCCCAACCAGGGCAGCACCCTGGGGATCTCGCTCGCCATGCACGAGGCGGCCCAGAAGCTGGTCGGCCGCCACACCGGGGTGACCCTCAGCGTCAAGGGGCTCGAAGAGCTCTGCCAGCGGCTCACCGCCCAGGGGGTCCGCTTCACCGAGCCCCTCGAGAAGACCCCGTGGGGGAAGATGGCGGTAGTGGCCGACCCGGACGGCAACGAGTTCGCCCTGGTGGAGATGTAGCCCGATGAGAGCGATCGAAGCTTCGACCCTGGACGCGGTCACCGAAGAGGCCCGGCGCTCGCCGCGGCTGAGAAAGAACCACAACCTCCACGATAGCGACCTAAGCGCCTGCCACCGGCTCTTCAACGCCATCGAGCCCACCTCCTACATCCGTCCCCACCGGCACCTCGACCCCGACAAGGACGAGACCTTCGTGCTCATCCGGGGAAAACTCGGCGTGGTGAGCTTCGATGAGGAGGGGAAGGTGACCGGCACCGTGCTCCTCGAACCGGCGGGGGCCGTTGCGGCCGACATCCCGCACGGCGAGTTCCACGGGGCGGTCTCCTTGGAGCCGGGGACCATCTTCTTCGAGGCCAAGGCGGGGCCGTACCTCCCGCTTTCCCCCGATGAGGTGGGGTCCTTCGCCCCGGCCGAAGGGACCCCCGAGGCGGCCGGCTACCTGGAAGGGCTCCGCGCCCTCTTCGCCAGATGAGAAGATCCCTCCTCGTTGCCATCCTGTTGGCTATCATGTTCGCCACCCCTGCCCTGGGCGCCCTCTGGCCCCAGCGCCCCTTCGCCGGTTGCGGCGTGCTGGTGGTCGCCGAGGCCCCCGAGGGGGGGGCGGCCGACATCGTCATGTACGTGGAACCGGGGGTGGGGAGGATGGTGGAGACCCGCTCCGACCGACTACCCAGGCTTGCGGGGAGCGACAGCGAGCCGGTCTTGGCGGTGATGGCCCGCCGCGGCAGATGGGTGCAGCTCGCCTACGACGACGCCGGGAGGACCGGCTGGGTCGAAAAGCGCCGCTCCTGGAGGTTTCTCGAGTGGCCGGAATACCTGGCCGGCCGGGAGCTGCAGCTCCTCTCCGGCGTCCGGAAGGCCGACCAGGCGGTGAAGGGTGCCCCCTCCGGCGAGGCGCTCGAACTGGGAAGCGTTTCGCCGCTGCAGCCGGTCAGGGTGCTCAAGACCGAGGGGGCGTGGGCACTCCTCGACTCCCCCTCGGGATGGATCAAATGGCGCGACCGCGACGGCCGGCTCACCATCGGGATGCCGGAGGGCGACGAGTCAGAAAAGCGTTGACAAGACACACCCTCCGTGTTATTCGAAGGTCCATGCAAACTAACAGCGTTACATCCGGTGGCCCCGTCCACCGCGCAGCAGCAGCGGCTATCAACTGACAGAGCCGCCACTGCTGATTCAGAAAAACCAGATCGTTTACTGAAGGCCGTGGGGGACACCTGCGGCCTTTTTGTATATCTGAACCAAATAAAAGCAAGGGTGCCTTGAGGGGGAAAGAGATGCGCAACGAGATAGTCACTCCCGGCGCGGGAGAACTGACCTACGAGATCCGAAACATCGTCACCGTGGCCGAGAAGGTGCAACGCTTCGGCGTGAAGATCAACTGGGAGAACATCGGCGACCCGATCGTCAAGGGGGAACAGATCCCGACCTGGATGAAGGAGATCGTGGCGGGCGCGGCCATGGAGGACGAGACCTACGCCTACTGCCCGACCCGCGGCGTGCTGGAGACCCGCGAGTTCCTGTGCGAGCTCACCAACAAGCGGGGGGGGGCGCAGATCACCCCGGACGACATCATCTTCTTCAACGGCCTGGGGGACGCCATCGCCAAGGTCTACGGCAACCTCCGCCCGGAGAGCCGCGTGCTGATGCCGTCGCCGACCTACACCACCCACTCCATCGGTGAGGCCGCCCACGCCAACGCGAGCCCGGTCTGCTACCGTCTCAAGCCCGAGGACAACTGGTACCCGGACATGGAAGACCTGGAGTGCCACGTCAAGTACAACCCCCAGATCGCCGGCATCATGATCATCAACCCGGACAACCCGACCGGCATGGTCTACCCCCCGGAGGTGCTCAGAAAGATCGTCGAGATCGCCCGCACCTACGACCTCTTCATCATCGCCGACGAGGTCTACGGCAACATCGTCTACAACGGCGAGACCACGGTCCCCATCTCCGACGTGATCGGGGACGTCCCCGCCATCGCCATGAAGGGGATCTCCAAGGAGCTCCCGTGGCCCGGCTCCCGCTGCGGCTGGATCGAGGTCTACAACGGCGACCGCGACCCGCGCTTCAAGAAGTTCGTCAACTCGATCCTCTCCACCAAGATGAACGAGGTCTGCTCGACCACGCTCCCCCAGCGCTGCCTGCCGACCATCATGAAGCACGAAAACTACCAGCTCTACCTGAACGAGCGGATCGAGCGCTACCAGAAGATGAGCAACATCACCTACGACGCCCTGAAGAAGATCCCGTCGCTTTCGGTGAACCGGACCAACGGCGCCTTCTACATGGCGGTCCCCTTCAAGGAGGGGGTCTTGAACAACACCCAGACGCTTCCCATCGAGAACGCCGAGGTGCGGGAGCTGGTGGAGAACATCGTGAACGCCCCGGGGGTCGCCCCCGACAAGCGCTTCGTCTACTACGTGCTGGCCCACACCGGCATCTGCGTGGTGCCGCTCTCCTCCTTCAACACCGGGCTGCAGGGTTTCCGCGTCACCCTTTTGGAGCGCGACGAGGCGGAGTGCCGCAGGATCTACGGCACCCTGACCGACAAGATCGCCCAGTACCTCGCCTCCTGAGGCAAAAAGGCCCCGCCACCCGGCGGGGCTTTTTTTACTTTCACCTCTGGGGACAAGGGCACCGGGCGGCTTCCCTTAAGCTACCAACGGCTCCCCCCTCTCCCACCGGGAGAGGGGATGACTATACAAGGGGGGAGGGTGAGGGAAATCTCCCTGGAGGCGAGTGCGCTGACACGACCTGATCGTCTCATGAGCCCTCGAAGGCGCGGGAGTTCATTGACTTTTCCCGCGGACCTGTGTTATGGGAACTTCATTTAAGTTGCGTTTTTAATTATCGAATCGGCAGAGGTTTCAGATGTCCCCCATGTCCCGAGGTGCCGGGCAGGCGGCCCTGGCCACCGGCACCCCATGCTGAGTGAGCTCTTGGCCTCCCGCGAACCCGAGATACCGCCGGAAACCTTCGAGATCATCGGCCGTATCCTCAAGGCCCGCTCAGGGTTCAGCCTGGACGGGTACAAGGATCAGTGCGTCAAAAGGCGCATCAACATCCGGGTCAGGGCCACCGAATCCCCTTCGGTCGAGGCCTACAGCGCCCTATTGACCGAAGACCCCGCCGAGCAGGAAAGGCTGCTCCGTACCCTCACCATCCACGTCTCCCATTTCTTCAGGAATCCCAGCACCTTCGAGAAACTTGCCGCCGAGACCCTCCCCGAGCTCCTGGCGCGCCGCGCCCCCGAGCCGGTGCGGATACTGTCGGTGGGATGCGCCGCCGGGGAGGAACCGTACGGGATGGCCATCCTGCTGGCCGAGCGTTTCGCCGGCGAGCTCGACCGGGGGCTCTTCCAGTTGAGGGGATGCGACGTGGACCAGGGGGTGCTCGCGGCGGCCCGCACCGGGCTCTTCCACCCGGACCGGCTGAACCAGCTCTCTGCCGAGCGGCTCGCCCGCTGGTTCACCGGGCGGGGGGCGCAGTACGAGCTCTCCGAGGAGATCCGCTCGCTGGTCACCTTCTACCAGGCCGACCTGAACGACGACGTGGTCTGCCCGGAGAGCGACCTCATCCTCTGCCGCAACGTGCTCATCTACTTCGAACGGGGAAGGCAGGAAGCCATCCTCAACCGTTTCGCCGACGCCCTGGGGCCCGGCGGGGTGCTGGTGCTCGGCAAGTCCGAGACCATTTTCGGCTCGGTCCGCCGTCGCTTCCGGACCGTCTGCCCGGTGGAGAGGATCTACCGGGTTCTCTAGCTCGCAAAAGCTTTCCAGAAAAAGGAGCATGGCAATATGTACATCCAGATCGGCTACAAATTCATCCTCGGATTCCTGGCCGTGGTGGCAAGCACCGCCTTCGTCCCCTCCTGGGTCGGCGGTCTCGGCTACTCCCCACCGGTCACCCAACTCCTCACCTACACGGTGGCGCTCACCATCGGCCTGCTCCTCGGCTCCTTCTTCTCGAAAAGCTTCACCAAGAACATCTCGCTTCTGCGCAGGGCCACCGACGCCATCAGCAAGGGGGACCTCTCCCGGGACGTGCCGGTCGGCCAGCCCCGCTTTCCCGACGAGACGCACGACATGGCGGTCTCCATCAACACCATGGTGGAGAGCCTGAGGATCCTGGTCCGCAAGATCAGGGGGACCTCCGAGCGGGTCTCGGAATCCTCCCGCACCCTCTCCTCCACCGCGCTGCAGATCAACGCCTCCACCGAGGAGGTGGCCCAGGCCATCGAGCAGATCTCCCGCGGCGCCGAGAACCAGGCGGAGATGGTCACCAAGAGCTCCAAGGTGATCCACGAGATGGCGATCTCGGTCGACCTGGTCGCCCGCCGCGCCAAGGAGACCGCCAAGGCGGCCCGCGACACGAGCTTCACCGCCCAGCGGGGCGAGGAGCTCGCCAACGACTCCCTGGAGCGGATGAAGAGCTTCTTCGACTCGGTCGAGCTGATCAGCCTCCAGTTCATGGACCTAAACGGCAAGCTCCAGCAGGTGGGCAAGATCGCCGACTTCATCGTGGAGATGGCCCGCCAGACCAACCTCCTCGCCTTGAACGCCTCCATCGAGGCGGCCCGCGCCGGCGAGTACGGCAAGGGATTCGGCGTGGTGGCCGAAGAGGTCAGGAAGCTCGCCGACGGCAGCGCCAAGAGCGCCACCGAGATCCTCGACATGATCGACCTCGTGAAGGTGGAGAGCCACAAGCTGCAGGAGACCATCACCGAGAGCTCCCGCAACGTGGTGGCCGGCAAGAAGAACATCGACACCACCGGCGACGCCTTCAAGCAGATCCTCGCCACCGTCATCGAGACCGAGAGGAAGGCCAACTCCATCGCCGACCTCTCCCAGATGCAGACCGACGGCGCCGGCAAGATGGTCTCCATGATCGACGAGATCGCCAAGGTCGCCGAGGACAACGCGGCCTCCACCCAGGAGGTCTCGGCGGCCACCGAGGAGCAGTCGGCCGCCATGCAGGAGATGGTCTACCAGACCCAGGAACTCGCCAAGCTGGCCGAGTCGCTTTTGCGGTCGGTGGAGAAATTCCAGCTGGCCGGGGAGCCCGACGCACTCCTGAACCTCGATGAGGAGCCGCAGGAAGCCGCCCAAGAGGTCGCGCCGTGATGGAGGAGCGGCTGCTCCTTTTCAGCGCGGGGGGCGAAAAGTTCGCCTTCCCGCTGCACGAGGTCTGCGAGGTGATGGAGCTCCAGGCGAGCTACCCGTTCCCCCGGGCCCCGCGCCACTTCGTGGGACTGATCAACTTCCACGGGAACCTCACCGCCCTGGTCGACCTCGAGCGTTTCATCGGCCGGGAAGGGGGCGGGAAGCACGGGAAGGTGCTGGTACTGGACACCAAGATCGCCCACCTGGCCCTGCTGGTGGACGGGGTCCGCTCGATCCTGCCGGCCGGCGCCATCCTGGGGGCCTCGCCGGTGGAGGGGGACCCGATCGTCGCCGGCATGATCGAGACTGAGCAGGGGAGCTTCCGCCTGCTCGCGGTGGATCGCCTGGTGGACAGCCTGGAACAGGGGCTCAAAAAGAATTCGTAACAACGGAGGGAGGTAGTAGATGGCCAAGACGGTCATGATAGTGGACGACTCGCTCTTCATGCGGAAGATGCTCCGCGACATCCTGGAAGGGGAGGGATTCGAGGTGGCGGCGGAGGCTGCCGACGGCGACGAGGCGGTGACGAAGTTCCGCGACTGCCGTCCGGACGTCACCACGCTCGACATCGTGATGCCCAACAAGACCGGCATCGACGCCCTGAGGGAGATCATGACCATCGACCCGGCAGCCAAGGTCGTCATGTGCTCCGCCATGGGACAGGAGACCCTCACCGCCTCGGCCACCGAGGCCGGCGCCAAGGCATTCATCGTCAAGCCGTTCAACCCCGAGCTGGTGGCCCGGGTAGTCAGGGAAGTGGTCGAAGGCTGATTCCATGGACATGTCGCAGTACCGAAATCTCTTCCTCTCCGAGGCGAGGGAGTACCTGAAGAACATCGGCAACCAGGTGGTGGCGCTGGAGGAATCCCCCTCCGACCGCGCCTCCATCGACGGGCTCTTCAGGGCTGCCCATTCGCTCAAGGGGATGGCCGCTTCCATGGAGTACCAGGACGTGGTGGAGGTGGCCCACGGGATGGAGGACCTGATGATCAAGGTCCGCGACCGAGGTCTTCCCTTCGACGCGGGGATCGCCGATCTCCTGCTGGAGGGGACCGACCTTATCGACGGGCTCTTGAACGACGTGGCCGCCGACCTCGCGCCGCGCAGGATGGTGGGAGATTTCCCTACCAGGGTGCGGAGCTACCAGCCGGGGCAGGAAACGCCGCCCCCGGCCCCGGAGGGGGAGCCCCCGGGCGAGGCGCCCTCCCGGCCCGGGCACCCCCCCCCAGCGGCGCCTGAGCCGCCGCGCACGCCAGCCGCCCCACTGGCCGCCCCACTGGCCGCCCCACTGGCCGCCCCACTGGCCGCCCCACTGGCCGCCCCGCCGGCCGAACGTGAGCCCGCCGGGGAGCTGATCACCGTGCGGGTGAGGACCGAGCTCCTCGACCACCTGATCAACCTGACCGGCGAGCTGATCACCAACAAGCACCGGCTGTTGAACATCGGCCGCGAGTTGGGCTCCTCCGAGCTCGACGACGCCATCTCCGAAAACGGCAAGCTCCTGCGCTCCCTGCACGACGAGGTCATGAAGGTGCGCCTGATGCCGTTTGAGATCATCTGCGACCGCTTCCAGCGCTCGGTCCGCTCGCTCGCCAAGGGGGTCGGCAAGGAACTCCACTTCGAGCTGGAGGGGCGCGAGATCGGCCTGGACCGCGGCATCCTCGAGCAGCTGATCGACCCGCTGAACCACATCTTGAGAAACGCCGTGGACCACGGCCTCGAGAGTACCGCGGAGCGGCTGGCGGCCGGCAAGCCGGCCAAAGGACTCATAAAACTGGCGGTCTCCCGTGACCGCGACCGGGTGCTCATCACGGTGACGGACGACGGCCGCGGGATGGACCCGCAGCGGATGATCGAGGCGGCGCTCGCCAAGGGGGTGATCACCCGGGACGAGGCGGAGCGCCTCTCCCCCCGCCAGGCGCTGATGCTCTCCTGCATCCCCGGCTTCTCGACCGCCAGGGAGGTGACCGAGGTCTCCGGCCGCGGGGTCGGGATGGACGCCGTCAACGCCTCGGTGCAGAAGATGGGGGGGACCCTCATCATCGAGTCTGAGCCGGGCAAGGGGAGCAGCTTCACCCTGAGGCTGCCGATGACCATCGCCATCATCCACGCCCTCATCGTCCAGTGCGGCCCCTTGAAGGTCGGGGTGCCGGTGACCTCCGTGCACCGTACGGTCGAGCTGCGGCGCGACCAGGTCGAAACGACCGGCAAGCGCCAGATCTTCTACCTCGACGAGGAGCCGGTCCAGCTCCTGAGCCTCAACCGCGTGCTCGGGCTTCCGCTGGGGCGCTTTCCGAGCGGGATCGTGCCGCTGTTCGTCACCGAGGCCAAGGGGCGACGGGTGGGGATCGTGGTGGACCGGATGCACGGCCAGCACGAGCTCTACGTGAAACCGCTGGGGAGGCCCCTTTCCAAGCTGGTCGGCCTGGCCGGCGGGGCCATCCTCGGCGACGGGGAACTGGTAACCATTCTAGACCTGGCGGACCTGCTCTGACGCCCGGTCCCGGAGAGAGACGATGCCCACCCTCAAGCCTGCCGAACTGGACACGTTGACCGAGGCATGCAACATCGGCATGGGTCATGCCGCCACCGCCCTGAGCCAGCTGATGGGAAAGGGGGTCGACATCGAGGCGCCGCGCCTGCAGCTCGTGGAGAGCGCCGCGGTCCCCGGCGTCATGGAAGCCGAGCCGGTTTTGGGGCTCTCCCTGCAGATCCTGGGCAACGTGCGGGGGGGCATCCTCGTGCTGCTCAGGGAGCGGGACGCCCGCCGGATGCTGGAGCTTTTGCTCGGCAGGGACTACCAGGGGAAGGAAATCCTGTCGGATCTCGAGGTCTCCACCTTGAAGGAGATCGGCAACATCCTCGCCTCCGCCTGCCTCAACGCGCTCGGTAACATGCTGAAGATGACCCTGCTCCCCTCCATCCCCACCCTCATCTCCGGCGAGGCCGGGTCCATCATCGGGGAGATGGTGAGCCAGGACGGCCGCCAGGAGCCGGTGGTGATGGTCGACACCGTCTTCTCCATCTCCGAGGCGCTCTGCGGCGGAAGCCTCTTCCTGATGCCCGCCGAGGAGTCCCTCGCCGCCATCGTCGCCGGTCTCGGAGCCCGGTGACCCCGCCCAGGCGCTCCCCTCCCGCCGCCACAAATGCCTTGCGCGCTTTCCGGTTGTGTGGCAGAATTTCCGGTCAAGCTTGTGGAAGCGGCAACGGGAAATCCCCGCTGCCGTTCACGCCAAACAGGAGTTCCATCACGAAGGCGACAGCGCACAGGTCGCCTTTACATCTTTTGAGAGGTGGCCTATGAAAATCGCCAAGACCGTGACCCTTTCCCTGCTCATCCTGTTGATGGGGAGCACCCTCTCGCTGGCTGCCGACCTCTCCCAGGTGGTACGCACCCTGGAGCAGGGGTACGCATCCCTGCACGACCTGAAGGCCGACTTCAGCCAGAGGACCACCATCAAGGCCATGAAGCGCGAGGAGAAGGGGGGAGGCGAGCTCTACATCAAGAAGGGAGCCGGCAAGGACGCCATGTTCCGCTTCGATTACACGAAGCCCAAGCAGCAGATCGTCTCCAACGGGAAGAAGGTCTGGTACTACCTTCCCGACCAGAAGCAGGTGATGGTGATGGACCTGGCCCAGCTCTTCAGGGACGGCAACGGGGTCGCCATGAACTACCTGACCGGGCTCGGCCACGTCTCCAAGGATTTCGACATCACCTTCGCCAAGGAGCCGCGCGACCGGAAAGGGAACTACGTCCTGGAGCTCACCCCGAAGAGCAAGAACCCGGCCATGGCCAAGCTCCAGCTGGTAATCGACGGCTCAGCGGTGGAGTCCATGGTCTCCCGCGGGGAGGCGAGCACCCCCTTCCCGGTGCTGGCCTCGACGGTGACCGACCACGCGGGCAACGTGACCAGGATGGAGTACAGCGGAGTCCGGGCCAACCGGGGGATCGACGCCGGCCGCTTCAACTTCAAGGTCCCCGCCGGGGTCGAGGTGGTGAAGGGCCGATAAACGGCTAAACATGTTGTGAAGCAGTTCTACGTTCCAAGTGAAATCCTTGGGAGTTGGAGGGTGTCAACCTAGAACGTAGAACATAGAACTTGATTTTCAGGAGGATTTCCATATGCCGTCATTCGACATCGTATCCAAGGTAGACATGCAGGAGGTCGACAACGCCGTCAACCAGGCCGTCAAGGAGATCGCCCAGCGTTACGACTTCAAGGGGACCAAGAGCGAGGTGACCCTGGAGAAGGACGCGATCAAGGTGCTGGCCGACGACGACTTCAAGCTGAAGGCCATCATCGACATCCTCCAGTCCAAGTTCGTAAAAAGGAACATCTCCCCCAAGGCGCTTCAGTACGAGAAGGCCGAGGCGGCCTCCGGCGGGATGGTGCGCCAGATGATCACCCTCCAGGTCGGCATCCCCAAGGAGAAGGCCAAGGAGATCGGCCAGATCATCAAGGAGACCAAGCTGAAGGTCCAGAGCCAGATCCAGGACGACCAGGTCCGGGTCACCGGCAAGAACATCGACGACCTGCAGGAGGTCATCAAGACCCTGAAGGCCAAGGACCTCGACATCGACATGCAGTTCGTAAACTTCAGGAGCTAGAGTTTGAGCACCAAAACCAAAGAAAAAGTGAGCCTGGTGAGCCTGGGCTGCCCCAAGAACCTGGTGGACGCCGAGGTGATGCTCGGCTACCTCTCCAAGGACGAGTACGAGATCACCACCGACGAAACCCAGGCCGACATCATCATCGTCAACACCTGTTCCTTCATCAAGGAGGCCAAGCAGGAGAGCATCGACACCATCCTGGACCTGGCCGACCGCAAGCACGACGCCCGCTGCCACATGCTGATCGTGACCGGCTGCCTCCCGCAGCGCTACCAGGAGGAGCTGGCCAAGGAGCTCCCCGAGGTAGACGTCTTCATCGGCACCGGGGACTACCCCCGCATCGCCGAGATCGTGGCGGAGAAGCGGAACACCGAGGGGCAGCTCTGCTACACCGGCGACCCGAACTTCGTCTACAACGACGAGCTTCCGCGCCTGCAGTCCTCGCCGCACTACACCGCCTACCTGAAGATCGCCGAGGGATGCTCCAACAACTGCGCCTACTGCGTGATCCCGTCCCTGCGCGGCGCCATGCGTTCCCGGCCGCTGCCGGTGCTCCTCGCCGAGGCGAGGCAGCTCGTGGAGGGGGGGGTGAAGGAGCTCAACCTGATCGCCCAGGACATCACCGCCTACGGCCGCGACCTGGCCGACCGGCCTAACCTCGAGGGGCTCGTGCGCGAGCTCGCCAAGATGGAAGGGCTCAAGTGGATCCGCCTCCTCTACGCCTATCCGGACGGGGTGACCGACTCGCTGATCGAGCTCATCAAGACCGAGCCGAAGGTCTGCAAGTACCTAGACCTCCCGATCCAGCACATAGCCGATCCCGTACTCAAGAGGATGGGGCGCCGCTCCAGCGAGGATCAGATCCGCACCCTGATCGCCAAGCTGAGGAGCGAGATTCCCGACATCGCCATCCGCACCTCGCTGATCGTCGGCTTCCCAGGCGAGACCAACGACGACTTCAAGAAGCTTCTGCAGTACGTGGAGGAGACCCGTTTCGACCGCCTCGGGGTCTTCTGCTATTCCCGCGAGGAGGGGACCCCGGCGGCCGACATGCCGGAGCAGGTCTCCGAACGGGTCAAGCGCGAGCGCCACAAGAAGCTCATGCGCACCCAGGCCAGGGTTTCCTTCAAGCACAACCGCACCCTGGTGGACAGTGAAGAGGATGTACTGGTGGAGGGATACAGCGAGGAGACCGAGCTCCTTCTCAAGGGGCGCTCGTCGCGGCAGGCACCGGACGTTGACGGACTGGTCTACATCACGGCCGGCAACGCAAATGTGGGCGATATCGTTCGACTTAAGATCACGGACTCGTCGGATTACGACTTAATCGGTGAGATAATCGAGCCGCCTTTTGCTTGACACCTTTCCACTTTGCTGTATTATTGCGTCGCTTTGACCGACGACCATTAAAACGGAGTGAATTCCAAATATGACCGAGAAACCAGAAGAAATGAAAGCGATGCTCCTCAAGATGAAAGAGGAGACGCTGAAAGAGATCAACAAGACCGTGAAGTCCGGCTCCGACGTTCCGGTCAACGAGCCGAGCGGCGACATCTACGACCAGGCATCCAGCGAACGCGACCGCGAGCTCGGGCTCCTCTTGGGCGACCGCGAGCGCGAGAAGCTTAAGAATATCGACGAGGCCCTGCTCCGTCTCGAGGAAGGGGAGTACGGCATCTGCGAGGAGTGTGAAGAGGAGATTCCGATCGGGAGGCTGAAGATCGTCCCCTTCGCCCGCCACTGCGTGAAGTGCAAGGCGGACCTCGAGAAGCAGCAGGCCCAGACCAAGCGCTTCGAAGAGGACCGCGCCTACCGCGACATCGCGCTGGGAGAGGAAGAGGAAGGGTAAGAGAAACGGAAAAGACGACAAAAAAGGGGACGGCCAACGCCGTCCCCTTTTTTTGTTATAGGTCCTCTATGAGTCCTAAACCGTCCGCCCCTCAGTGGAAGGTCTCGATCCTCTCCGGTTGCTTCGACTTGTCGAGCTTGTAGATCAGGTCCTGGTACTCCCCCCTGGTGACCGAGGTGTGCCAGTGACCGGCAACCCTCGCGACCAGGCTGCTTCCGACGAAGACGGCGACGACCAGGGCGCCGAAGACCACGCCGGGAACCACCCTCCCTCCCCGCGCCTTCAGCTTCAGCGCCTCCGGTTTCGGGCAGGCGCTCACGCAGCGCAGGCAACCGATGCACTCCTCCGAGCAGACCCGCTCCTTCTGCATCACCTCGATGTGCGACGGGCACGCCTTGTTGCACCCTCCGCACGAGATGCAGGCGCTGGCGTTGCGCTCCACCTTGACCGGGGAAAGCCGGGAAACCAGGCCGAGCAGCGCGCCGTAGGGGCAGAGGAACCGGCAGAAGGGGTTCCTGAAGAAGAAGGAGAGGAAGAAGAGGGAGGTGATCACGAAGAGCCCGATGCCGCCCAGATTCAGGAAGAAATCGAGCATCTTCACGTCGGCGATCTTGTTGAAATCGTCGGCCAGGAAGGAATTGACGTTCTCCGGCGACATCACCACCAGGATGGCGATGAGAAAGAGCGCCATCAGTAGGTACTTGACCGGTCGCAGGAGCCAGTCGAGCGGGCGCCAGACCTGAAAGTTCCTGGTCATGACCGCCTGCCCCGACTTCCAGAGCACCTCGGTGAAGGTCGAGATCGGACAGATCCAGGAGCAGAAGGAGCGCTTGAAGAAGAGGGATACCAGGATGGCGGCCAGGAACATGACCAGCGCCGCCGGGTGGATGGTGGTGATCTTCCCGGTGACCATCCAGACCTTCAGGCTCATCAGGCCGGAGATGGGGAGAAAGGCCTCCACCCCGTCAGGACGCTCGACGAAGGGTGCGTTGCTCCTGAAATGCAGGACGAACTGGTAGAAAGCCGCCCCGAGGTACAGGGAGAAAAAGAGAAAAGACCACTGGACGATTAACCTGACACGTTGAAGCCGCTTATCCGACATGTATTTCACCTTCCATTTGAAGTAGTCCCTCCCCAACAATCATTAACGCCAGCATCCGCGACTTAATCTGTCGCACCCCTCCCGTACACTCTAAACATTACCGAAAGGGAGGAGGATTCATATGGAACCGATGGTCGTAGCAGCCGTGCCGATAGTCATTTACTGCGGGTATCTGACCGTAAGGGACATCGTGGAGGATCTTCGTCAGGAAGGTTATTTCCTGGTCAAGCCACGGTCCAGCAAATGGCGCGGATGGACGTTCGAGAGCGCCTTCAAGAGGCTCTTCTTCACCATGGGATTTTCCCGCTCCAAGGTGGCCAGCAACTCCTTCATCCTCTTTCGCTGCAAATCGGCCTTCCCGCAGACCGGGCAGCAGCAGCAGACCACCGGGAACCGGTTGTTGCGCGAGAACGGGATTATCTCCTGCTCCTGAACGTAGACCAGGGGCCTGATCACCGTGGTGATACCGTTGTCGGCCAGCATGCTCGGCGACATCGCCTTGAGGCTCCCCACGAAGAACTGGTTCAAGAGCAGGGTCTCGATGAAGTCGTCCATGTGGTGCCCGAGTGCGAGCTTGTTGCAGCCTAACTGCTGGGCCAGCCCGTAGAGCGTGCCCCGCTTGAGCCGCGCGCAGATCGAGCAGTAGGACGAATTCGTGCGCCTTTTCTCGGAGATGATGTCGTAGTGCGTGGTCTTCTCCATGTGATAGGTGAAGCCATGCTCCTTGAGATGCTCCTCGATGATGTCGGCACGGTAGCCGCGGTAGCCGGAGTCGATGTTGACCGCCACCAGCTCGTAGCGTACCGGCGCCCGCCTGCGCAGGGTCTCCAGGATGTGAAGCAGGGAGTAGGAATCCTTCCCCCCCGAGACCGCCACCGCGATCCGGTCACCTTCGGAGATGAGGTCGAAGTCGGCGATCGCCTTGCCGACCCGGTTCTTGATCCTGGTAAAAAGCTGATCCTGTACTAACGCCACTCAAGCCTCCCCATCAACCGAAGCCGCCTGGCTGCCGGCCTCTCCGAGGACGGCCCGCCGGAAGGCTTCGATCCCCATCGTCTCGACGGTCTTGCCGAGGCGCTGCTCGCTCCTGGCGTTCTTGTAGAAATCGACGACCCGCGCCACGATCTCCAATACCTTTTCCTCGCTCTGCACATCGTCGACCAGGAGATCGGCCAGCCGGGGCCTCACGCCGCCGTTGCCGCCCACCACGATCCGCCATCCCTTGGCCGTGCCGATCACGCCGATGTCCTTGGTGTGGCATTCGGCACAGGCGAGAAGGCAGCCGGAGATCCCCATCTTCATCTTGTTGGGGAGCACCATCGAGTGGTAGATGGCGTCCATCTTCAGCCCGAGGGAAACGGAATCCTGGACGCCTCGCTTGCACCAGGTGGTGCCGGGGCAGATCTTGACGCTCCTGACGCAGAGGCCGATGGGGGCTCCCTGCGGTTGGGCCAGCTCGCCCCAGATGGCGTCGAGATCCTCTTCCTTGGCACCCACCATCATGATCCGCTGCGCGGAGGTGAGCTTCAGCGCGAGGCCGTACTTGTCGGCCACGTCGCAGATCTTCCGGAGGGTCGCACTGTCGGTGAAGCCGCCCGGGAAATGGGGAGCGATGGCGTAGGTTTCCCGGTCACGCTGGATGATCGCGCCCTTCTCCAGGATGTCCTTTTTCATAATCTACTCCTTGATGAGTATTTAAATTGATGCAGGTCAAAGGTCTGATGAAAACGCATCTTACTGAACCCGGCCGGGCTTGAAACACCTCCCTCACCCGCCCTTCGGGCACCCTCTCCCCCAAGACCGTAGGTCGTGTTGAACGGCTTTACCGCGAAACGCGACGATGGCCTGGCCCAGTTGGCAAGAGGTCGCGTTTCGTTTCTCAACGCGACCTACGCCTTCTCGGAGCGTTCCCGGATGAACCTCACCAGCTCCACGGCGATCGGGTATTTGCCGAAGGGGGGAATGAGGTAGAAGCCGCCGACCTTGTCCATGGCCGCTTCGATGAACTCTTTCGCGATGGCGAGCCCTTCGGCCACCCCTTCCTCGCCGCTTTTGCCGGCCATGCGGGCGCGGATCCCGTCGGGTATGACGATGCCGGGGACTTCGTTGTGAAGAAATTCGGCGTTGCGTCCGCTTACCAGCGGGAGCACCCCGGGGAGGATGGGGATGCCGACCTCGGCGGTCAGCTCGACCATCCGCTCCAGCACGGCGAGGTCGTAGATCGGCTGGGTCTGGGCGAAGGTGGCACCGTTGGCGACCTTTTTCACGAGCCTGCCGACCTGGACCTCCATCTTCTGCACGTTGGGGTTGAAGGCGGCACCGACGGTGAAACCGCAGCCGGAGCCGATCGGGTTTCCTTGGGCGTTGACCCCGCGGTTCAAGTCGCTCAGGAGCTTGATGAGGGTGAAGGAGTTCAGGTCGAAGACGGAGGAGGCCCCCGCTTCCTCCCCCATGCTGACGGGGTCTCCGGTGACGGCGAGGATGGAGGTGACCCCCAAAAGGCTCGCCCCCATCAGCTCGGACTGCATCCCGATCAGGTTGCGGTCGCGGCAGGTGATGTGGGCGATGACCTCGATCCCCGCCTCCCTGCGCACGAGCGACGCAAGCGCGATGGTGCCCATCCGCACTCGCGCGAGGGGATTCTCGGCCAGATTGATGGCGTCGGCGCCGGCCTCCTTGAGGGTCCGGCTCCCTTCCACCACCTTGGAACAGTCGAGCCCCTTGGGGGGATCGAGCTCGACGGTGATGACCTTTCGCTTACCCCACCCGGCCAGAAAGCCCGCCGCCCCGGTCTCCTTCCCTTCCCCGGGTGCTGCCGGCGGGGCCGGGACCCGCGGAGTCCGGGGCGCGGGAGCGATACCCGCGAGGCTTTTGGCCATGGCGGCGATATGCTCCGGGGTGGTCCCGCAGCAGCCGCCGATCAGCGAGGCGCCGGCCGCGGCCAGTTCCCTGGCCATGGCGGCGAAGTACTCGGGGGTGGCCCGGTAGATGTAGCGCCCCTCGAGGTACTCGGGGAAGCCGCTGTTCGGGTAGGCGGCCAGCGGAAGCGAGGTGGCGGCGGCCATCCGCTTGATGGTCGCCAATAGGGCCAGGGGGCCGGCGCCGCAGTTGGCGCCCACCACGTCGGCCCCGGCGGCCTCGAGTCTCGCCACCGCGGTTTCGGCCTCGATCCCCCCGGCGGTCCGCCCCCCCTCGCCAAAGGCAAGATTGGCCACCACCGGAAGAGCGGTCTCCTTGGCGGCGGAGACGGCGATCTCCAGCTCCTCCACCTCGGCAAAGGTCTCCAGTATCAGGAGATCGACGCCCCCCTCGGCGAGCGCAGCGGTCTGGACCCTGAAGACCTCCCGGACCTCCTCGCTGGAGAGGTCCCCCTTGCCGCGCCCGAGGGGCCCCACCGAGCCGGCCACCAGCACATCACGCCCACCGGCGGCCTGGCGCGCCAGCCGGGCCCCCTGCCGGTTGATCTCCGCCACCTTGTGGCCGAGCCCGATGGCGGACAGCTTGACAGTGTTGGCGCCGAAGGTGTTGGTCTCGATGACGCCGGCACCGGCGTCGAGGTACTCCCGGTGCAGTTCCAGCACCAGCTCGGGACGGACCAGGTTCAGGTGCTCGAAGTTCGCCTCCAGCGCCACCCCCTTGGCATAGAGCATGGTGCCGATGGCGCCGTCGCCGACCACCACCCGGGCGGCTAATCTCTCCAGGAAGGAGGCCATCTCAGTTTCCTCCCAGCACCTTCAGAAGGTGCGGAACCAGCTGCTTCTTGCGGGACATGACACCCTTCATCTCGAAGAGCTGCGGCTCGGGCTGCGGGTATCCCATGTAGCGGATGAAACGCTCTCCCCCCTCCATCATGAAGAGGGTGCTCTCGGTGGCGATGTCGGTCACCATGAGTCCCGCCATCTCCAGGTCGTCCTTTTGCCGGAGTGATGCGAGCGCCGCCTTGAGATCCTTCTTCATTGCCTCGAATTCGCTGAAACCGAAGACCTCCACCTGACCTACCCCGAACTTCAATTCGCCTTGGGAGAACTGCTTGAAGTCGGAGGAGACGACCCGCTCGGGGCTCCCGTAGCCGGAAAGCGCGCCGGAGGCGGCGAAGATTTCGGCGCCGAAGGACTCGATCTCCAGCCCGGAGATGGCCGCCAACTGAGCGGCGGCGTCCCGGTCACGCTGGGTGGTGGTGGGGGACTTGAGGATCACGGTGTCGGAGAGTATCCCGGCCAAAAGCAGCGAGGCGACGTGCGGCTGCGGGGTCACCCCCTGGTCCTGGTAGAGGGTGGCGACCATGGTGCAGGTGCTCCCGACCGGGGCGGCCAGGAAGGTGATCGGGAGGGCACTCGGGGGGTTACCGAGCTTGTGATGGTCGATGACCTCGACGATCTCGATCTCTTCGGCGCCGGGAACGGCTTGGGAAAGCTCGTTGTGGTCGACCAGGATCAGCGCGTAGGGAAGAGGGGCGAGGAGGGAGGACTTGGTGGCCACCCCGGCCAGCGTGCCGTCACCTTCCAAGGCCAGCACCGCCGACACGTGCATGAGCTTCTCTCTCAGGTGGGTCAGCGGCTCCCCGACTCCCATCGTCTCGAAGGAGGGATCGGCGAGATCGCTCACCGGGGTGGAGAGCCGGATGCGGGCGACGGTGGTCGCGGTATCGAAGGGGGTGCTGAGGATGGCCACCCCGCGCTCGGCAGCGAGCTCGACCAGGTCCTGGTCCACCGGCAGCCCCCCGGTCACCACGAGAAGCCGCACGCCGCGCTCGATGGCGGCGAGCTGGATGCTGCGCCGGTCTCCGGTCACGACCACCAGGGACTCCGGCTCGAAGGGGGAGATGCGCACCGTGAACGATTCCTCGCGCATGGCCCCCACGATGAGGTTCAGACTCTCCACCTCGATTCCCGGCTCACCGGCGAGGAAGCTTCCGCTGAGGCAGGCGGAGACCGTGGAGAGGGAGGCGGTGAGCTTGCGCAGCGACTCGGCCCCGGTGGGAAGCGAACACTCGGCCACCCGTAAAAGGGGGATCACCCCGACCGGGACCCCTGCGTTGTCGAGGACCGGGAGCATGCGGATGTTGTTGTGATGGAACAGCTCCAACGCCGCCAGGAGCGGGGCGTCGGCCGGCACCGACACCGGAGTGCGGCAGATGACGTCGCGGACCTTGGGATGGACGTCGGCCAGGTAGAGCGGCGCCTCCAGACCGAGCCGCTTGAGGAGCCAGGTGGTCTGCGGGTTCAAAGGGCCCGCCATGGCGGCGGTCACCCGCTTCTTCCCGAGTTCCCGCTTCAGCTCCGCGTACGCGATGGCCGAGGCCACCGAATCGGTATCGGGGTTCCTGTGTCCGATCACGTAGGTCTGCTTGTTCAATTAATCCTCCTGAAGGCTTTAAAGTCTTCCCTCACCCGGCCTTCGGCCACCCTCACCCGCAAGGGGGCGAGGGGTTCAGCACGTACACCCTCACTTTTAAGGGCGCGCGGGAACGGATGAAAATTTTTTGTCGTTTTTTTGGCCGGAGCCGTATAAGATGCCGGGTCGATCAATCCACGAACGGAGTTACCGATGCACGAAGCAATCGACTGGCTGGTAAAGACCATCGGGGCCATGGGGTACCCCGGCATCTTCATGCTGATGGCCATGGAGAGCTCGGTGATCCCGATCCCCAGCGAACTGGTGATGCCGCCGGCCGGCTACCTGGCCCAGCAGGGGCAGATGAGCGCACCGCTGGCCATTCTCTGCGGTACCATGGGAAGCCTGATCGGGGCCTACGCCAACTACTTCGCCGCCCGCTTCCTCGGCCGGCCCCTGGTACTGAAATACGGGAAATACGTCCTCATCACCGAGGAGAAGTTCGCCAAGGTGGAGGGCTTCTTCCTGCGCCACGGAGAGATATCCACCTTCATCGGAAGGCTCTTGCCGGTGGTGCGTCACCTGATCTCGCTGCCCGCCGGGCTTTCCGGGATGAACCACGTCCGCTTCTCCCTGTACACCATGCTCGGTGCCGGGATCTGGGTGACCGTGCTCACCTACATCGGCTACTTCATCGGGAGTAACCAGGAGCTGATCATGCGGTACTCCCACCACGCGCTGGCGATCGTGCTCATCGTCTCGGCCGTGATCGTCACCATCTACGTGAAGCTGCAGAAGAAAAAGGGGATCAAGGGCGTGAAGAGCGCCGAGTAGCCTCCCGTATACGCACCCCCATAAAGGATAAGGGCGGGTCCAAGCGACCCGCCCTTCTTTTTTGCCGGTACCGGCGCTCTTGCGCCGAGTATTCGGTCGCCACCCCTCCATCCCCACTTCTCCCCCCGTTGAAGGTTCTTCGAAGAAATCGGGGGAAGCAGGTCTCCCCCCTTGTCAAAGGGGGAACGGGAGACCGTCCTACCATCACCCTACTTGGGGACCTTCTCCCAGTCTTCCAGGAACTTCTTGATCCCGGCGTCGGTCAGCGGGTGCTTGGAGAGCTGCAGCATGACCGAGAAGGGGATGGTGCAGATGTCGGCGCCGATCAGGGCGGAGTTCAGCACGTGGATCGGGTTCCTGATGGAGGCCACGATGATCTCGGCGTGGTAGTTGTAGTTGTCGAAGATGGTCCTGATCTCGCCGATGATCCCCATCCCGTCCTGGGAGATGTCGTCCAGGCGGCCGACGAAGGGGGAGACGTAGGTGGCGCCGGCCTTGGCGGCCAAAAGCGCCTGCATCGGGGTGAAGATCAGGGTCACGTTGGTCTTGATTCCCCTGGAGGAGAGGGTCTTGGTGGCCTTGAGCCCCTCGGGGGTCATCGGGAGCTTGATGACGATGTTGGGGTGAATCTTGGCCAGTTCCATGGCCTCGGCGATCATGCCGTCGTGCTCGAGGGAAACCACCTCGGCCGAGATGGGACCGTCGACGATCTCGGTGATCTCCTTGATGACCTCTTCGAAGCGGCGGCCGCTCTTGGCGATCAGGGAGGGATTGGTGGTGACGCCGTCTACCAGCCCGAGTTCGTGTGCCTCGCGGATCTCCCGCACGTCAGCTGTGTCGATGAAAAACTTCATTACTTCCTCCAGTGTGCTTTGTGGTTGACACATAAATGCCGCAGAGCGGCCCCTCGAGGGTTTCCGTCGCGGCGTTTTCTTTTTCCGTTATCTCCGGCGCCATCCCGTAGACCGGCCGGGGGAGCATTCTCACCCTGGCTCCTAGACCCTGACCACCTTTTCCGGCGAGGTGAGCGAGGCGAGCAGGTCGGCCATGGTCTTGCCCAGGATGGGATGGCGGAGGGAGGAGTCGATATCGACCAGCGGCTGCAGCACGAAGCGGCGTTCGGCGAGGCGGGGGTGCGGGATGGTGAGCCTTGCTTCCTCGATGACCCGGCCACCGTAGAGGAGGATGTCCAGGTCCATGCTGCGCGGCCCCCACTTCCCGGAGTCGACCCGCCTGAAGACCGCGGACTCGATCTTCTTCAGGGCCTCCAAAAGCTCCAGGGGTGCGAGGGTGGTTACCAGGCGGGCGACGGCGTTGTAGAAGTTCGGCTGGGCAACGCCCCCCACCGGATCGGTCTCGTAGAAGGGGGAGAGGGCGGTGATCTTGGTTGAGGGGAGTTTTCCCAGCTCGGCAACCGCTCTCAGGAGGTTCAGCTCACGGTCTCCCAGGTTGCTGCCGAGTCCTATGTACGCGCACTCTTCCACAGCGACGAATTAGAGCACAGATCGTTTTTTTTTTCAAGCACGCGCGGTTTTCACTTCATTGCTTTGGTTGAGGGGGGAGAAGAGGCAAGGATCGCGCACCGGGTACGATTCTTTCTTTATTCTTTCCCGATGCTATAGTAAACACTATAAGACATTAATAGAGCCCCCCCTTGATCGTAATGTGAACAAGAAGGTGCCACCATGACCTCCCATCTTCATGACGATATATCTGCACTGTCGACCGGCGAGCTGTACCGGTACGGGAGCGAGGCGCTCGACGGGAAAAGATACGCCGACGCCCATCGTTTCCTGCAGGCGGCCGTCGATCGGGAACGCGACCCCGCCTACCTCTCCCAGCTTGCCCTGGCCATCATGTTGCACGTCGGCAACGTCAATCACGCCGCCTCCCTTTGCCAGGAGGCCCTGAGGAAAGAGCCGAAGAATCCCGAGCACTACCTCCGGCTGGGAATGGTATTCCTGCTCGCGCGCAGGAGAAAAGAGGCGGTGAGGATGCTGCAACTCGGTCTGCGGGCCGGCAAGCATCCCCAGATCACCCGTCTCCTCAACCAGCTCGGACACCGGAAGCGGCCGGTACTCCCCTTCCTCTCCCGCGCAAACCCGCTCAACAAGTACCTCGGGAAGCTGAGATCCCGGATCTCCGCCCGGGGGTAACGGCGCTGCGGTAGTAGGAAGTAGGGTGGCCAGCCCCCTGCCCACCACTCCCCTCGGAAGCAGTCAGACTCCGCGTGGGCACGGGGTGCCCACCCTGCCCGGCTCGCTCGTTGGCGCGAAAGGCCGGATAAACCCTCGCCCCTTCAGGGGAGTGGGTGGCCGAAGGCCGGGTGAGGGAAGATGATTTCACCCCTGCCCTCACCCCCAGCCCCTCTCCCCTAAAGGGGCGAGGGGAGTAAGGGAGCCCCAGCCCGTCTCGCCTGAAGGGGCGAGCGGCGCGAAGGGAGTGCGGGTCGCGTTGTTCCGGGGTAATGGTTGGGTGCTTGCCGGGCTTTTGCGTTGGACTTCATTGCATTGGAGGAGGGGAAATGATCCAGTACCTGACACTGAGAAGCAGGGAGAAGACTGAGCTGATCGACATCACCGCGCAGGTTGAAGACCTCATCTCCAACTCGCGGGTGACCACCGGCTGGTGCGACGTTTTCGTCCTCCACACCACGGCGGCGGTCACCATCAACGAAGGGGCGGACCCCGCCGTGAAGCGGGATATCGCCCACTGCCTCGACCGCCTGGTCCCTAACGCCCACTATTTCACCCACGCCGAGGGAAACTCCGCCGCCCACGTGAAATCGAGCCTGATAGGCACCTCCGAAAAGCTTTTGGTGGAGCGGGGCAAGCTCGTGCTGGGGACCTGGCAGGCGCTTTACTTCTGCGAGTTCGACGGGCCGAGGGAGCGCCGGGTGGCGATCAGGATTTCCGGGGAGTAGTGGAAGGGGCGAAGTGGTCGAACCCCTTCCTGGGAGGATGGTAGTCGGTGCCGTCGGGACCGATGACGCGGACCCCGCTCCCGGCGACGATCTCGCCGATGGCCGAGACCCGCAACCCGAGCTCCCGGCAGATGCGCTCGATTTCGGCGCGGTTTTCGCCGCGGGCGCAGAAGAGGAGCTCGTAATCCTCGCCTCCCGCAAGGGCCAGTCCGAACGGGTCGGGCTGGGTGATCTCCCGGTACTCGTCCGAGAGGGGGAGCCGCGCCGCCTCGACGATGGCGCCGGTCCCCGACTCTTCGCAGATGTGCCCGAGGTCGGCCAGGACGCCGTCGCTCACGTCGATCATCGCCGTCAGCACCCCCGCCTCGGCAAGCGCCACCCCGGCCGCCACCCGCGGCTGCGGGTCGAGCTGGCGGGAAACGAGATAGCCGTCCCGCGCCCCTTCCTGGAGAAGACGCAACCCCACCGCCGCATCCCCCACCGTTCCCGTCACGAAGACCAGGTCACCGGGCGAGGCCCCGCTGCGCTTGGCCACCAGCTCCGGGCGCTGTTCGCCGAGCGCCGTGATGGAGATCGCCATCCCCCCCTTCGACGCGCAGGTATCCCCACCGGCCAGGGTCACCCCGAACCGCTCGGCGGTTTCCAGGATGCCGGCCATGAATCCTTCCACGACGTCCATGGCGGCGTCGGTGGGGAGGGCTATCCCCAAGAGGAACTGACGGGGGTGGGCCCCCATGGCGGCGAGATCGGAGAGGTTGACGGCCAGCGACTTGCGGCCGAGCGCCCGCGGGTTTCCGAAGGCGAGGTCGAAGTGGACCCCTTCCAGCAGCATGTCGCAGGTGATGAGGGTGAGGGTATCGGGGGTGGGTAACAGGGCCGCCGCGTCGTCCCCGATCCCGAGCGGGACCGAGGGCGAAGCGGCAACACGGCTGGCGATTCTGTCGATCAGGCCGAATTCGCCCAGTTCTGCGAGTTTCAAGCCTTACCCCCGGCGCTGACCGGCCCCTTGCCGGCGGGGACGACCATCCGGCTCCGTCCCGCTTTCGGCTTGGCCGGCGAGGCCTTGGGAGGCTTGGAGGACTTGGCGGCCGCGGCCTCCTTGGGAGGGAAGCTCTCCAGGGCGACGTTCAGGACGTCGTCGATGGTGGAGGCGGTGACGATCTTGAGCTTCTTGAGGATGGTCTTGGGGACGTCCTCGAGGTCCTTGAAGTTCTGGACCGGGATCACCACGGTGGTGACGCCGAGGCGGGCCGCCGCCAGGATCTTCTCCTTGAGGCCGCCGATCGGGAGCACCTTGCCGCGCAGGGTGATCTCGCCGGTCATGGCGACCTCTTTTCTGACCGGTGTCTTGGTGAGGGCCGACACCAGGGCTGTGGCCATGGTGACCCCCGCCGAGGGGCCGTCCTTCGGGATGGCGCCGGCCGGGACGTGCACGTGGATGTCGTAGCTGGAGAGGAAGTCCTCCGGGAGCTTCAGGTCGGCCGAACGGGTGCGGATGTAGGAAAGGGCGGCCTGCACCGACTCCTTCATGACATCGCCCAGCTGGCCGGTCAGGGTGAGCCCCCCCTTCCCTTTCATCACGGTCGCCTCCACGAAGAGGACCTCCCCACCCACCGGGGTCCAGGCGAGACCGGTGACCACGCCGATCTCGTTTCGCTCCATCTCCTCCTCGCGGAGAAACTTCGGCGGCCCCAGGTACTTGGGTACCGTGGCGGCGGTGATGTGGAACTGCTTCTCCCCCTTCTCGGCGACCTTGCGGGCCACCTTGCGGCAGACGGTACCGATCTCGCGCTCCAGGTTCCGAAGCCCCGCCTCGCGGGTGTACTTGGAGATGATGGTACGCAGCGCCTCCTCGGAGAAGTTGACGATCTCCTCGGTGATGCCGTTCTCCTTCACCTGGCGCGGCACCAGGTAGCGCTTGGCGATCCCGAGCTTCTCCTCCTCGGTGTAGCCTGAGAGGGTGATCACCTCCATGCGGTCACGTAAGGGTCCCGGCACGGTGTCGATCTGGTTGGCGGTGGCGATGAACATCACGTTCGAGAGGTTGAACGGGAGGTTTATGTAGTGGTCGGAGAAGCTGTTGTTCTGCTCCGGGTCGAGCACCTCGAGAAGCGCCGAGGAGGGATCGCCGCGGAAATCGGAGCCGAGCTTGTCGAGCTCGTCCAGCATGAAGACCGGGTTGTTGGAGCCCGCCTGCTTCAACCCCTGGATGATGCGGCCGGGAAGCGCCCCCACGTAGGTGCGCCGGTGGCCGCGGACCTCGGCCTCGTCCCGCACCCCCCCCAGGGAGATGCGGACGAACTTTCTCCCCATGGCGCGGGCGATGGACTTGCCCAGGCTGGTCTTGCCGACCCCCGGAGGGCCCAGGAAGCAGAGGATGGGGCCCTTCATCTTCTTCTTGAGCTTCCTGACGGCCAGGAACTCGAGGATACGCTCCTTGACCTTCTCCAGGAAGTAGTGGTCCTCGTTGAGAATCTCGGAGGCGCGGTTGATCTCGAGGGAGTCCTTGGTGGATTTGGACCAGGGGATGTCGACCAGCCAGTCGAGGTAGGTGCGGAGCATGCCGGCCTCGGCGGCATCGGGATGCATCTGCTCCAGGCGCCCCAGCTGCTTCAGGGCCTCCTTCTCCACCGTCTGCGGCATCTTGGCGCTCTCGATCGACTTCCTTAATTCGGCGATCTCCTCGCTCCGCGCGTCGGTCTCGCCAAGCTCCTGCTGGATGGCGCGCAGCTGCTCGCGGAGGTAGTACTCGCGCTGGCTCTTCCCCATCTCCTCCTTGGCGGCCGACTGGATGCGGGCCTGCATGTTGAGGAGCTCGCTCTCCTTGTTGAGGTAGTCGTTGACCTTCCTCAGCCTTTCGAGGGGATCGATCACCTCCAAAAGCCCCTGGGCCTCCTCGACCTTGAGGCCGATGTTGCTCGCCACCAGGTCCGCCAGGCTCCCCGGCTCCTGCATGTTCTCGACGATCACCATCACCTCGGGGGAGACCGCCTTGCCGAGCGCCACGATCTTGCCGAGCTCCTCCTTCACGGTGCGGATGAGCGCCTCGGCCTCCAGGCTGTTCTCCTGGGACGCCGGCTCGAGCACGCGGTCGATGCGGACCGAGTAGAAGGGCTTTTCGGCCAGGTACTCGGTGACCCGCGCCTTGGTGAGCCCCTGGACCAGGATCTTGACCCGGCCGTCGGGAAGCTTCAGCATCCGCATGATCATCGCCACGGTGCCGACCTGGTAGATGCCGTCGGGGGACGGCTCCTCGTCGGCCACGTCCCGCTGGGTGGCGAGAAAGATCATCCGGTCCTTGGAAAGGGCGTAATCCACTGCATTTATCGAGATCTCCCTCCCGACGAAGAGGGGGAGGATCATGTACGGGTACACGACCACATCCCGCACAGGTAAAAGCGGCAGAACGTCCGGTATGTTCAGCTCTTCGGTTTCCTGCCTGTTTTCCATCTTAATCTCCTTGCTCAATGGGGATCTCCCGTATGTGCGATTTGCTCTCCCTGCACCAGGGGAAGACCACGGTTAAAAGGCCGCGCCGGTAGCGGGCCCGCACCCGGTCCAGGTTAACGCCGGGGGGAACCTCGATGGTCCTCGAGTAGCGGCCGTTCGAGCGCTCCAGGCAGATGTAGTTGACTCCGCCCCCCGCCTCGTCGCGCGCCGCGGCCTCGATCACCAGCGCGGAACAGCAGACGCTCAGGGTGATGTCCTCGGGGCGGCAGCCGGGGAGCTCGACCTCCAGGACCAGGGAGTCCGGGGTCTGATACATGTCGATCAGCGGGGAGACCTCCTGCTCGGCCAGGTTCTCCTTCCCGTCCAGGGTGGAAAGGTAGCGAAAGATCTCATCCATCTGCTGGCGGAACAGATCCAGCCACTCCAACGGCTCCTTCGGTATCACCGGCATGCTTGCCCCTTGGTGCTCGTACCGCCTTCCCTGCGGCTTTTTGTCAGCGAAAAAGACCGGCCAAAATGCCCCTTGGCGGCCGGTCCAGTTGATTTAACCATCTTTATCATGAAAGTCAAGGTAATCCGCCCTCATCAGCGGCCGGTCCCAAGCGCCACAATGAGAATCAAAAGAAACCGTTTTCATTCATCTTTTCGCGATTGCGATTGAATTATCGCTAGGGGATGTGTATAATCCGGCAACCCCGTTGGCCGTCAGCCATTTGGCGATCCGGCCGCACCGCCCGAAGAGGCGATGCCACCCCGTTGCGGGCCGCCGGGAGCCTTGTTTTTCCTCACCACGAGCAGCAGCACCGGACGCCGGATCCGCTCCCCGAACCTGGCGGCGCGTCCCAAAACCAGGAGGCGGCCCGATCGCAACGACGCGGCCGAGTTTCCGCCCCGACCACACCACCAGCATCATCAAAGGGCCATACATGAAAAGATACGCAGTCTGCACATCGCTCCTCGCGGTGACCCTCTTCGCGACCGGTTTCACCTGGCCGTTCCAGGGCTCCAACAGCTGCCGCGACGCCAAAAGGATGATCATGGAGCTCTCCCCCACGGCGTCGGAGTCCAAGCGGGCCGACACCGAAAAGCGGGTGATCGAGCTCTGCCCCAACGGCGCCGCCGGTCACTTCCTGAAGGGGCTCCAGCTGGAGCGCAGCGGCAACGCCGACGCCGCCATCCAGGAGTACCGCGAAACCCTGACCATCGATCCCGACTTCTATCCCGCCAGCGGCAACCTCGGGCTCTTGCACCTGAAGAAGGGGGCGAGCGAAGAGGCGGCGGTGGAGCTCTCCGCCGGGCTCAAGGCGGGGGATCCCCGCTACAACGCCGGCATGGCCCGCATCCTGGCCCAGAAGAAGCTCTACCAGCTGGCCATCTTCCACTACAACGAGGCGCTCGCCGGCTTCCCGGACGATCCCGCCCTCCACGCGGAGCTGGCCGCCGCCTACCAGGCGAGCGATTCGACCCAGAAGGCCGAGCAGGAGTACCGTAAGGCCCTGGCCATCCAGCCGGGGAACGCCGGGGCACGTCTCGGGCTCGGGCAGCTGCTGCTCGCCAACGGGGAGACCGACAAGGGGGTCAACGAGCTCAAGCAGGCCGCCCTGGCCGATCCCGGCAACAAGGAGATCCACCGGCTTTTGGCCGAGGGGTACGCCAGGAAGGGCGACCAGAAGAACGCCGACTACGAGCGGGTGCTGGCCGGGATCGCTCCCAGCAGGCCGGAGACCCGCCCGGCGGTCGACCACATGGCGCTGGGCGACGAGTATAAGAAGAATAAAGATTACGTGATGGCGATCTCTGAGTACCGCATGAGGCTTGCCGAGGAGCCCAACGACCCGGCGGCCATGCAGCGCCTGGGGGACTGCCTTTTGGCCAGCGGCCAGGACGAGGAGGCGATGCGCTACTACCGCGAGGCGCTTCGCAACAAGGCGGAGAACCCGCAGCTCCATTTCAACCTCGCCACCATCTATGAGCGCAAGGCGCTTTTGGACGAGGCGGTGGTCGAGTACCGCCAGGTGCTGACCGCCACCCCGGACAACGAGGAGGCCCGCCAGCGGCTGGCCGACATCTACACCCTGCGCGGAAGCTTCCCGCAGGCCCTCGAGCAGTACAAGGAGCTCGTCAAGCGCAAGCCGGCCGACCCGATCACCCAGCTGAAGCTCGCCCGCGCCTACGTCAACGCGAAGGATCTCCCGGCCGCCACCGACGCGTACGAGGCCGCCATCAAGCTCGACAAGGACGCGCTCGAGGCCCATCGCGAGCTGGCCAACCTCCAGAAGCGGCGCAACCTCCCCGAAGAGGCCGCCAAGGAGTACCAGGAGGTGCTGCGGCTCAAGAAGGACGACAACGAGGCCCGCACCGCCCTGACCGCCATCTACGTCAAGAACAAGAACTACGACCAGCTGGCCGCCCTGCTGAAGGAGGGTGTCGAACTCGCCCCCAACGACCCCAACGCCCACTACAAGCTCGGGCTCGTCTACGAGTTCAAGAAGGATTACGACAACGCCACCACCGAGTACCAGGAGGCGGTGAAGCTGAAGCCGGACCACGCCAAGGCCTTGAACGCCATGGGACGGGTCCAGATGAAGAACGGCCGCATCGCCGAGGCCAAGGCCTCGCTGGAGGCCGCCCGCAAGGCGGACCCCGAGCTCGAGGAGCCGACCGTCCTTTTGAGCAACATCAAGGACGAGCTGACCCCCGAGCCGCGCAGCCACCGCAAGCACTACGCCTCCAAGAAGTCCAAATCCCACAAGGTCAAGAAAGGGAAGAAGGGGAAGAGGGAGCAGGCGAGTTCCGGCGAAGAGAAGAAGAGCAAGAAGAGCAAGAAGTCCAAGAAGTCCAAGAAGAGAAAGAAACACAGCGAAGAGTAACTCTGCTGGTCAGCGGGCAGCCCCATTCCGGGCTGCCCCTTTTTTTGCCCGATCCTCGCCAACTTTCCGGTGGCGTGCTGAGCGGGAGGTTGGCCATGGTAGTGGGAGGAGCGTAGGGAGAGAGCGGAAATCGGCGGTGGTCGTTTTTTTAGCCGGGGCGGCCGTTAAAAGAGTTTGAAATTTTTTCTTTCTTTGTCATAATCGCCCGCTAAATGAAAGGAGACCAACTTGCATCTCGTTTCGAAACCCGCACCTGCCCATCGAGGGACTCGTTCATGAAGGCCGCCGCCTGGTGGAAACGCCTTTTTTGTGCAGGCTCGCTGGTAGCGGCAGTGGTTGCCCCCGGTGTGGCCGCCGCCACCACCCAGACGCTTACCGTGGGGGCGACGGGGGATTATCCCACCATCCAGAACGCCATCCAGCACGCCATCAGCGCCTACGCCGCCGACAATTCCCTCAGTTTCATCATTTCCGTCCAGCCCGGGACTTACTCCGGTTCCGTCACCCTCAACAACACCAGCCTCAACGGCATCTCCATCGTGGGGGCCAGCACCGCCAATACGTTCATTAACGGCAGCGGGACGGTGTTCACCGTCAGCGGCGGAATGAGAAACGTCTCCATCAGGAAGTTCACCTTCACCGGCGGCTCGGTAGCCATCTCCCTCAACGGCAGCCAATCGACCAATATCCAGAACTGCATCTTCAAGCAGGTGGGGACCGCCATCCAGAACACCGGCTCCAGCGCAACCGCCGTGGTCAACAACACCTTCTACAACAACTCCATCGCGATCAGCACCAATTCCGATCTCACCATCATCAACGACCTCTTCGACCTTAACAGCAGGGCGATCGACTCCCAGGTGAACATCACCCATCCCACCTACAATGCCTTCTACGGCAACGGGAGCAACGGGATCACCTTCACCACCAGCGATCAAAACCTTCCCGACACCGATCACCCGCAGCTCGATCCCCTCTTCGCGAACCCGCCCGACGACCTGCACCTGCAAAGCGGCTCCCCCTGCCGGGGTACCGGGGACGTGGCCCAGTATCCGAACTCGTTCGACTCCTCGAGCTCGGACATCGGTGCCTACGGGGGGCTCTTCTCCGACCAGGTCACCTACGGACCGCCGGTGGTGACCGGGCTCGCCTCTTCGATATCATCGAAAACCGCCCCCGGCACCGTCACCCTCGACTGGAACGCCAGCACCGACTCCCAGGTCACCGGGTACAGGCTCTACTACCGCGACTCGGCCGGACAGGGGATCCAGGCAGCCGAAGGGGCTTCCGGGGCCGTGGTGGTCACCACCAACCACGCAAGCCTCACCTTCGACTCGTACCCGCCGACCCCCTCGGCCCCGGCCAACCCGCCAGTGGTGACCATCACCCCGGGCGACCGGGTCTTGCATCTCTCCTGGCCTGCGGTTCCCGGGGCCACGGACTACCAGATCTACTACAGCACCACGAGCTTCGACTCCACGTCTCTGCCGGCGCCGACGGTCCCCCTAACAACGGCGACCTCCTACCAGATCACCGGGCTCACCAACGGGACCACCTATTACGTGGCGGTTCAGCCGATAGCCCAGGCGGCCTTGTACTTCCGGGTCACTGCCGTCATCGACCGGACCGCCGCCTCGGCCCCCGGCAGCGCCAACGAGAGCGACCTTTCGACCGAGATAGGGCAGATCGTCGGCGACCCCGTGCCGGGACCGGTGTCGTCCGTCGGCAGCGATTTCCCCGAGCAGACCTCCGCCTTCCCCGACGTGAAGGGGCAGGGGTGTTTCATCGCCACCGCCGCCTACGGGTTCTACTCCGCTCCGCAGGTCCAGGCGCTTCGGCAGTTCAGGGACCGGTACCTGATGACCAACGCCACCGGCCGGGCCTTCGTCGCCTGGTACTACAAGCATGGCCCTAAGGGCGCCGCCTACCTGCGGACCCATCCCTGGCTGAAGGGGCCGGTGCGGGCCATTCTCTTCCCGTTGGTCGTCCTGGCCCTGTTCATGATCTACGTCCCGCCGCTTATGAAGATCGCCATGATCATGACGGCGGTGGTCGTCGCGGACCACGCCCACCGTGAGGCGCAAAGAAAGCGAATCTCCAGGAGGACGACGGCGTGAAAAAGTTGATCCTGGTCTCCCTCCTGCTCCTGCTTCCCACCTTGGCCCTCGCCGAGCAGGCACCCGAGCGCCCGCACTGGTCCCTCGAATTCAAAGGCGGGGTCCAATTCCCGGACGCGGGCGACTGGTCCCGCTTCTACGGCAACAGCTACTTCGGGGAGTACGGAGGGGCAGTGGCCTACAAGGTGAGCAGGAACATCGAGGTCGGTGTGGAGTCGACGTACGGACGGGCCAAGGGGAGGGGGCAAATGACCCAGCACGCCCTGCCGGGGGGGAACGTGACTTGGCAGCAGGTGCCGGTCAACGTCTTCGTGCTTGTGCGCGGGGTGTTCGACGAACAGCAGTGGCTGGTCCCGTACCTGGGGGGCGGCTACACCAGGATGTTTTACCGGGCCGATATCGAGGGACAGGGGCGGACCGAGGGATCGGTCGACGGCTTCCATGCCCGCGGCGGGCTGCAGTTTCTTATGGACCGCCTGGAGCCGGAGCCGGCCAGGAACCTCTGCCGCGACTTCGGCATCGCCCATACCTACTTCTTCACCGAGGCGAGATACACCCGCGCCATGGCCGACACCACCTCCGGTGGCTCGGTCAACATCGGCGGCACCAGCTGCCTCGGCGGCCTTCTCTTCGAGTTCTAGCCCCCCTTCCCCGCCAACAATCCATCCATTGTATTTACCCTCGCCCCCCTTGGGGGAGAGGGTGGCCGAAGGCCGGGTGAGGGTATCTCTCGCCGCCTTCCCGCCTCAAACGGCCGAGCGGGCACCCTTGCCTCCCGCCGCGTTGAGGTTTGCTATCCGTTCCACGACCGGGGGATGGCTGTAGTAGAAGGCTGCGTACAAGGGGTGCGGATGGAGGTTGGCCAGGTTCTCGCGGGAGAGCTTGACGAGCGCGCGGGCCAAGGCCTGCGGGGCGCCGGTCAACTCGGTGGCGAAGCGGTCCGCCTGCCACTCGTTTCTCCTGGAGAGCCAGGAACGAAGCGGGGTGAAGAGGAAGGATACCAGCGACAGGATGAAACTGATCAGGACGAGCTGTCCCGCGAACGACACGCCGTTGATCCCGAACATGGCAGGGACCGCCCCCCACCCGATCAGCCGGAAGACCACGTAGCAGACGGCCAGCGCCACCAGCTCGGTTCCCACCAGCATCTTCAGGATGTGCCCCTTTTTCCAATGCCCCGCCTCATGAGCCAGGATGGCCAGCACCTCGCCATGGTCCATCTGCTTCAAGAGGGTGTCGTACAGGACGATCCTCTTGACCTTCCCGATCCCGGTGAAATAGGCGTTGGAGTGGAGGCTGCGGCGCGAGGCGTCGACCTGCTGGACGGCCTTTATCTTCAGCCCGCATCTGTCGAGCAGCAGCCGGATCTCCTCTTCCAGTTCCTTGTCGCTGACCGGTTCGAACTTGGAAAAGAGAGGCTCGATGAGGTAGGGGGAGAGATACATCAAGGTGATGGAGAAAAGGGCGAAGAAGGCCCAGACCCACAGCCACCAGTGGTCCGGGGAATGCTTCACCAGCGCCAGGGCCGACCAGCCGACCACCAGCAGCAGGACCACCGAGATCAGGGTCGACTTGGCGAGATCCGAGAGCCACAGCTTCATCGTGGTGGTGTTGAACCCGTATCGCTTTTCGAGCTCGAAGGTCGAGTAATAGGAGAAGGGGAGATCGAGGATGGTTTCCACCAGGGTAAGGATCAGCATGAACAGCAGGCTGCGGAGGTAGAAGGAGCCGCTCAGGGTGTTGATCCAGGCGTCGAAGCGCGGGAAAAGCGGGGTGAACAGGAAGGCAAGGAGCAGCCCCCCGTCGTATATCGAATGGAGAAGGGAAACCCGGCTCTGGGCGACCGTGTAATCGGCCGACTTGGCCAGGGTCTCGGCGTCGACGGCGCCGGCGAACTCTTCCGGCACCTGGCCTCCGTGCTGCTGCAGATGGCGCACGTTCAGAAACCGCAGCAGGGTCACCGCGGCGAACCGCACCAGGAATAACGCGATAAGGATCTCTTTCATAGAAACTCCACGGCCAAAGGATACCGCGCCGCCGGTCTACATGCAAAAGGGTCCCCCGCGAGCGGGAGACCCTTTGCTGATTTCGTGACCGCCGCCGTGCCTGGCGCCGCGGCCCCGCTCCCTTTTTCACCTGTCCAACGCCCCCGCCTCTTCAGGGGCCCCTCCTGCCGGAGCCTTGTGCGAAGGGCGGTGAGGATGCCATCCCGCTACCGGGAGTCGGCGGTTGAAGCAGATGAGGGAGCGGCTACTTGAGAACGGCGTCCTCGACGATGGCCTTGAACTTGTAGCCGGCGCCGAAGTCCTTGTCCTTGGCCAACTTGCCGGAGAGGGTAACGATGTCGCCGTCCTCGACTTTCGCCTTGGTGGTCACCACCAGGTCGTTGGTCTTGGCCTTGGCGTTGCCGGTGCCGTCCTGCAGATGAACCCAGTTCTTGCCCATGATGTTTTCGGAGACCTTCACGGCGGTCCCCCTGACGACGACCGTCTTGCCGGCCAGGTTCGCCCGCTTGCCGTAGATCTCGGCCACCGTGTAGGCGTTGGGGCCTTGAGCCTTTTCGACCTTCTCGACCTTGATGGTCCCTCCGACCTTGGCCGCCTTCTTCTTTTCCTTGGCAACGGCAGGAGGCCCGCAGAACATGATGGTCTCGAAAGTCCGGTTGAGGGTCTTGCTCTCGAAGGTGTTCATCTCGGCGCAACCGGAGAAGGAGAGCTTGTCGCCCACCTTGGTGTCTTCCGCCGGGAAAGCGACCCAGCTCTTTTTCCCCTGGTTGTCGAGCTCTGCGTAGGTATACCCGCCGGCATCCATGGTCTGGGTGACCGTGCCGACCGGGCTGGTGTTGGCCCCACTAGCGGACGAAGAGGCACCGCTCTTCATCATGTCCATCATGGTGTGCTTCTTTTTCTCTTTCTTATCGGCGGTGGAGGGCACCCCCGGGGCAGCGGGGGTAGTGGCGGACGTGGGAGCCGAGGCCGCGGTGCCGGGGGCGGTTGCGGAAGGGGCATCGGCGCAAAGGGCGGCGACAGGAATGGCAAGAGCCAGCAAACTGGAAACGACTACGGGCGAAATCCTCATTAAATGACCTCCGCGGGAGTGATTTATGCTGGGCGGCGAGACCCTATTGGCCAAGCGCCGCCCAGCATACCAGCGTCCCCGCGGAAAGGCAAACTTCTTAATGTGGAGGAGGACATCATCTACTTCTTGGCGATCTCCAGCTGCTCGGAGCCGGGGGCGCTGTCCACGAGGACGGTGTCACCGGGGGTGAATTTCCCCTCCAGCAGCAAGAGGGCAAGCGGGTCCTGGATCTTTCTCTGCAGCGCCCGCTTGAGCGGCCGAGCCCCATAGGCCGGGTCGTACCCTTCCCCGGCCAGCACCTCCTGGGCCCGCTCGGTCACCTCCAGCCCGATCCCGCGCTCGGCAAGCCGCGCCACCAGCGACTTGAGCTGGATGAGCACGATCTCCTTGATCCTTTCGAGCGGCAGGGCGTGGTAGATCACGATCTCGTCGATGCGGTTGAGGAACTCGGGCTTGAAGCTCGCCCTCAGGGTCTCCATCACCTCGCTCTGCATCTTCTGGTAATCGGTGGCGCCGTACTGCTGGATCCACTGGGAACCGAGGTTGCTGGTCATGATGATGACCGCGTTCTTGAAGTCCACCGTGCGCCCCTGGCCGTCGGTGAGCCGGCCGTCGTCGAGGATCTGCAGGAAGACGTTGAAGACTTCCGGGTGCGCCTTCTCGATCTCGTCGAAGAGGACGATGCAGTAGGGGCGCCGGCGGACCGCCTCGGTGAGCTGCCCCCCCTCCTCGTACCCGACGTAACCCGGAGGCGCCCCGATGAGCCGGGCGACGGTGTGGCGTTCCTGGTATTCGCTCATGTCGATGCGGACGATGGCCTGGTCGTCGTCGAAGAGGAAGGAGGCCAGGGCCCGCGCGGTCTCGGTCTTGCCGACCCCGGTGGGGCCCAAGAAGAGGAACGAGCCGATGGGGCGGTTGGGATCGGAGAGTCCGCTCCTCGCGCGCCGGATCGCGTTGGAGACCAGGGTGAGCGCCTCGTCCTGGCCGACCACCCGGCTTCTCAACCGCTCCTCCATCCTGAGGAGCTTCTCGGATTCGCTTTCCAGCATCCGGGTGACCGGAATGCCGGTCCACTTGGCGACCACCTCGGCGATCATCTCGGCGTCGACTTCCTCGGAGAGCATCTTCCCTTCCTTCTGGATCGCTTCGAGGGTCTGCCGCTTCTCCTCCATCTCCTTCTCGAGGGCCGGGAGTTCGCCGTAGCGGATCTCGGCGGTACGGCTTAAGTTCCCCTCCCGCTCGAAGCGTTTCGCCTCCTCCTTCTTCGCCTCGAGGTGCTCCTTTACCGTGCGGATGTTGGCGATGATGGAGCGCTCGCGCTGCCAGTGCCCCTTGAGCTCGGCCGACTGGGCCTTCAGGGTATCGAGTTCGTCGACAAGTTTCCTGAGCCTCGCCTCGCCCTGCGGGTCGTGCTGTTCCCTGAGCAGTGCCTGCTTCTCGATCTCCAGCTGGATGATGCGCCGCTCGACCTCGTCGATCTCGGTCGGCATGGAATCGATCTCGATCCTCAGGCGGGAGGCCGCCTCGTCGATCAGGTCGATCGCCTTGTCGGGGAGGAAGCGGTCGGTGATGTAGCGGTCGGAAAGGGTGGCCGCCGCGATGATGGCGCTGTCCTTGATCCGGGTCCCGTGGTAGACCTCGTAGCGCTCCTTGAGGCCGCGCAGGATGGAGATGGTCTCCTCGACGCTCGGCTCGCCCGCGTAGACCTGCTGGAAGCGCCGCTCGAGGGCGGCATCCTTCTCGATGTACTTGCGGTACTCGTTCAAGGTGGTGGCGCCGATGCAGTGGAGCTCGCCGCGGGCCAAGGCCGGTTTGAGCATGTTGGAGGCGTCCATGGCCCCCTCGGCGGCGCCGGCGCCGACCAGGGTGTGCATCTCGTCGATGAAGAGGATGACTTTACCCTCCGAGCGGGCGACCTCCTTGATGACCGCCTTGAGGCGGTCCTCGAACTCGCCGCGGTACTTGGCGCCGGCGATGAGCGCCCCCATGTCGAGGGCGAGCACCGTCTTGTCCTTCAGGGTTTCCGGGACGTCACCCGAGACGATGCGCTGGGCGAGCCCCTCGACGATGGCGGTCTTGCCGACCCCCGGCTCGCCGATCAAGACCGGGTTGTTCTTGGTCCGGCGGGAGAGCACCTGGAGGACGCGCCGGATCTCGTCGTCGCGCCCGATGACCGGGTCGAGCTTGTTCTGGCGGGCGAGCTGGGTGAGGTCGCGGCAGTACTTGGCCAGCGCCTGGTATTTCTGTTCCGGGTCCTGATCCGTCACCGCCTCTCCGCCGCGGA
This sequence comes from Geomonas sp. Red276, assembly GCF_054784495.1. NCBI lineage: Bacteria > Pseudomonadati > Thermodesulfobacteriota > Desulfuromonadia > Geobacterales > Geobacteraceae > Geomonas > Geomonas sp. Red276. The sequence goes on from NZ_BLXW01000001.1 coordinate 160,942, forward strand.
GCTCCTTGAGCGCCGCCAGCACGTTCTCGCGGGTGACGCCGCTCTGGTTCAAGAGCCTGCCGGAGTTGGTGTCGCGGGCACCGACCAGGGCCAAGAGGAGATGTTCGGTAGAGACGAAGGCATCCTTCATCTGGTCCGCTTCCTTCTGAGCCTGGTCTACGATGCGGTTGAGCGCCGAAGAGAGGCTCAGCTGGCCGCCGGTCACCTTGGGAAGGCGATTGAGGGCGCTCTCGACCCCGGAACGAAGCTGCGGCAGGGAAGCGCCGATCTTTTTGAGCAGGTCGGGAACGAAGCCCCCCTCCTGGTCGATGAGGGCGAGCATCAGGTGTTCGGGCTCGATAGTCGCACTCGATATGGCGGAGGCCTTTTCCTGGGCCGAGGCGAGGGCTTCCTGCGTCTTGACGGTCATTTTCTCCGGTCTGATCATGGGTGTTCCTCCTACCGGAAAAGATAGGTACCCCCCCGCGGGGTGTCAAGGCAAGGGGGGGCGATTTTTAGCAGAGAGAGATGGCTAAGTTGCCGGGTTTCCTTTCTGCACCACCACCTTGTTTCGCGCGATGATTTCCCGAAAGGAAGGATCAGCTGCGGCCCAATCGACGACGTCGACTTCTATGGTGAGGTCGGAGTCGTCGAGACGGTCGCAGAGTTCGGCCATCGTGGCCAGAGAGAGGGGCTCTTCGGAGATAACGGCCAGATCAAGGTCGGAGTAAGGCTTCGAGCTACCCTTGACGCGGGAGCCGAACGCCCACACCTCGAACTGGGGGACGCATTGGTTGAGGATTTTGCAGACCTCATCCCAATCATGAGGGGTGATGTCTATCGGAATGTTTGCATCCGGCTCAGTCATTCTTTTCGCTTCTTTCCATGAGCTGGCGATACAGGAATTTCGCTTCTTCAAGGAAGTCGGGAGCGATGGCATAAACCGCTTCTGCCTTACTCTCGTTGTAGGTGTGACTGCTGTCCGTCCGTGCCTGGCGATAATCCCGCCACCTCAGCCAGTCCGAGCGCAAGAGCTTCTTTTGGTTCCCAATCCTGATGAGGCTTTGAAAGGTGCCTAGCTCTTCGATTTCTTCAGGATTGGCGGCGGACTCTTCGAGATACCTCCTGAGCATCTTGTGGCTGAGCTCATAGGTGAACTCGAAGCTTTGGATGACGGAGCTGCGCAGTTCCTCGAACAGATCCGAATCGGAGAGAGCCATCGGCGATGTTGCGTACCTGAGGCTTTTCTCAAGCCGGCCGATCGCCTTTAGAAACGGGCTATAATCCAGGGTCATCTCGTCCCCTTCTCCATGCTCGCAGGTAAATTGCGGTAGTTTCTGCCACGGGGCCTAATGCTACCACGCCGAAATGGGCGATCCAAGCTATATCTGGTTTCCTCCGGCAAGCGGCATAGCTTGCGCGGGGGGGCGAATCACGTGGAGGTGACCTTCCGCGAAGTTTCCACTATCTCAGAAAGGAGCACCGGTTAATTCCTCCCTCTCGCTCGACTGGATGAAACTGCCTCAGATGGAAAGTATCAGCAATCACTACGTCATTGGCAATGCTTAGATCTGTCTCTAATAATTCTGTTTACAAGACGATACTTTCTGCCGACGCACCTTCCAACAATTGGTCCTTTTGTATTTCACCAAAATGTTCTATAAAGCTAATTCAATCATTCGCGGTGTCAGTCACCGCTTCAGGAGTCGGTATGTTCGCATCTTGGTCCATCAAGAAAAGGGTCAACACCACCATCCTTTTGCTCTGTCTAGCCAGCATTGCAGCCATTGCGCTCCTCGCCTACCAGAACCAGATGCACCAGTTGCGGGAAAGTCTGCAGGACCTAGCTAAAAACGAGGGGCGACTGTTCCAGTCGATCCTGGTGGCAGACTCGGAAGGGCTGGCCCGCGCCCATACCGGGCTGGACCGGCTCGACTCCCTCCTCTCCCCTTTCGCCGCCGGCAACCGCGATCAGGTGCTGGCCAACGCCAAGCCGATCTTCGAGGACATCAAGAAACACAACAACATCACCCACATGTACTTCATCCTGCCCGACGGCAAGGTGCTGCTCCGGGTCCACAAGCCCGAACAGGCGGGAGACATCCTCAAGCGGACCACCTTCCTGCAGGCACAGGCCAGCGGCCAGGTCTCCAGCGGCCTCGAGATGGGGAAGAACTTCTTCTCGCTGCGCTGCGTGCGCCCGGTCTTCTACCAGGGGAAAGCCATCGGCTACATGGAGGTTGCCGAGGAGATCGACCACGTCTTCCAGCAGATGAAGTCTATCACCGGCAACGACGAAAGCCTCTTCTTGTCCGACCAGTTCCTAAAGAGCCAGGATGCCGAGGTCAAGGGGCAGAAGGTCGGCGACTTCAGCATCCTGTACCCCACCAAGAGGGAGGTCACCCTTCGGCTGGCCGGCAAGCTGGTCCCGGAGATGAACGAGGCCCTGAAAAATCCCGTCGTGAAGATCGTCTCGCTGGGGACGGCCAGGTACGTGGTCGGCATGGGCCCGGCTCGTGACGCCACCGGCGCCACCGTCGGGATCCTGTTCTCGCAGAAGGAGGTGAGCAGCCTCTTCGCCGGGCTCTGGCAGGACGTGGCCGTCATCCTCGGCATCTTCGTCCTCATCATGGCCGGCTCGCTGGCCCTGCTCTATCTCTCCCTCAGAAAGAGCCTGCACCTGTTCGAGACGCTTAAGGAGCACATCGTGACGGTGACCTCCACCTGGGACCTGACCCGCAGGATCCCGGTGGACACCAACGACGAGATGGGGGAGCTGGCGGCGGACTTCAACACCATGACCGACAAACTCGCCGAGATGGTGCGCCAGGTCAACAACTCCAGCAAGGAACTGGCCCGCGTCACCGGCAACCTCAAGGACGTCTCCACCACCGTTCTCCTGGCCGCCGAGCAGCAGTCGATTTCCGTGGCCGAGGCTTCCTCCGCGATGACCCAGATCAACGGCTCCATCAAGGGAGTCGCCCATGGGGTGGAGGGGCTCGCCACCTCCGCTTCGGAGACCTCCTCCTCCGTGCTGGAAATGGCCGCCAGCGTCGAAGAGGTCGCCTTGAGCACCGCGACGGTGGCCAATTCTCTCAACGAGGTGGGATCGGCAATCACCGAGATGGCGGCCTCCGTCAGGCAGGTGGGGGAGCATGCCGACATCCTGATGGAATCGGCCACCGTCAACGCCACCTCCATCGTCGAGATGGACTCCTCCATCAAGGAGGTCGAGAAGCACGCCATCGACACGGTCACCATCTCCGAGGCCATGCGCCAGGACGCGGAGATCGGCAAGCAGGCGGTAGAATCGACCATCGCGGGGATGCTGGCCATCAAGAAGTCGTCCCGCATCACCTCGGAGGCCATCGCCAACCTCTCCAAGCGCGCGGGCGATATCCGGGTCATCCTCTCGGTGATCGACGAGGTGGCGGCCCGCACCAATTTGCTGGCCCTCAATGCCGCCATCATCGCCGCGCAGGCGGGCGAGCACGGAAAAGGTTTCGCCGTGGTGGCCGGGGAAATCAAGCAGCTGGCCGACAACACCACCAGCTCCACTAAAGAGATCTCCGACGTCATCAACGCGGTTCTCGAAGAGACCGAGCGCGCGGTGGCGGCCATCAGCCATGCCGAGGCCAAGATCGCCGAGGGGGAGGCGCTGGGAAGAAAATCCGGGGAAGCCCTCGAGAAGATCGTCAACCGCGCCGAGATCGCCACTTCCCAGGTCAACAGCATTGCCCGCGCCACCACCGAGCAATCAAACGGGAGCAAGATGATCCGGGAGGCCACCGAACAGGTCTCGGACATGGTGAAACAGATTGCCGCCTCGACCCGCGAACAGGCCGAAGGGAGCAGCATGGTGCTCACCTCGGTGGAGAGGATTCGCGGCCTCACCGACCAGGTCAAGAGCTCCACCCGGGAGCAGAGCGATACCGGCGGCTTTATCGCCCGCTCGACCGAGAGCATCACGGACATGATCCGGAGGATCAAGATGGCCTGCGACGAGCAGACCAAGGGGAGCGAACAGATCGTCCCGGCCGTCCGCAACATCGAGGCCGCCACCGCCAGCAACCTCGGCGCCGTCAAGGTGCTGGGCGAGACCATCGACGCTCTGTCGGCCCAGATAGACGTGCTGCAAAACGAGATCGACCGCTTCCACGTCGACCGCCAGGGGTAGCATTACTCCACGCCTTACCCTGTCCTTCCCCCGCCGAAGAACCAGCCAGGAGCCCGCCCCCGTTAAAAGGAGCGGGCTCTTTTTTTTCAATCCCTCGAGGGCCGGGGCGTAGTCGGAGCCGGGGACGGGGAACTCGCGGAGCATTCCCTTTCGTAACGGGGGGAGGGTGTATAATGAGTGGTGGGATTTCTCCCCATTGAGCAACGGGTGCGCCATGAGCAAGGAGCGCTGCTTTTTCACCATAATGACGTATAACGTCCACCGCCTGATCGGCAACGACCGGCACACCTCGGCAGCCCGGATCGCCGAGGTGATAGAAACCTACCACCCGGACATCGTCGCCCTCCAGGAACTGCCCGGGGCACGCTTCCGGCCCGAAGAGGCGGGGACTGCCCAGGATCTCGCCCATGAACTGTCCCTTTTGGAGCATTCGAAGACACTGCGGTTCGTCGAGCGCGAACGAAACGGCAACGTGACCTTCAGCCGTTACCCGATGCGGCTGGTCCGGGCGGGGGGATTGCACCCGGCCACCAAGCGGCGCTCGATCGTGCCGCGCGGGGTCATCTGGGTGGAGATCGATCTCGGCTGCACGCTGTTGCAGGTGGTCAACACCCACCTGGGCCTCACGCCACCGGAGCGGGTCTCCCAGACCAAAGTGCTTACCGGACACGAATGGCTGGGGCACCCCGACTGCCGGCCGCCGGTGATCCTCTGCGGCGACTTCAACCTGCTCCCCAGCTCTCCGCTGCACCGGCGCCTGAAGGACGTCCTCAACGACAAGCAGGAGAGCCTCACCCTCGGGCACACCGAGTGGACCTTCCCCAGCCATTACCCCGTTGTCAGGTTCGATCACCTCTTCGCCTCTCCCAACCTGACGGTGGAAAGCGTGCAGATCCCGCAGACCAGGCTGACCCGGGTCGCCTCCGACCACCTCCCCCTGGTGGTGAAGTTAAGGACCGAATGATTTTGCCCCCTTACTCGCCTGCCCCCCCGCGGACGCGCCCCTTGCCCAGCTTGAACAACCTGCTAAAGTTTGATTCATTCCATCCGATAGGGTTCAAATAAGATTCCGCCCACGGCCGGGCAAGGGAGCGAATAATGAGCGAATACATGGATATGCCCAAGGACATGGAATTTCATGAGGTGATTTTCGAGCGGGTACTGCAGAGCACCGGGGCACTGCTTGAGGTCTGCGTGGTGAAGCATGGCGCCCAATACGAGGCCGCCCTCTTCTTTGACAAGAAGTACAAGCCCGGCCCCCCCATGCCGCGCCCGCTGGAGGCTCCCTCCGGGCAGGCCACCCACTGGATGGGTGTGCGTCCCAAGGTGGGGCTGAGCCAGGAAGAGGCCGAGAAGATCATGTACGAGGTAAACGGGATCAACGCCCTCTACCGCATCCGGATGAAGGACGACTGGGGGAGCCAGCTGGATACCATCTGAAAAAAGTTCCAGGTTCTACGTTCTAGGTTCTACGTTGACACCGCTAAGGATTGTCGAGGCGTCGGTGGCTTCGATTAAATAAATGAAGGCCGCTTCCTTTCAGAGGCGGCCTTCTTTTATTTGTGTAGTTTCCCTTGCTTGCAGAGGAGACCAACTCCCCCCCCCTACATTTCCACGCGGGTCAGGACGCCTTGCAGCTTGCTGGCGGGGAGCTTGTTGAACTGCACGAAGTTCGGGGTGAGCTTCTTGATCATGGAGAAGACCTTCCAGACCGGGTTGCCGGTGGCGATATCCTCGACGCCGTAGAAGATGACCTTTTCCATGATGCCGTGTTTCTTCAAAAGCCCCTCGATGTCGATCACTTCCATGTAGCCCGCGAAGATCTCGAACGACTCCAGACCCGGACCGCGGTCGGTGGTCAGCTTGGAGGAGACCCCGAACGGCTCGTCGGTCCTCATGATGGAGATGAAGACGTTGCGCTCATAGATGATGTTGCTGCGGATGATGCAGTGCACCACGTAGGGGGGCACCACGTTCCACTCGCGGGTGAAGAAGAGACCGGTGCCGGGGATGGTCCTCCCCTTGTTGTAGATCTGCTCGTAGGAGAGCATGAAGGTCTCCAGGTCGAGCGGCTTCAGCGCCCGGTAGAGAGCGCGCTGGCCGTTGGTCCAGATCAGGATGGTGGTGAAGGGGACGCCGGCCAGGATGAGCGACCAGTAACCGCCATGGGGGAGCTTGTTCAGGTTGGCGATCAGGAAGACGAAATCGAGGATGGTGACCAGTATGGCGATGGGGACCTTCCACTTCTTCTGGGTGTGCCCGAAGATGATGGTCATCATGATCCCGGTGATGGCCATGGTCCCGGTGACCGCCAGGCCGTAGGCCGCCGCCAGGTTCTCGGACTTCTGGAAGACCAGCATGATGAAGAGGACCAGCACCATGAGGAACCAGTTCACCGACCCGATGTAGATCTGCGACTTGAGGTGGCTCGAGGTGTAGTCGACCTTCATGAGCGGCATGATCCTGGTGGTGATCCCCTGGTAGACGATGGAAAAGACGCCGCTGATCAAGGCCTGCGAGGCGATGACCGTGGCCATCACGGTCAGGATCAGGAAGGGGATGTAGAGGAACTGGGATTCCCCCTGCACCATGCCGAACAGGGTGTTCTTGGTGTCCGGGTGGTTGAGGAGGTACGCCCCCTGGCCGAGGTAGTTGATGACCAGCGCCACGAAGACGAAGTACCAGGCCCGGATGATCGGCTTTCTCCCCAGGTGCCCCATGTCGGCGTAGAGCGCCTCGCCACCGGTCGCGCAGAGGATGACCTCGGAGAGGACGAAGAATGCGGAGAGCCCGTTCTGCATGAAGAACTTGATCGCGTACCACGGGGAGACCGCCCTCACGATGGAGGGATAGCCGGTGATGGAGATCAGCCCGGAGACGGTGAGCGACAGAAACCAGATGACCATCAACGGCCCGAAGAGCCCGGCCACCTTGTCGGTCCCCTTGAACTGGAATATGAAGAGGGTGACGGCGATGGCGGCGGCGATCCCGATCAGGGTCCCCTGGGTGAGGCTCGCGCAGGCGGGAATCAGCACGAGGCCTTCCACGGCGGAGAGGATACTGATGGCCGGGGTGATGACGCCGTCGCCCAACAGAAGCGAGACGCCGACGAAGGAGAGGAAGCTCACCACCCCGAGGTAGCGCCCCCCCTTGAGCAGGCGGACCAGGATCTCCTTCAAGACGATGGTCCCCCCCTCCCCTTTGCGGCCGAGGCTCATGGCGAGCCAGGCGTATTCGACGGTGACCAGCAGGATGAGGGTCCAGACGATGAGGGAAAGGATACCGAGGATGTTGTCGAGGGTCGGTTTGGTGATGGCGAAGATGACGGTCAGCGTATATATGGGGCTGGTTCCGATGTCGCCAAAGACGAGGCCCATGGATTTGACAATCCCGCCCCAGTACGATTGCGCGTGCTTCTGCATCTGTGGTCTTGTGTCCTTTGCTCTGGTATCGCAGCGACGCTGCTTGAGCCGGTTCCCCTCCCCCGTCTGCCCCATTGAAAACCGGGGATGGGATCGGCAGCGCTCTTATAGCACTTGGAGGTTCTCATTACAACAGAAATCCCCGTTTAGGCTTGACATACCTCGGCATTCCTTGTAGCTTAACTTGTTTCTCTGATGGCTTAATTAACAGTGGAGGCCGTTTCACCATGGACTACAAGGACACCCTCAACCTCCCCCAGACCGCGTTCCCGATGAAGGGGAATCTTCCCCAGCGCGAGCCCGAGATGCTCAAGCAGTGGGAACAGACCAAACTGGACACCAAAGTTGAAGAGGCCGGTAAAGGAAAACCGCGCTACATCCTGCACGACGGCCCCCCCTACGCCAACGGTCACATTCACATCGGCCACGCGCTGAACAAGATACTCAAGGACATCGTCCTGAAGAGCAAACGCATGAGCGGTTTCGACGCCCCGTACATTCCGGGGTGGGACTGCCACGGCCTGCCGATCGAGCTGCAGGTGGAGAAGAACCTCGGCTCCAAGAAGCACGAGATCTCCAAGCTGGAGATGCGCAAACTCTGCCGCGAGTACGCCCAGAAGTTCGTCTCCATCCAGCGCGCCGAGTTCGAGCGCCTGGGTGTCATCGGTGACTGGGAGCATCCCTACCTCACCATGCACAACAGCTACGAGGGGGCCATCGCCCGCGAACTGGCCCGCTTCGCCGAGAACGGCGGCCTGTACAAAGGGAAGAAGCCGGTTCACTGGTGCTCCTCCTGCGGCACCGCGCTGGCCGAGGCCGAGGTCGAGTACGCCGACCACAAGTCCCCCTCCGTCTTCGTGAAGTTCGCCGTCAAGGACGACCTGGGCTCCGTGGTTCCCGAGCTCGCCGGCAAGAAGTCCTCCATCGTGATCTGGACCACCACCCCGTGGACGCTCCCCGCGAACCTGGCGGTGGCGCTCCACCCCGAGCTCGACTACGTGGCGCTCGACGTGAACGGCGACCTCTTGATCGTAGCCGACGGCCTGAAGGAGAGCTTCCTGAAAGAGATCGGCGCCGAAGGCACGGTCGTCGCCACCTTCAAGGCGACCGGGCTGGCGGGCAAGAAAGCTCAGCACCCCTTCTACGACCGCGACTCCCTGATCGTCCTCGGCGAGCACGTCACCCTCGAGGCCGGCACCGGCGCCGTCCACACCGCTCCCGGCCACGGCCAGGAAGACTACGAGGTGGGCTTAAGGGAAGGGCTCGAGATCTACAACCCGGTCGACAACCGCGGCCGTTTCTTCGACAACATCGAGTTCTTCGGCGGCCAGTTCGTCTTCGACGCCAACAAGAACGTGATCGAGAAGCTGATCGAGGTCGGGGCACTCCTGGCCTCCAAGGAGATCACCCACTCCTACCCGCACTGCTGGCGCTGCAAGAAGCCGATCATCTTCCGGGCCACCGAGCAGTGGTTCATCTCCATGGAGAAGAACGACCTCCGGCGGAAATCGCTGGCCGAGATCAACAACGTCAACTGGATCCCGAAATGGGGCCGCGAGCGGATCTACGGGATGATCGAGAACCGTCCCGACTGGTGCGTCTCCCGCCAGCGCTCCTGGGGCGTTCCCATCACCGCCTTCTACTGCAAGAGCTGCGGCGAGGTGATGGCCGACGCCAAGGTCATGTACCACGTGGCCGAGATCTTCAGCGAGCACTCCTCCGACGTCTGGTACGACTGGGATGCCTCCAAGTTCCTCCCGGAAGGGACCGTCTGCCCCTCCTGCGGCAAGAACGACTTCGACAAGGAAACCGACATCCTCGACGTCTGGTTCGACTCCGGCGTCTCCTACGCCGCCGTCTGCGAGCTCAGGGACAACCTGCACGCCCCGGCCGACATGTACCTCGAAGGGAGCGACCAGCACCGCGGCTGGTTCCACTCCTCGCTTCTGGCGAGCGTCGGCACCCGCGGCCACGCACCCTACAAGAACGTCCTCACCCACGGCTTCGTCGTCGACGGCTCCGGCCGCAAGATGAGCAAGTCGGTCGGCAACGTCGTGGCCCCCGAAGACGTCATCAAGAAGTTCGGCGGCGACGTGCTCCGTCTCTGGGTGGCCGCCCAGGATTACCGCGACGACCTCAGGATTTCCCAGGAGATCCTCACCAGGCTTTCCGAAGCCTACCGCCGCATCCGGAACACCTGCCGCTACATCCTCGGGAACATCCACGACTTCAACCCCGAGACCGACAGCGTTCCCTACGCCCAGATGCCCGAGATCGACCGCTGGGCGATGCACCAGCTTGAGCTTCTGAAAGAGAAGGTCATCGCCTCCTACAACGAGTGCGAGTTCCACATCCTCTACCACGCCGTGAACGGCTTCTGCACCGTGGAGATGAGCGCCTTCTACCTCGATATCCTCAAGGACCGCGTCTACACCTCCAAGACCGACTCGCTGGCGAGGAGAAGCGCACAGACCGTCATGTACACCGTGCTGGACTCCCTGGTCCGCATGGTGGCCCCGGTCCTCTCCTTCACCGCCGAAGAAGTCTGGGCGGAGATGCCGGGCAAGCGCGAGGATAGCGTCCACGTAGCCCTCTTCCCCGAGATGATTCCGGGCAACAAGGACGAGGCCCTTGCCCAGCGCTGGGAGAAGGTCATGAAGGTCCGCTCCGAAGTCTCCAAGGCGCTGGAGCTGGCCCGCGTGAAGAAGGTGATCGGCCACTCCCTCGACGCCGCGGTGGCCATCAAGGCAGCCGGGGAGGCCGCCGAGCTTTTGAAGAGCTTCGAGGCCGACCTGGCCGAGATCTTCATCGTCTCCAAGGCCTACCTCACCGACTCCCTGGAAGGCGAGATCTACCAGGCGGAAGGGGGCGAGATGGAGATCGCGGTGAGCGCGGCACCCGGCGAGAAGTGCGAGCGCTGCTGGTGCTACAGCGAGGAGATCGGGAAGGACGCCGATCATCCGACCGTCTGCCCGAAATGCCTGGCTGCGGTGAAGTAAACCTTTTAAATGCATCAGAACGCGGATGACGCGGATTTTACGGATTTACGCGGATAAAGCTTTAAGTACTAAAAAACGCTTTGCTTGATCCGCCTTTATCCGCTCAATTCGCGTCATCCGCGTTCCACAGCCTTTTACTTTTCATTTGGGAACCTATGAAAGCTAGATACGTCATCCTGCTGGTAGTATCTGCCCTGGTGCTGATCATCGACCAGGTGACCAAGCTGTACATCGACAAGAGCATGGTGCTGCACAGTTCGATCCCGGTGATACAGAACTTCTTCAGCATCACCTACCTGCGCAACAAGGGCGCCGCCTTCGGCATCCTGGCCAACTCCGCGTTCAGGCTCCCCTTCTTCATCCTGATCTCCGTGGTGGCGGTCATCGTCATCGTGGTGGCGCTCGGGAAGTTGAGGGAGGACCAGAAGTTCGCCGCCATTTCCCTGTCGCTCATCTTCTCGGGGGCGCTCGGGAACCTGATCGACCGGGTGCGCCTCGGCGAGGTGATCGACTTCCTGGATGCCCACTGGTACCACCATCACTGGCCGGCCTTCAACATCGCCGACTCCGCCATCTGCGTGGGGGTTTTCCTGCTGGCGGTGGATATGCTGCTGGAGGAGAAGAGGAACAAGGCGAAAAGCGAATAGAACGCGGATGACGCGGATTGAGCGGATTTTCGCGGATAAGGCTTAAACCTGAAACATCAATAGAACACGGATCAAATCTGATTGAACGGATTTACACGGATCAACCTTTTTAAAGTTACACCTTGAAACACAACAAAGGCGGATACCCTCTTGGGCCATCCGCCATTGTCATTTGATCCTGCCTTGTCTCTACCTGAGTGAAATATAAAGGCTTTTAGCTTAATCCGCCGTTATCCGTTACATCAGATTTTATCCGTGTTCTAACCGTCTTTGACGTTGGTTTTGCCTTTACCCTAAGATTTAAGGTTTAATCCGCGTAGATCCGCTCAATCCGCGTCATCCGCGTTCTATAGCCTTTGACTTTATTCCGCCTTTATCGAGGTCAGGAACTCCCTCAGCTCCGGCGGTATCCTCTTCGCCTTCATCCCCTCCCCCACGCAGGCGAGCGTCACCCGCGCATCGACCAGCAGCTTTCCCTCGTCCTTCTTGTAGATCCGCTGCCCGGCCACGAAGGAGCTGTTCCGCACGTCGACGATCCGGGTCTCCACCTCCAGCAGATCGTCCAGCCGCGCCGGCGCCTTGTAGTGGATGTCGATATGCACCACCGGGAAGATGATCCCGTCGTCGTGCATCTGGCGCACCGAAAAGCCGTGCCCCCTCAGGAACTCGCCCCTCGCCCGCTCAAGGTAGTTGATATAGTTGGAGTGGTAGACCACCCCGCCGGCATCGGTGTCCTCATAGTAAACCCGTACGTCCATCAGACCTCCAATCTCAAACATATAAAACGTAAGAAACGTAGGGTGGGCAGCCCCTGCCCACCGGTTCACCCACAAGTCGACAAAACGCCCAGGCAATCAGACCGCGTGGGCACAGAGTGCCCACCCTACGGTAACCAAGGTGAGGCGGGAAAACCTCCCTCACCCGGCCTTCGGCCACCCTCTCCCCTAAAGGGGCGAGGGTAGGCGGCGGTTGCCTTCGGCAACACTACCCCGGAGAATCGATATTGAAGAACACCCGCTCGTACACGCCGCGGACGCCGCTGGTCATCCGCTCGTAGTCGGCCATCAGCGCCTCCCCGGGGTTCTTCAGCTGGGGATCGTATCCAAGCCGGCGGGCCAGCTTGTTCAGATACTTCAGGGGACCGCCGAGGTCGTTCATCGAGTAGTCGTGGATGATCCGCAGACGGTTCTCCAGCCGCCGCAGGAACCGGTACCCGTCGAAGAGCGCCTGGCAGTCCTCCTCCGCCAAGAGGCCGAGCTTCCTGATCGACTCCAGGGCCTCCAGGGTGTTGCACCCGCGGATCTCCCGGTATTCATGCCCGTGTTTCAGCTGCAGGTACTGGATGATGAACTCGACGTCCACCATCCCGCCACGGCCGGTCTTGATGTTGTAGCTCCCCTCGCTCTCCTTGGCGAGTTCGTTCTCCATCCGCATCCGCAGCCGATGGATCTCGCTCCGCACGAAATCGTCCGCGCCTTGCCCGTAGACCGCCCGCTCGACGACCTCCTCGACCGCTCTCTTCAGCTTATCGTCGCCATAGCAGACCCGCGCCTTGGTCAGGGCCTGACGCTCCCAGATCTGCGATTCGGTGGAGTGGTAGGTGATGAACGATTCCAGCGAGGTGACCAGCGGCCCGGCGTTTCCGGAGGGGCGGAGCCGGGTGTCGATCTTGTATGCGAACCCTTCCCTGGTCTGGGTCGTCAGCACCAGGATGATCTTCTGGCCGAGCTTGGCGAAGTACTCGCGGTTGGTGATGCTCTTCTCGCCGTCGGTCATCCCCTGCCCGTCGTAGATGTAGATGATGTCCAGGTCGGAATGGTAGTTGAGCTCGTTGCCCCCCAGTTTCCCCATGGCGACGATGGCGAACGACGCCTCGTGCTGCGAGCCGTCCTCCTCCTGCACGATCGGCCGGCCGAAGCGGGAGAGCTCGCCGCGGGCCATCTCGACCGCCGCCTCCAGGCAGATCTCGGCCAGGTTGGTGAGCTGCATGGCCACCTCGGGCTGCCCCATCTTGCCGTTGACGTCGTTCATGCCGATCCGCAGGAATTCCTCGTGCCGATAGCGTCTCATGACATCGAGCCGCTCCTCGAAGTCGTCCGCCTGGGCGAGCTCGTTCTCCAGCTCCGCCGCCATGGAGCTTCGCTCCTTGCGCAGGTAGGCATAGCCCCGCCCGGTCAGGCTGTCGAGGAGCTCCGGGTGGCCGATGAAGATCTTGGAGAGGAACTCGGACATCCCGAAGATCGCCGTGATCAGCTTGAGGATGTCGCGGTTCTCGGCCAACAGCGCATAGACCGTGGACCGGGTCCGGCTCGAGGAGAGGAAGCGCTCCAGGTTGGCGAGGGCGAGGTCGGGGTCGGGGGAGGCGAACACCTCCTGCAAAAACAGGGGAGCGATCTTCTCCAGGGTGTGGCGGGCGCGCTCGGTGAGGTTCTGCTTGGCCGGGCCGTCGCGGAGCACGAGGAGGTTCGGATAGGCGGCGTCCGGGTGCTCGAAGTGGCGCTCCTCCAGCATGTCCTTGATGAGATCGACGTCGGCGCCGGGGTCGAGGAAGAAGTATACCTCGGGGAGCACCTCCTCCTTCAGCCGCTCGTCACGGGAGAGGAAGAGGTCGCCGTAGATGGCGGACACGGTCTGGCGGTGCGCCTCCAGCGCCTCCTGAAACTTTGCGCTGCCGTCCCGCCGTAGGTAGCCGCAACGCCTGGCCAGGGCCGCCATCTCGTCGGGCTTGGTGGGGAGCGCGTGGGTCTGCCGCTCCTGGACCACCTGGATGCGGTGCTCGACGGTGCGCAGGAAGCGGTAGGCCTCGGTAAGTGCGACGCAGTCCGCTTCCTTGATGATGCGAGACTCCCGCAGGATCTGGAGCGCCCGCAGGGAGTTCCGCTCGCGCAGCTTCGGATTCTTCCCGGCGTAGACCAGTTGCAGCGCCTGGATGAAGAACTCGATCTCCCGGATCCCGCCGCGCCCGAGCTTGATGTTGATGTCGGCCTCGTGGAGCCTGGTCAGCGAGGCGTCGATGCGGAGCTTCATCGACATCATGTCCTCGATCAGGTTGTAGTCCAGGTAGCGCCGGTAGACAAAGGGGGCCAGCGAGGCGAGGATGTTCTCCCCCAGCGTCAGCGAGCCGGCGACCGGCCGGGCCTTCATGAGGGCGGCCCGCTCCCAGGACTGTCCCCACGACTCGTAGTAGATCTCGGCCGAGCGCCACGAGGCGGCCAGGTCGCCCGCCTTCCCGTCCGGCCTAAGGCCCAGGTCCACACGGAAGACGAAGCCGTCCTCGGTGACCTGCGAGATGGCGCGGCTGATCATCTCCCCGAGCTTGACGAAGAAGGTATGCAGGGAGATGCGCCCCTTGGTCCCCCCCTTGCCGTCGGGGATCCCGGCACTCTGGCCGCTGTCGGTGGAGTAGAAGTAGATGAGGTCGATGTCGGAGGAGAAATTGAGCTCCCGTCCGCCGAATTTTCCCATCCCGATGACGGTGAACTCGGCCTCCACGGGACCTTCCGGGGTATCGGCCAGGGGGGTGCCGTGTTCGGCGACCAGCTCGCGGTAGGCGGTCTCGTAGGCGATCTGGAGGGTGGCGGCGGCCAGCGACGAGAGCTCCTCGGTCACCTCCTCCAGCGGGGCGAGCCCGTTGAGATCCCTGGTGGCGATACGGAGTACCTCGGCGTACTTGAAACGGCGCAGATGCGGGAAGACTTCCGGGTAGGTGGCACCGGCCGGGACGCGGCTTCGGAGGGCGGCGAGCATCTCGCTCGCGCTCCGCCGGTGCATGACCTCGCGTTCGATGAAGAGCCGCTGAAAGTACGAGGGGTCCTTGCAGATGATGTTGGTGAGGAACGGGGAGGAGCCGCAGATGTT
Source organism: Geomonas sp. Red276 (assembly GCF_054784495.1). Lineage (NCBI taxonomy): Bacteria > Pseudomonadati > Thermodesulfobacteriota > Desulfuromonadia > Geobacterales > Geobacteraceae > Geomonas > Geomonas sp. Red276. The sequence continues at coordinate 176,024 of NZ_BLXW01000001.1, forward strand.
GATGAGCTGGACGACGAACGACCGGCGCAGACAGACGTTGCGGAAGGTGTCGCCGTCGACCACCGAGGTGACGCGCTCGACACCGTTGAGCGCCATGTCCGGGAGCGGGGTGGCCAGCGCGGCGAGGATCAGATCGACGAGCTGTGCCGTCGGGAGCACCTCGCGCAAAAGACGCAGGTTCTCCGCCGAGCGCTCGGGGTAGTTGAAACCTGACCGTTCGAGGAGTTGCGGCAGCCCCGCCGCGCTCTCGACCGACAGTGTGGCGGCCAGCGACGTTGCCAACCCGGTGAGGCGGTTCATAGGCCGACCAGCGCCCTGAGCCCCTTCTCGTAGTCGCCCCGGACGACTCCTTTTTCGGTAATGATGCCGGTGATGTAACGGGCGGGTGTCACGTCGAAGGCGGGGTTTCTCACCTTCACCCCCTCCGGCGCGATCCGCACCCCCTGGATGTGGGTGACTTCCGCGGAGGCACGCTCTTCGATGGGGATGTCGTCGCCGCTGGCGAGCTTCAGGTCGAGGGTGGAGATGGGGGCGGCGACGTAGAAGGGGATGCGGTTCTCCTTGGCGAGCACGGCGACGCTGTAGGTGCCGATCTTGTTGGCGGTGTCGCCGTTGGCCGCGATGCGGTCGGCGCCGACCACCACGAAGTCGATCTGGCCGGTCCTCATCAGCCAGCCCGCCATGTTGTCGGTAAGGAGGGTGACCGGGATGTTGTCCTTCATGAGCTCCCAGGCGGTCAGCCGGGCCCCCTGGAGCCAGGGGCGGGTCTCGTCGGCGAAGACCTTGATCCCCTTGCCCGCCTCGTGGGCGGCGCGGATGACGCCGAGCGCGGTGCCGTAGCCTGCGGTAGCCAGGCCGCCCGCGTTGCAGTGGGTGAGGATGGAGGCGCCTTCCTTGACCAGCGCGCCGCCGTGCCTGCCGATCTCCTTGCAGATCTTCAGGTCGTCCTGCTCGATGCTGATCGCCTCGGCCTTGAGGATCTCGCGGATGGAGTTGAGGTCGAGGTCCTTGTGCTGCTGGGCGACCTTCTTCATCCGCTCCAGCGCCCAGAAGAGGTTGACGGCGGTGGGACGGGTACGGCCGAGCACGTCGCAGACGTTTTCCAGCTGGCGGTAGAACGAGTCGAAGGTGTCCGCGATGATGTCCCGGGCTCCCAGGGCCACCCCCATGGCGGCGGCGACCCCGATGGCGGGGGCCCCCCTGATGATCATGCCGCGGATCGCCTCGGCGACCCCGGTGAAGTCCGTGTACTCGTTGTAGACCTCCTCGCCCGGGAGCTTGGTCTGGTCTATCATGATCACCTTGTTGTCGCGCCACTCGATGGTTCTAAAAGACATGTGCTACCTCGATGGTCCCGCTTTTCGGGGACTGGCTCCGCCAGGTGCCTGTCCCCTTGGTGCTTGTTCTTTTCGGGGACTGGCTCCGTGAGGTGCCTGTCCCCCATGCTTCTGGTTTTGGAGCAAAAGACCGGGAAAAGGAGCCTTCGGCTAGGGGGACAGGCGCCTTCGGAGCCAGTCCCCTTCCCCTGTCCCTTACCCCTTGAGTTTCTTGAGGAGGAGCTCGTTGACCACGGCGGGGTTGGCTTTCCCCTTGGAGGCCTTCATGACCTGGCCCACGAAGAAGCCTAAGAGGGTCTCCTTGCCGGCCCTGAACTCGGCCACCTGGGCGGCGGTCCGCCCGAGCACCTCGTCCACCATGGCCTCGATGGCACCGGTGTCGGAAACCTGCACGAGCCCCTTCTCTTCCACGATCTTGGCCGGCTCCTTGCCGGTCTTGTACATCTCGTCGAAGACGGTCTTGGCGATCTTGCCGGAGATGGTCCCCTTCTCCATCAGCTTCAGGAGATCGGCCAAAAGGGCCGGAGTAACCGGGCATGCGGTGATCTCCTTCCCGTCGTCGTTGAGGGCGCGGGTCACCTCGCCCATCACCCAGTTGGAGACGGTCTTCGGCTGGTTGAAGAGGGCGACCGTGCCCTCGAAGTACTGGGCAAGCTCGCGGCTGGCCACCAGCACCTCGGCGTCGTACTGCGGGAGCCCCAGCTCGCTCATGAAGCGCTCGTACTTGGCCTCCGGGAGTTCCGGGAGATCGGCGCGCACCTTCTCGATCCAGGCCGCGTCGATGATGACGGGGACCAGGTCCGGGTCCGGGAAGTAGCGGTAATCGTGAGCCTCTTCTTTTCCGCGCATGGAGCGGGTGGTGCCGGTGTTGGGGTCGAAGAGACGGGTCTCCTGGATGACCTTGCCGCCCTCGTCGAGGATCTCGGCCTGGCGCTCGATCTCGTACTCGATCGCCTGCTTTATGAAGCGGAAGGAGTTGATGTTTTTAAGCTCGGCGCGGGTGCCGAAGACGTTGGAGCCGACCGGCATGAGCGAGACGTTGGCGTCGCAGCGGAAGCTTCCCTCTTCCAGGTTGCCGTCGCAGATCCCCAGGTACATGACGATCTGGTGGAGCTTCTTCAGGTAGGCGATCGCCTCGTCCGGGGAGCGCATGTCCGGCTCGGAGACGATCTCCAGAAGCGGTGTGCAGGCGCGGTTCAGGTCGACGCAGGAATCGTCGCCGATCCCGGGCACGTCGGCGTGGACGAGCTTGCCGGCGTCCTCCTCCATGTGGATGCGGGTGATGCCGATCCGCTTCTTGCCGCCCGCCTCGGTCTCGATGTCGAGGTGGCCGTGCTGGCAGATCGGGAGGTCGAACTGGCTGATCTGGTACCCCTTGGGGAGGTCCGGATAGAAGTAGTTCTTGCGGGCGAAGACGTTGCGCGGCGTGATGGAGCAGTTGGTGGCGAGGCCGGCCTTGATGCCGTACTCCACCACCTGGCGGTTCAGCACCGGAAGGGCGCCCGGGAAGCCTAAGCAGACCGGGCAGGTCTGCGAGTTGGGGGAGGCCCCGAAGCGGGTCGAGCAGCCGCAGAAGATCTTGGTCTTGGTGGTGAGCTGAGTGTGGACCTCAAGCCCGATCACTACCTGGTATTTCATAGAAAGCTCCGATTGGAGAAGTGTTATGTTTCGGGGACTGGCTCCGCAGGTGCCTGTCCCCTTGGTCCGACGAGGGGGACAGGCACCTGACGGAGCCAGTCCCCTTGTACGCCTAGAGTTCCGCTTTCAGGCCGTGCCACTTGGTCTCGCGCTCGAAGGCGTAGCCCGCGCGCAGGATGGTCTCCTCGCCGAACGGCTTGCCGATCAGCTGCAGACCGATGGGGAGGCCGTTTGCGCTCATGCCGGCGGGGATCGACATGCCGCAGGTCCCGGCCAGGTTCACCGGGATGGTGAAGATGTCGGAAAGATACATCTGCAGCGGGTCGGCCAGCTTCTCGCCGATCTTGAAAGACGGGGTCGGCGCCACCGGGGTGAGGAGGAGATCCACGCTCTCGAAGGCCTTCAGGAAGTCCTGCATGATCAGGGTGCGGACCTTCTGCGCCTTCAAGTAGTAGGCGTCGTAGTAGCCGGAGGAAAGCGCGTAGGTGCCGAGCATGATCCGCCGCTTCACCTCGTCGCCGAACCCTTCGGAGCGGCTCTTGGCGAACATGTCGATGAGTCCCTTGGCGTTCTCGCTGCGGTGCCCGAAGCGGACGCCGTCATAGCGGGCCAGGTTGGAGCTCGCCTCGGCGGTGGCGATCAGGTAGTAGGTGGCGACCGCGTACTCGGTATGCGGCAGGCTCACCTCGCAGATCTCGGCGCCCAGGCTCTTGTAGAGGGCGATCGCCTCGTCCATCGAGCGCTTCACGTCCGGGTCGAGCCCTTCGATGTAGTACTGGGTCGGCAGGCCGATCTTCAGCCCTTTCACCCCCGCCTCCAGGGCGGCGAGGTAGTCGGGGACCGGGGTATCGACCGAGGTGGAGTCCATGGGATCGTGGCCGGCCACCGCACCCAGCATGATGGCGGCGTCCTTCACGTCGCGGGTCATCGGTCCCACCTGGTCCAGGGAGGAAGCGTAGGCGATGACGCCGTAACGGGAGACCCTGCCGTAGGTCGGCTTGAGGCCGACGATGCCGCAGTGGGAGGCGGGCTGGCGGATCGAGCCGCCGGTGTCGGTGCCGAGGGTGGCAGTCGCCTCGCGGCCGGCGATGGCCGCCGCCGAGCCGCCCGAGGAGCCGCCCGGGGTGCACTCGAGGTTCCAGGGGTTCCTGCACGGTCCGAAGTAGCTCGACTCGCAGGAGGATCCCATGGCGAACTCGTCCTGGTTGAGCTTTCCGACGATGACCGCGCCGCGCTCCTTGAGCCTGGCCACCGCGGTCCCGTCGTAGGGGGGGATGAAATTTTCGAGGATCTTGGAGCCGCAGGTGGTGCGGATCCCCTTGGTGACGAAGATGTCCTTGAGGCCGACCGGGATGCCGGTGAGGAGGTCGATGTTGCCGGCGGCGATCCGCTGGTCGGCGGCCTCGGCCTCGGCCAAAGCCTGCTCGGGGGTCACCGTGATGAAGGCGTTCACCTTGCCGTCCACCGCCTCGATGCGGGCGAGCATGGCCTTGGTGGCCTCCACCGAGGAAAGCTCCTTCGCCTTCAGCTTCTCGTGCAGTTCATGTAGGGTGAGGTCGAATATTTCCATTAAAACGCTCCGTTTTGAAAAGTCGGACGCCAGAGCGGTCCGGCCGCTCTGGCAGGTCCGACGTCCGGCAAGAAGCCGGCGCTATTCTATTACCTTCGGCACTCTGAAGAAGTTTTCGGTGTGCTGGGGGGCGTTGGCCAGGGCGGCCTCGATGCCGATCGAGTCCTTCGGCTGGTCCGGGCGGAAGGCGTTTTCCATGGGGACCGCGTGGGAGGTCGGGACGATGCCGTCGGTGTCGAGGGCGTTGAGTTTTTCCACGTAGGCGAGGATGGAGTCCATCTGCGCGGTGAAGGTGTCGAGCTCGGGCTCGGAAAGCTCCAAACGGGCGAGCTTGGCTACGTGCTCGACCTCTGCTCTGGTGATTTTCATGGGTGCTCCAACGGGCGCCAACGGGCGTCCTGGGGGTGGTGATAGACTACCGGTTATTATCACGAACGGCGTTAAAAGGCAAGGTGACCACCTAGTCGCGCCCGCTCATGGAGGCGGTGGCAGGGTTGGACGGTGCGCTCTCCAACAGGTCGTTGCCGACCTTGGCGAGGGAGGTGGCCCAGTAGGTGTAACGGGTCCCGATCAGGACCTCGGTGTCCTCGAACTTGTTGGCGATGGCGGACACGGTACGGTACGGGGTACGCGGCATCGGACTCCCCTCCTTGGCACGGTAGAGGCGGTATCCCTCCGCCGTCCCCTCCTCGGGGGGGATGCTCACGAAGGCGACCACCACCCCGCTCTGGGAGGGGAGCGCCTCGAGGACCGGCGGGAACGGAACGGTCGCGGCCGTCCGCCGCACCTTGTTGGAATCCTTGCTCTGCACGCCGTCGGTGTTGAAGGAACGAAGCTTGTACTGGTAGCTCTTCCCCTTGACGAGATCGGCATCCCGGGTAACGAACAGCCCGTCCACCCGCTCGACCCCCTTGAGGTAATCCAGATCGATCCGCACCGGCGGGCCGTAGGCGGTCGGGCACTCTTCGCAGTCTTCGGAGGGGGGGAGGACCACCCGTTTGAAGAGGAGGAATCCGGCCAGGTCGTTGAGACGCCCCCCCCCTTCTTCCCTGCCTGGAGCGGACCAGCTGATCTCGAAGCGGCCGTTCTTCTGGGCCACCGCGAGGTCGGTCACCGGCGCGGGCGCGAGCGCCTCGGGAGGGATGAGCGGCCCCTTCTTGCCGCAGCCGGAGAATAGGAGGCCGGCCCCCAGGGCGAGGGCCAGTATCGATCGGGTCACTACCGCCACGAAGCTAGCGTCCTTCCCTGGCGCGGGCGATCTCGGCCTTCACCCGCTCGAGCGCGGTGCCGCCGGTCGCCTTGCGGGCGTTCACGGAAGCCTCCAGGGTGATGAAGTCGAAGATGTCGGCGTCGATCCTCGGTGAGAATACCTGCCACTCGGCCAGCGAGAGCTCCGGGATGTCCATCTGGTTCTCGATGCAGTAACGGACCGCCTTCCCCACCACCTCGTGGGCGTCGCGGAAGGGAAGTCCCTTGCGGACCAGGTAATCGGCCACGTCGGTGGCGGTGGAGAAGCCGCCCCCTGCCGCATTCTTCATCCGCGCCTCGTTCACCTTCATCTCGCGGACCATGTCCGCAAAGATCTTGAGGCTCCCCTTCACGGTGTCGATGGTGTCGAAGAGCGGCTCCTTGTCCTCCTGCATATCCTTGTTGTAGGCGAGCGGGAGCGACTTCATCACGGTCAAAAGCGCGATCAGGTTGCCGTAGACCCGGCCGGTCTTGCCGCGCACGAGCTCCGGGACGTCCGGATTCTTCTTCTGCGGCATGATGGAGGAGCCGGTGCAGAAGGAGTCGGTGAGCTCCACGAACTTGAAGTCGCTGGTGGACCAGAGGATGAGTTCCTCCGAGAAGCGGGAGAGGTGCATCATCAGGATCGAGGAGGCGGAGCAGAACTCCAGTGCGAAGTCGCGGTCGGATACCGAGTCGAGCGAATTGCGGGTCACCTCGGGGAAGCCCAACTGCTCGGCCACGAACTCGCGGTCGATCGGGAAGGTGGTCCCCGCGAGCGCGCCGGCGCCCAAGGGGAGCACGTTGGTCCTCTTCAGGCAGTCTTCCATCCGCCCCTTGTCGCGCTTGAGCATCTCGTAGTACGCCATCATGTGGTGCGAGAAGAGGATCGGCTGGGCGGTCTGCAGGTGGGTGAAGCCCGGCATGATCACCGAGAGGTTCTCCTCGGCCTGGAAGAGGAGCGAATCCATCAGCTTGTCGATGTACTGGGTGATCTCGGCCAGCTCGTCGCGGAGGTAGAGGCGGATATCGAGCGCCACCTGGTCGTTTCTGGAGCGGCCGGTGTGGAGGCGCTTGCCGGCGTCGCCGATCTTCGCGGAAAGCCTCGCCTCGATGTTCATGTGGATGTCTTCCAGCGAAACCGAGAAATCGAACTCGCCGGCCTCGATCTGGGCCAGGATGTCGTTCAGCCCGTTCACGATGGCGTCGACGTCTTCCTGCGGAATGATCCCCTGCTTGCCGAGCATGGTGGCGTGGGCGATGGAGCCGCGGATATCCTGCTGGTAGAGGCGCTTATCGAAGTTGATGGAGGCGGTGAATTCCTCGACGAATTTGTCGGTGGGCTGGGTGAAACGTCCCCCCCAGAGCTTGTCTTTGGACATGATGATCTCCTGCTGCGTAATGTTTTCCTGGTGAAGCCGGTTAAGCGATCCCTTCCGCCCCATCCGCCGCCTTGACCCAGCCGTTCCCCGGCTCCCAGTGCAGGACCGAATGGACCTTCAAGGGGACCCGGGAGCTCCGCGGGTCGAGCTCGTGGTGGAGCGGAAGGTTGAAATAGTAAAGCCGGGTCCCGGGGCCGAATCTCAGCCGGCAGACCGGGGTGCCGTGGAAATCGTCGCTGGAGAATTCAATCTCCTGGTAGGGCATCATCTTGTGCTTGCCGCTGATCACCGCGTAGGAGACGCCGTAGCAGGAATCGCACTGGATGCCGTCGATCTCACTCTCGTTGGAGGAGTTGCCGAAGACGGTGATGGTGTCCCTGACGCCGGGGGTATCCTCCAGGTACTCGCCGTAGAAACCGGTCAAAACCTCGCGGTAGGAGCGGTGTTCCGGCTTCGGGTTGCACTGGATCACGAAGATGGCGTCCAGGGACTGCCTCATCGTGAAGAACATGTGGTCGGCGTGGTCGATGATCTGCCGGATGTTGGAGGAGTAGAGGTCCCGGTAGAGGTAGTCGAGACAGATCAGCGTCATGAAGTTGAAGCAGGCCGGCTCGCCGCAGAAAAGGTAGAAGTGGCGCCCCCGGTAGAGGTCGTGGTCCTTGTCGAGGAACTCCTCACCCCGGAAGGGATGGGTCTTGGCCTCCAGGAAGACCTTCAGCTTACCCTTGGCGTCCTTCACGGCGATGCAGCACCAGTTGACCGGCATCCCGAGGATGTCCCCGGAATCGATGTCCGCCTCCACGAGGTCGATGGCCTCCGCGTTGTCCGCGTGGTGGCGGATCAGCATGGTGCGGTACTCCCGGAGAGTAATCTGCTCCAAGCCGAACATGATCACCGTGTTGTTGCGGAACTCCTTCCCGATGAAGTCGATCATCTCGTCGAAGCGGGAGACCGGCACCGCGCACTCGGGGAACATCAGGAAGTGGAGCCTCTTGAGGTTCCCCTCACCTTCCGCAACCAGGTCCAGCACCGACTTCACCTGCCGCCATTTCTCGTCGGGGTCCTCCAGGCAGAAGAGATGGTCGCGCCGCTTCAACCGGTTGGGAAGCTGGGCGATCATGCAGTGGAGGTGGTGACCCAGGGGAAACTCGAGCTGGAGGTGTTTCTCGATGATCTTGGCCATGGCGATGTCGGTGATCTGTTATGGAGAGGCGAACATCTTGTCCAGGATGAAGCGGGCGCCCGCGGGAATCTTGTACTGGTTGAAATCCGCGGGCTTTACCCAGCGCGCCTCCTGCACCTCTTCCTCGTTGTGCTTCACATCGCAAAAGAGCGGGGCGCAGCGGTAATAGATGATGATGAAGTGGTAGTTGTCCTCGCCGGGAGTCACGTGCTCGAAGATATCGACCAGGTCGCCGACCTCCACCTCGAGCCCGACCTCCTCCCGGACCTCGCGCTTGAGCGCCTTGACGATCGGCTCGCCCAGGTCGATCTTGCCACCGGGCATGACCCACTCGCCCTGGAAAGGAGGGACCCTGCGCTGGGTAAGGAGGACCTGCCCCTCGCTGTCGACGATGACGGCGACCACCGAGGTGACGATGTGATTGGCCTTGAAAGCTACTGCGTCCATAAAAATGGGATAGGGGCACGAACGCGCTCGTGCCCCTATGACCTCCTGATGCTGCCTGATGACTACTTCTTCTTGTTGGCTTCCATGAGGGAGCGGATCCGCAGGCGGAGCGAGTTGAGCTTGATGAAGCCCTCGGCGTCGGCCTGGTTGTAGACCTGGTCCTTCTCGAAGGTCGCGAAGTCGAGGTTGAAGAGCGAGTTGGACTCGGACTTGCGGCCGACGGTGCGGCAGTGCCCTTTGTAGAGTTTCACGCGGGCGACGCCGTTGACGGTCTTCTGGGAATCGTCGATCAGGGTCTGCAGCATCTCGCGCTCCGGTGCGAACCAGTAGCCGTTGTAGACCATCTCGGCGTAGCGCGGGATCAGGGAGTCCCTGAGGTGCATGACCTCGCGGTCCATGGTGATCTGCTCGACGGCCATGTGGGCCTCGCGGAGGATGGTGCCGCCCGGGGTCTCGTAGACGCCGCGGGACTTCATGCCGACCGAGCGGTTCTCGAGGAGGTCGACGCGGCCGATGCCGTGCTCGCCGCCCAGGGTGTTCAGGTGGGCAAGAAGCTGGGCCGGGGACATACGGACGCCGTCGACGGCTACCGCGTTACCCTTCTCGAATTCGATCTCGACGAACTGCGGCTTGTTGGGAGCCTTTTCCGGGGACTTGGTCAGGACGTACATCTGCTCGGGCGGCTCTGCCCAGGTATCCTCCAGGATGCCACCTTCGAAGGAGATGTGGAGGAGGTTGCGGTCGGAGGACCAGGGACGCTTCTTGGTGATCGGGATCGGGATCCCGTTCTTCTTGGCGTAGTTGATGAGCGCCTGGCGGCTGTTCAGCTTCCACTCCCTCCAGGGGGCGATGACGGTGATGGCCGGGTTGAAGTGGTAGTAGCCGAGCTCGAAGCGGACCTGGTCGTTACCCTTGCCGGTGGCGCCGTGGGAAACGGCGTCGCACCCTTCGATCTTGGCGATCTCCATCTGGCGCTTGGCGATCAGCGGACGGGCGATGGAGGTGCCCAAGAGGTAGTGCCCCTCGTAGATGGCGTTGGCGCGGAACATCGGGAAGACGAAGTCGCGCACGAACTCTTCCTTGAGGTCGTCGATGTAGACCTTGTCGGCGCCGGTGGCGAAGGCCTTGTCGCGGATCGGGTCGAGCTCGTCGCCCTGGCCGAGGTCGGCGGAGAAGGTCACGACTTCGCAGCCGTACTCGTTTTTGAGCCACTTGAGGATGATGGAGGTATCGAGCCCGCCGGAGTAGGCGAGGACGATCTTTTTGACTTCTTTCTTAGCCATGGGTTCTCCTTAGGATTTCTGTATTAGCTCTACAGGATGATGGTCCCGACTACTAGTTGTTCACGCTCCCCCTTGTCAAAGGGGGGGATTTGCGGTTATTTCATCAGCGTGGCCATGATGGCCTTCTGGACGTGGAGGCGGTTTTCGGCCTCGTCCCAGACCACCGAGTTCTTCCCTTCGATGACGCCGTCGGTGATCTCCTCGCCGCGGTGGGCGGGGAGGCAGTGAAGCACCACGCACTCCGGCTTGGCGAGGGCGAGGAGCTCCTCGTTCAGCTGGTAGCCGGCGAAGGCCTTCTCGCGGATCTTCTGCTCCTCTTCCTGCCCCATGCTGGCCCAGACGTCGGTATTGAGGACATCGGCCCCTTTGACCGCCTCTTTGGGATCGCGGGTGACGACGATCCTGGAGGTGGCCTTCGCACGAGCCCACTCGAGCACGGTGGCGTCCGGATCGTACCCTTCCGGGCAGGCAAGCGTGAGGTCGAAGCCGAAGATGGCGGCCGCCTCGATCCAGGAGTTGGCCATGTTGTTGCCGTCGCCGACCCAGGCGAACTTTAGACCTTCATACCCCCCCTTGTGCTCGATGACCGTGAAGATGTCGGCCATGATCTGGCAGGGGTGGTGAAGATCGGTGAGCCCGTTGATGACCGGGACGGAGGAGTACTTGGCGAACTCCTCGACGGTGGCCTGGGCGAAAGTACGGATCATGACGCCGTCGCAGTAGCGGGCGATGACGCGGGCGGTGTCCTTGATCGGCTCGCCGCGCCCCATCTGGGAGTCCTTGCCGGAGATGAACAGCGGATGGCCACCCAGCTGGTACATCCCGACCTCGAAGGAGATCCGGGTGCGGGTGGAGGATTTTTCGAAGATCATGGCCAGGGTCTTGCCCTTGAGGACGTGATGCTCGACGCCGCTCTTCTGCTTCTGCTTGAGCTCCTTGGTCAGCGCGAACATGGCGTCCAGTTCAGCCTTGGAAAAGCGGCTGAGGGCGAGGAAGTCTTTTTCCATAGGATGGCGTCTCACCTTTCTTTGAAAGTTTTTCGAAACAGACGTAGGTCGCGTTGAGGAACGAAACGCGACGTGATCGCCGCAGCGTCGAGGCAATCGGTCGCGTTTCACGGTGAGGCTGTTCAACGCGACCTACCCTTCTCGCCCCCTCCCTCCAGGGGAGGGGGGAAGAGGGGTTATTTCATATCTTCCAGGATGCCGGTCAGGATGGAGAGCATCTCGTCCACCTCCTTCTTCCCGACGATGAGAGGCGGGACGAAGCGGAGTACCTTCTCCTGGGCGCAGTTCAGGAGAAGGCCGCGCTCCAGCGCCTTCTTGACGATGTCGCCGCCGGGGGCGTTCAATTCCACTCCGATCATGAGGCCGATGCCGCGCACGTCGGCGATGACGGGGAACCTGTCCTTGAGCGCCTCCAGCTCGCCCATCAGGTACTCCCCGATCTCCTCGCAGCGGTTGAGGATCCCCTCGCTCAGGATGGTGTTGACGGTGGCGATCCCCGCCGCGGTCACCAGCGGGTTGCCGCCGAAGGTGGAGCCGTGGGTGCCGGGTACGAAGGCCTGGGCGATCTCGTCGGTCGCCAGCATGGTCCCGATGGGAGCGCCTCCCGCCAGCGCCTTGGCGAGCGTCATGATGTCCGGGGTGACGCCGAAGTGCTCGTAGGCGAAGAGCTTCCCGGTTCTGCCCATCCCGACCTGGACCTCGTCGAAGATGAGAAGCAGGCCGTTCTCGTCGCAGATCTTCCTGACTTCCTGGAAGTAGCTCGCGTCCGGGACCACCACGCCCCCTTCGCCCTGGATCGGCTCCAGCATGATCGCGCAGGTGCAGGGGGAGATCGCCTCCCTGAGCGCCGCCGCATCATTGAAGGGAACGTGACGGAAACCGTGGAGAAGGGGATCGAAGAATTTCTGGACCTTCTCCTGGCCGGTGGCCGAGACGGTCGCCATGGTCCGTCCGTGGAAGGAGCTCAGGGCGGTGATGATCTCGTAGCGGTCGGCGCCGTGCTTCTCCCGGCTGTAGCGCCGGGCGAGCTTGATGGCGGCCTCGTTGGCCTCCGCGCCGGAGTTGCAGAAGAAGGCCTTGTCCGCGAAGCTGTGGCTGCAGAGGAGCTCGGCGAGCTCGATCTGCTGCGGGATGTGGTAGTAATTCGAGCAGTGGATCAGCTCGTGCGCCTGCTTGCTCAGTGCGGCGGAGACCGCCGGGTGGCAGTGCCCGAGGTTGTTGACGGCGACGCCGGCCAGGAAGTCGAGGTACTTCTTGCCGTCCGCGTCCCAGACGTAGCACCCCTCCCCTTTCACGGGGACCAGCGGGTACCGCCCGTACGTTTTCATGATGTATTTGTCAGCCTTTTCAATCCAGGCAGCAGAATTCATAGAATCTCCTTCAAAACCTGTTCTACGTTCTATGTTCTACGTTCTAGGTTGTGAAGCCATTCGACTCCACAAGCACAAGAAGTAGAACCTGCAGGTTGTACAAGTCAGATCAACGTAGAACTTAGAACCTAGAACTTAGAACTGTTATTAGCCGTTTACGCCTCTATCTCCGTCCCGATCCCGACGTTGGTGAAGATCTCCAGCAGCACGCAGTGCTCGATGCGGCCGTCCACGATGTGGGCCTTCTTGACACCGGCGGCCAGCGCATCGGTGCAGCAGCTCACCTTCGGGATCATCCCGCCGGTCACCGTCCCGTTGTCGATCAGCCCCGGGATGTCTGCCAGGGCGAGGGAGGAAAGGAGCTCCCCTTCCTTGTTCTTCACCCCGGAGACGTCGGTAAGCAGCATGAGCTTCTCGGCCTTCAAGGCCGCCGCCACCTTACCGGCCACCACGTCGGCGTTGATGTTGTAGCTTTCCCCGTCTCGGCCCACCCCGATCGGCGCTATGACCGGGATGAATCCTCCTTTTTCCAGGGCCTCGAGCAGCGCAGGGTTGACCTCCACGACGTCGCCCACAAAACCGATATCCACCTTCTCGATGCTGCCATCCTCGCGCCTTACATCCTGGAGCAGCTTCTCGCAGAGAAGGAGGTTACCGTCCTTACCGGAGAGACCGGCCGCGCGACCGCCGTGCTGGTTGATGTAACCAACCACCTCGCGGTTCACCTGCCCGGTCAGCACCATTTCCACCACGCCCATGGTCTCGGCGTCGGTGACTCTCATCCCCTTCACGAACTCCGACACGATGCCGTAGCGCTTGAGGGTCTCGTTGATCTGGGGCCCGCCACCGTGCACGATCACGGTGTTGATGCCAATGTATTTGAGGAGGATGACGTCCAGCGCGAACGACTTCCGCAGCTTCTCGTCAGCCATCGCATGGCCGCCGTACTTGATGACGATGGTCTTACCGGAGAAACGCCTGATATAGGGGAGAGCCTCCATGAGAGTGCTCGCCTTTTCTATGAGTTTCTGCATGACAGTCCTCGATCTTAAATACTAGGGGGCAGGCACCTTTTGACAAAGGAGCCAGTGCCCTTAATTAAATCCGAGTGGAAAGAGGCTAATATAGCACAAAGGGGGAGATAATCAACTCCAAATGGGGGAAATGAGGGGGCTTTCAGCCGCTTTGGGCGGCATTGAGGGGAATGGAGATCTCGACGCGGGTCCCTTCACCGAGCTCGCTGTCGATCGAGATACTGCCGCCGTGCATCCTGATGAATTCACGGGCATAGAAGAGGCCGAGACCGAAGCCGCGGACCTGGCCGGTACGGTCGGCGTCGACCTGGTAGAACTTCTCGAAGACCTTGGGGAGATCCTCCTTCGCGATGCCGATCCCCTCGTCCTCCACCACCACCCGGCAGGCATGGTCGGAGGTGCCCAGGGAGACCTTGATGGTGCCCTGGTCGTCGGAGAACTTGATGGCGTTGTCGATGATCTGCTGCAGGGCGAAGGTGATCCGCTCCTGGTCCAGCATGATCTCGGGAACCGGGGTCAGGTCGAGCTTGGTCTCCAGCCCCCGCTTTTCGGCGCGGCTCACCGCGCGGCTGAGAAGCTTGGGGACCAGGGAATTCAGGTCGCACGGCTCCCGGTGCAGCGAGCGGTCGCTGTCCATCACGGTCGAGAAGGAAAGGAGGTCGGTGACCAACCGCCCCAGGTGGCAGGCCTCCTTGTACACGAGCCCGATGTTCTCCCGGGTGACCTCGTCATCCGGGTCGTAGACGCCGGCGGCGAGGTTCTCCAGGAACAGCGAGATCGAGGTGATCGGCGTGCGGAACTTGTGGGAGATGATGGAGAGGAAGTTGGATTTGAAGCGGTCGAGGCTCTTGAGGTTGGCGATCTCTTCCTTGAGCGCCTTCTTGACCAGCGCCTTGTCGACGGCGCTTTTGAGCTGCAGGAGGTTGAGGGGTTTGGTGATGAAGTCGTCGGCGTCCGCCTTGAGCGCCTTGAGGATCAGCTCCTTGTCGGCGAAGCCGGTCATCATGATGACCACCACGGTCGGCTCGCGGTCCTTGATCCGCTTGAGGAGCTCGAGGCCGTCCAGCCTCGGCATCATGACGTCGGTGAGGACCACGTCGATGCCGCCGCGTATGAAGATGTCGAGCGCCTCTTCGCCGTCGCCGGCCTCGACCGTCGTGTAGTCGTGGAGGGCCCGCATGCACAGGTCACGAATGACCGGCTCGTCATCCACCACCAGGATCGTCTTTTTATCCCGATTCTGGAGCAGCGCCAGGTCCGACTGCTGGGTAAGTTCGAGCATACTCCGGCACCTCGTACGACGTTACTGACAACCTTCCACGAAATTTTCCCTCACCCCTCCCCCTCTCCCGGAGGGCGAGGGGAAATGGACTCCCACCTCTTTCGTGAAGGACGGAGGCTGAGGCCTTTCTCTTTACCCTCGCCCTTCAGGGGAGAGGGTGGCCGAAGGCCGGGTGAGGGAGGTTCTATCGCCCCCCCGCGCCCCCGTCCCCGTCCCCGTCGGCCCAAGGTTCCCTCCCCTTCAAGGGGAGGGACAGGGTGAGGATGGGGGTGTTATCCGACGATGTTATAGACCGCTTCCAGCGCTTCGGCCAGGTTCTCGGGCTTGGACCCGCCGGCCTGGGCCAGTTCGGGCTTGCCGCCGCCGTTGCCGCCGACGATCGGGGCGATGGCCTTGATGATGTCGCCCGCCTTCCAGCGCGAGGTGAGGTCGGAGGTGACCGCCACCAGGAGGTTGGCCTTGACGCCGTCGGCGGTCCCCAGCACGATGACGCCGGAACCGATCCGCTCCTTGAGGGTGTCGGAAAGCTCGCGCAGCCCCTTGGCGTCTCCATCCACCTTGACGGCGAGGATCTTTACCCCGTTCTGCTCGCGGACCTGCTGGATGAGGTCGGCGGACTTGGAGGCGTTGAGGCGTCCCTGCAGGGTTTCGAGCTCTTTCTGCAGTTCGCGCTGGCCAGCCATGACTTTCTCGACCCGATCCACCACCTGGCCCGGTTCGGCCTTCAGCAGGGTGGCGATGGTGCGCTGCTCGTCCTCGAGCGCGTGCACGAAGGCGAGGGCGCCGCTGCCGGTCTGGGCCTCTATCCTCCTGACCCCGGCCGCGATCCCCATCTCGGAGACGATCTTGAAGAAGCCGATCTCCCCCGCGCCGTGCACGTGCGTGCCGCCGCAGAGCTCGGAGCTGACGTCGCCCACCTTGACCACGCGGACCACGTCGCCGTACTTCTCGCCGAAGAGGGCGGTGGCGCCGGAGGCCAGCGCCTCGGTGGCCGCCATCTCGCGGGAGTCGACGGTGGCGTTGTCCATGATGTGGGCGTTCACCAGGGTCTCCACCCTGCGGATCTCATCGGCGGTCATGGCGGAGAAGTGAGTGAAATCGAAACGGAGACGGTCGGGAGCCACCAGCGAGCCGGCCTGCTTGACGTGGTCGCCGAGCACTTCCCGCAGGGCGGCCTGCAGGAGATGGGTGGCGGTGTGGTTGCGGGCGGTGGCGGAGCGCTTGGCAGTGGCAACCTTGAGATCGGCGGCCTCGCCGGCGCGGACGCTGCCGGAGACGACCTTGCCGCGGTGCACGATCAGGTCCGGGTACGGGCGCAGGGTGGTGGCCACCTCGACGTGCCCGGAACCGGTGGAGATGACGCCGGTGTCGCCAGCCTGGCCGCCGGACTCGCCGTAGAACGGGGTGGTGGCGGTGACGATCTCGACCTCCTCCCCTTCGTTGGCCTCTTCGACCACGATGCCGTTCTTGATGATCGCGCTGATCGGGGAGTAGGCGGTCTGCTCGCTGTAGCCGACGAAGTTAGTGGAGATGCCGGTGCCGTGGAGCTCCTTGTAGATGTTGGCGAGCCCCTCTTCCCCGGAGCCTTTCCAGTTCTCGCGGGCCTTGGCGCGCTGGCGCTCCATGCAGAGGGCGAAGCCGTCCTCGTCGAGGGTGAAGCCTTCCGCCTCGACGATGTCGGCGGTGAGGTCGACCGGGAAGCCGAAGGTGTCGTACAGCTTGAAGACCACCTCGCCGGAGATCACCTTCTCGCCGGCGGCCTTCAGGCGGCCGGTCTCCTCGTTGAGGATGGCGAGGCCGCGGTCGAGGGTCTCGGCGAAGCGCTGCTCCTCGGCCAGGATGACCTTCTTCACGTAGTTCTCGCGCTCGATCAGCTCCGGGTAGGCGTCGCCCATCATGAGATTGACGGCATCGACCACCTTGTACATGACGGGATCGCTGATGCCGAGCATCTTGGCGTGGCGGGCGGCGCGGCGCATGATGCGCCGGAGAACGTAGCCGCGCCCCTCGTTGGAGGGGAGGACGCCGTCGCAGATGAGGAAGGTGATGGCGCGGGAGTGGTCGGCCATGACGCGCATGGAGACGTCGTCCTTCTCGTCGGTCCGGTACTTCTTGCCGGCCAGGGTCTCGATGTGGCGGATGATCCCCTGGATAAGGTCGGTGTCGTAGTTGGAGGTCACCCCCTGCATGACGGCGGAGATACGCTCAAGGCCCATGCCGGTGTCTACCGAGGGCTTGGGGAGCGGGGTGAGGGTGCCATCCTTGTCGCGGTTGAACTGCATGAAGACGTTGTTCCAGATCTCCATGTAGCGGTCGCAGTCGCAGCCGACGGCGCAGTCGGGGCTGCCGCAGCCGGTGCCGGGGCCGTTGTCCCAGAAGATCTCGGTGCAGGGGCCGCAGGGGCCGGTGTCGCCCATGGCCCAGAAGTTGTCCTTCTCGCCGAAGCGGTAGATGCGCTCGCGGGGCACCCCTTCCTGGGTGTGCCAGATGTCGGCGGCCTCGTCGTCGTCGTTGTAGACGGTCACGTAGAGGCGGTCCGTGGAGAGGCCTAAGTCCTTGGTCAGGAATTCCCAGGCGAAGCCGATGGCTTCCTTCTTGAAGTAGTCGCCGAAGGAGAAGTTGCCGAGCATCTCGAAGAAGGTGTGGTGGCGGGCGGTGCGGCCGACGTTCTCGAGGTCGTTGTGCTTGCCGCCGGCGCGGACGCATTTCTGGGAGGAGACCGCCCTCACGTAGTCCCGCTTCTCGAGACCTAAGAAGGTGTCCTTGAACTGGTTCATCCCTGCGTTGGTGAAAAGGAGGGTCGGGTCGTTTCTGGGAATAAGATTGGAACTCTCTACCAGGGTGTGTCCCTTTTTCTGGAAGAATTCGAAGAATCTGGCCCGGATCTCTCTACCTGTCATGTACTAACCTCTAATCTATTTGAATTTAAAAACAAAACATAAAATCTTTGAACGCGGATTGACGCGGATGCAGCGGATCGACGCGGATAAATCTAAAGCATGAGGGGAACTGCTGTTCTTTTTAAAAGTCTTTCCGCCTGATCCGCTCAATCCGCTCAATCCGCTCAATCCGCCTCATCCGCGTTCCATGCCGTTGACTTCAGTTGCCTGAATATCGCCGACAGCGAAAAACCTTTCCTCTGCAGGTACCCGATGATCCGGCGCCGCTCCTTCTCGGTGGCGGTCTCGGGATCGAAGCTCGCGAAGCGCCGCTCCATCATCTCGGCCAAAAGCTCGTGCTCGCCGTGCTCGGCCTCGATCTCCGCCATCACTTCCGAGACGATGGCGGGGGAGACGCCGCGACGGGCCAGCTCCATCTTCAGCCGGACCCCGTACCCCCTGCCGTTTCTCACCGCGGCGGCGGCGAACTGGCGGGCGAAGCGGGCATCGTCCAGGTAGCGGAGCTCCTTGAGCCTCGCCACCGTGTCGATGACCACCTGCGCCTCGAATCCCTTCTCGCGGAGCTTTCTCGAAAGCTCCGCCTCGGAATGATCCCGCAGGGTCAGCATCCGGAGGGCGCTATCGAGGGGGGAGCGCTCCTTCACCTAGTACTTCTCGATCACCATGTCCCCGCCGCCGTCAGACGGGGTCTCTTCCTTGGTGAAGTCGTCCCAGGTCGCGTTGGAGGTGGAGGAAATGCCGGAAACCTTGAGGGCGAAGTCGTCGGGATTGCTGGACTGGCGGAGTGCCTCTTCGTAGGTGACAAGCTTCTTGGTGAAAAGCTGCATGAGCGACTGGTCGAAGGTCTGCATGCCGTAGCTCGTGAACCCCTGGGCGATCGCCTCGGGGATCTGCTTGGTCTTCTCCTTGTCGTCGATGCAATCCTTGATGCGGGCGGTGCCGACCATGACCTCGACGGCCGGCACGCGCCCCTTGCCGTCGGCGCGGGGAACCAGGCGCTGGGAGATGACCCCCTTCAGGATCCCGGCCAGTTGCATCCTCACCTGCCGCTGGTGGAAGGGAGGGAATACCGAGATGATCCTGTTGATGGTCTCGGCGGCGTCCAGGGTGTGCAGGGTGGAGAGCACCAGGTGGCCGGTCTCGGCGGCGGTGAGCGCGGTCTCGATGGTCTCGTAGTCCCTCATCTCGCCGACCAGGATGACGTCCGGGTCCTGCCTGAGGGCCGAGGTGAGCGCCTTGCCGAAGGAGAGGGTGTCGAAGCCGACCTCTCGCTGGCTGATCAGGCTCTTCTTGTCCTTGTGCAGGTACTCGACCGGATCCTCGATGGTGATGATGTTGCAGGTCCGGTTCTCGTTGATGTGGTCGATGATGGAGGCGAGGGTGGTCGACTTGCCGGAACCGGTGGTCCCGGTGACCAGCACCAGGCCGCGCTGCTCCAGGGCGATCTTCTTCAAGACCGGCGGGAGGTTAAGCGCGTCGAGGGTCGGGATGGCGATCGGGATGGCGCGGAGCACCATGGCCACCGTCCCGCGCTGGGCGAAGACGTTGACCCTGAATCGCCCAAGGCCAGGGACCCCGTAGGAGAGGTCGGCCTCGTAGTTCTCCTCGAAGATCTTCTTCTGGCGGTCGTTCATGATGTTGAACGCCATGGTGCGGACCGCGTCGTTGGAGAGCCGCTCGGCGTTGGGGATGGCCCTGAGTGCCCCGTCGATCCTGATGATCGGGGGAAGGCCGGCCTTGAGGTGGATATCCGACCCCTTGGCCTTCATGGCAACCGCCAGAATCTCGTTTAGTTCCATTGCCATGGCTTATACCGCCGGAGCGGCGGCCTCCGGAGCGATCAACTTCTGCCTGATCTCCTCGGTGATCTCGGGGTGCTCCTTCAGGAAAAGACGGGAATTCTCGCGCCCCTGGCCGATGCGCTCCTTGCCGTAGGAGAACCAGGCCCCGCTCTTCTCGACGACGTTGCGCTCGACCGCCAGGTCGAGGACGTCCCCTTCCTTGGAGATCCCTTCGCCGTAGAGGATGTCGAATTCGACCTCTTTGAAGGGAGGAGCCACCTTGTTCTTGACCACCTTCACGCGGGTGCGGGAGCCGATCATGTCGTTGCCCTGCTTGAGGGCGGCGATCTTGCGGATGTCCATCCGGACCGAGGCGTAGAACTTGAGGGCGTTACCGCCGGTGGTGGTCTCGGGGTTGCCGAACATGACGCCGATCTTCATCCTGATCTGGTTGATGAAGATGACGCAGCAGTTGGACTTGGAGATGATGCCGGTCAGTTTCCTCAAGGCCTGGGACATCAGGCGGGCCTGGAGACCCATGTGGGAGTCGCCCATGTCCCCTTCGATCTCGGCCTTGGGGACCAGGGCGGCCACGGAGTCGACGACGAGCACGTCGATGGCGCCGCTTCTCACCAGCGTCTCGGCGATCTCGAGCGCCTGCTCGCCGGTGTCCGGCTGGGAGACCAGCAGGTCGTCGGTCTTGACCCCCAGTTTCCTGGCGTAGCCGATATCGAGGGCGTGCTCGGCGTCGATGAAGGCGGCGATGCCGCCGGACTTCATGGCCTCCGAGATGATGTGCAGCGCGAGGGTCGTCTTACCGGAGGACTCCGGTCCGAAGATCTCGATGACGCGGCCGCGGGGGACGCCGCCGACGCCGAGGGCCAGGTCGAGCGACAACGAGCCGGTCGGGATGGCGGCCACGTCCGGCAATGGCTCGTCGTTGCCGAGCCTCATGATGGCCCCCTTGCCGAACTGCTTCTCAATCTGGCCCAGGGCCAGCTCAATCGCCTTATCTCTATCCTGCATCGCCATCTCGTATATCTCCTCTCCGGGGCTAGGTCCCGGTCTTTAATGGAAAATTGGAGTCAATGACACATAACACAACCATCGGCCGCTTTCAAGCGGCGAAAAGGAGTGACACCTCGTTCTAAGTTCTACGTTGTGTACCCGGCGGCCACCGCTCCCGCAGGCTGAGCGACTTATGCACCAAACGCTCCGTCAGCAGGTGTTTCGCTTGTACCGCACCTCCACGACAGATTATGTCGCGCCCTTACAGACTGCGCCACGTCCCCTCTCCTTCAAGGAGAGGGACAGGGTGAGGATGGGGTAGCTTGCAACCTAGAACATAGAACGTAGAACGTAGAACCGGTTTAGAAGAGTTCCGGCTGGCTGACCTCCGGCTCCAGGGGGAGGAGGAGGAAGAAGGTGCTCCCGCCCTCGCTCTCCACCCAGACCATGCCGCCGTGGGCCTCCACCATCCCCTTCACCATGGCGAGGCCGAGGCCGGCCCCCTTCCCCTGCAGCCTGCTGCTCCCGCTTGAGTGATGGCGGATCTCCCCTATCTCGTAGAAGATTTCGAAGATCCCCTGCTGCTCCTGCGGGGGGATCCCCATCCCCTGGTCCTTCACCCGGACCTCGAGATAGCAGCGATCGCCGCAGCGCTTGAGGAAATCGGGATTGAACCGGTCGAGGGTCGCCTTGCGCGCCCAGAGCGCACGGCTGTCCACCACCTCCCCGGTCACCTCGATCTCGCTTCCGTCCGGGCTGTACTTGATGGCGTTCAAAAGGAGCTCCGCGAAGATCCGCTCCAGGGATTCCCGGTCGCCTGCGAAGAAGGGGAGCTCCTCGAGCTGGGTCAGCTTCACGCTCTGGTTGCGCTGAACGAGCTGGGGTTTCAACTGCTCCTTCACGCCGTCGAGGAAGAGATCGAGCTGGATGGGAACGTGCTCCATCTCCCCCCCGCGCGCCTCGAGCTTGATGAGCTTCAAGAGATCGGCCACCAGTTCCTTGAGCCGCATCCCCCCCTCCAGCACGGCGGTGAGGACCACGATTTCGTCGGCACTGCAGTCGGGGTGCTTGAGCAGCAGGTCGGCGCCGGAGATGATGCTGGTGAGCGGGGTGTTGAATTCGTGGGAGACCATGCCGAGGAACTGGTTCTTCATCCGGTCGAGCCGGCTCAACTCGAGGTTGGCCTGCTCCACCAGCGCCAGGTTCTGCTTGAGCTTGATCTCGGAGATGGAGAGGTTGTGGCTGGCCTTTTCGAGGAGGTGGTGCGAGCGCAGAAGCTCGGCGCTTTTCCAGTTCACCTCGGCGAAGAGACGGTTGCGCTCCACGAGGCTTCCCACCTGCTTGCCGACGCTTTCCAGGAAGAGGATCTCCTGCTCGGAGTAGCAGGGGATCGAGCGGTGCATGAGGTGCATCACCCCGATGAGGTTCTCCTGCACCACCAGCGGGATCACGGTGAGGCTAGCCCACCCTTCGGCCGCGGCCCCCTGGAGCAAGGTGTCCTCGGAGCGCCCGCCGATCAACCGGACGGTTCTGAACCGTTCCGGCGCGGTGGCCACAAAGGCACCGAGGAGCCGGGCGAGATGGGGGGAGACATCCCTCGATACGCTGAGGTGGGGATCCTTCCCCTCGGCATCGAGCAGGTGCACGGTCCCGCCGCCGGCATCGAAGAGGTCGATGATCTCCACCAGGGTGTCCTGGGGAACTCCGTCGAGCCCCGGCCCGCTGGTGATCCCGGTGAGGATCTTGATCAGGATGGAGAGTTCCCGGTTTCGCTGCCGGATCTCCTTCTCGACCCGGTCGTGCTGGGTGATGTCGCGCAGGATGCAGTGGACCACCTGCTCGTCGCGGAGGTCGATCAGCCGGGCGTTGATCTCGCCGAGGAAAAGGGAGCCGTCCTTTCTCTGGAACCGCATCACTTCGCCGGAGACCATCCCCCGTCTCTTGATCTGATAAACAAAAGAGCGGAATTTCTCACGCTCGTCCGCGTCGAGAAGATCCCGCCCTTCCATGGAGGAAAGTTCCTCCTTGCTGTAGCCGAGGAGCTCCGTCCCCAGCCCGTTGACCTCTTCGAGCGCCCCCGTCTCCGCGTTGAAGACGAAGATGGCGTTGCCGGCACCCTCCAGAAGCGACTTGTAACGCCGGGCGGCCTTGGTGACCTCCTGCTGCATCCCCGTCAGCTCCATCCGGAGGTCGTCCACCACGCTGCCGTCCCGCTTCCGGAGCGCCGCCGACAGGATCACCAGCACGGGCGCAAGGATGACCATTACTGACATGTGGAACCAGGCCGGCAACGGGGCGTACCGGTCGGCCCAGAACAGCAGTAACTCGCAGACCACGAGCAGTATGATCGGTGCGTAGTGCAAATCGGCCACCTATCCACCTGGTCATCACATCCCTCTCCCTCTCGGGAGGGGGGCAGTCGTTGTCCTCCCCGCGGATCCGGGGAGGCCGCTTCATATCATTGGACTTCCTCCAGCAGGTACCGCCTGAGCCAGTCGAGCGCGCTCACCGTGGTTATCGACCGGACCGCATCGCGGTCGCCCTGGAAATTGTAGCGGGTGACCCGGCAGTCGTTTCCGTCCGCCAGGGCCATGTACACCGTCCCGACCGGTTTCTCGGGAGTCCCCCCGTCGGGGCCGGCGATGCCGGTGACCGAGAGGGCCAGGTCGCTCCCCGCCGCCAGCCGTGCGCCGGTTGCCATCGCCACGGCCACCTCCGCGCTGACCGCGCCCTTGGCATCGATGAGATCGGCCGGCACCCCGAGCATCCTGGCCTTGGCCCGGTTGCTGTAGGTTACCGCCCCCTCCAGGAAGTAGGCGGAACTCCCCCCCTGGGAGGTGATGCGGGAGGCGATCATCCCGCCGGTGCAGGATTCCGCCAGCGATAGGGTGCGCCCCTTTTGCCGGAAGAGGGCCGCCAGCACCTCGTCCATGGTATCCTCGTCGCGGGCGAAGAGCTCGCGCGGGAAGCGTCCGGCGACTTCCGCGGCCGCCCGCTCCACCAGGCCGGCGTCTTTGGCCTCACCCCTCAGGATGATGTGGATCTCGGGAAACTTGACGCAGTAGGCGAGCTCGACCGGGGAGCCTGCCGGGAGCGCACCTTCCAGCCTCGCCGCGACGGCCGCCTCGGAGGTCCCGAAGAGCTTCAACACGATCCTGCGGTTGGGCTCCCTTCCTTCCGCCGCCAGGGCGGGGAGGACGGTCTCCTCCAGCATCCGCTTCATCTCGAAGGGGACCCCCGGCATGAAGAACAGCCGCGCCCCGTCGATGAGGAGCTCGAATCCGCAGGCGGTCCCCAAGGGATTGGGGATCAGCGGGCACCCCCTGGGAAGAAGCGCCTGACGCTGGTTGCCGGGGTGAAGCCCTCCGGTGATGCGGGCGGCGAAGCGATCCAGGTGGGCCAGTGCCTCGGCCGAGACCTCCATCTCCAGACCGGCGGCGCGGGCGGCCGCGGCCGAGGTCAGGTCATCGGGGGTGGGACCGAGCCCCCCGGTCACGATGACGGCATCGCTTGCCGAGGCCAGTTCGAGGAGTGCCGCGACGATGGACTCCTCCTGGTCCCCCACCGTCAGGTGCTTTTGCACCCGCAGGCCGATCTGGAAGCAGCGCCCGGCGATGTGGGAGGCGTTGGTATCGACCACCTCGCCGGAGAGGAGCTCGTCCCCTATGGAAAGCGTCGAAAGCCTCACAGAAACCTCAGCAGCAGGTGGGTCGCCAGGCAGGCGTACACTCCCGCCGCGATGTCATCCATCACCACGCCGTAGCCGTTTTTGAGCGAGCGGTCGAACCAGCGGGCAGGCTGCGGCTTGGTGACGTCGAAGAGCCGGAAAAAGAAGAAGCCCGCCACTACCCCCTGCCAGGTCGGGGGAACGGCGATCATGGTCACCAGGTATCCGGCCACCTCGTCGATGACGATCTTCCCGGAGTCGTGCTCGCCGAAGATGACACCGGCCCGCCCCGAAATCCAGCAGGCGAGCAGGGTGAAGGCGGCGGTGGTCAGGAGGTAGAGCGGCAGCGGGAGAAAACTGAGCGCCAGGTAGAACGGGATGGCTCCCACCGTGCCGACCGTGCCCGAGGCGAAGGGAGAGAAGCCGGTGCCGAACCAGGTGGCGGCCAGGACGATGAAGCTTTTCATGGCGCGCCGATCTCCCTCTCCACGATCCGGTAGACCTCCAAAAGCGGCAGCGACCTGGCCAGCGCGATCCCCCGGCAGGATTCGAACTCGGGGGTGATCCTCCCGTTGTCGAGCACCTTCACCCTGACGGTGCCAAGCGAAGTCTCACGCTCCTCCAGCCTGCGGCCGAGGGTGAGACGGCGGACCGGATAGTAGCGGACGCCGATGGCGGTGGATTCCGCCAGCACCAGGCGGGCCAGCCGGTCGAGGTCTTCCCGGCGAGCCACCACGGTGAGCCTCGTGCCGGGACGGTTCTTCTTCATCTGCAGCGAAGAGAAGGCGACGTCAAGGGCGCCGTCGGCGAAAAGCCGCTCCATGAGGAAGCCCAGGATCTCCGGGGTCACGTCGTCCAGGTGGGTCTCCAGCACCACCACTTCCTCGCCCGGCTCCCCAGCGTCCTCGCCCATCACGATACGGAGCAGGTTGGGGACCTCCGGGAAATCCTTCTCCCCCGCGCCGTGGCCGATCCCCTTCACGGTCATGGCAGGAGGCGGCCCGAAGGATTCGGCCAGGGCGGCGACGATGGCGGCCCCGGTCGGGGTGACCCGCTCACCTTCGCCGATGTCGGCACCGAGCGGGATGCCGGTCAAGAGTTGGGCGGTGGCCGGAGCCGGAACCGGCAAGAGGCCGTGGGCGGTCTTGACGAAGCCGCGTCCGTAGGGAAGGGGCGAGCAGCAGACCCGGTCGATACTGAGGTGATCGAGGCCGATGGCGGTGCCCACGATGTCGACGATGGAGTCGACCGCGCCGACCTCGTGGAAATGGACCCGCTCCATCGGCACCCCGTGGACGGTCGCCTCAGCCTCGGCAAGCCTGCGGAAAATCCGCTGGGAAAGCTCCTTCACCCGCGGGGAGAGGGGCGCCTCGTCGATCATGCGGGCGATGTGCGAGTAGTGCCGGTGCGGCTGGTCTTCGGCGTCAAGGCGGACACGAAACGAGGTGCCGGTCACCCCGTGGCGCTCCACCCGGGAGCTCTCCAGGGTGTAACCGGAGAAAGGAAGAACGGCCAGTTGTTCGCGAAGGGTCTCGAGGGGAAGTCCCAGCTCCAGCAAAGCCCCCACCGTCATGTCCCCGGCAATGCCGGCAAAGCAGTCGAAATACAGAAACTTCATGCATGAATCCTGTTCATGAGGCTCGCCGCGTAGGCGGCCCCGAAACCGTTGTCGATATTGACCACCGTGACTCCGGCGGCGCAGGAGTTGAGCATCCCGAGCAGCGCCGCGACGCCGCCGAAGGCCGCGCCGTAGCCGACCGAGGTGGGGACGGCGATGACCGGCTTGTCCACCAGGCCGCCGACGACCGAGGGGAGCGCCCCCTCCATGCCCGCCACCACGATGATCACCGAGGCGTCATGAAGGAGCGAACGCCTGGCCAGCAGGCGGTGCAGACCGGCGACCCCGACGTCGTAGAGCTTCTCGACCTCGTTCCCCATCATCCGTGCGGTGAGGGCCGCCTCGGCGGCCACCGGGATATCGGAGGTCCCGGCGCAGACCACGAGCACGGACCCCTTGCCGCGGATTTCGGTCGGATGCTGCTCGATGGTGAGGGCGCGGGCGTCCGGGTGGTAGATCCCCTTCGGGAAGCTCGCCACCAGTTGGTCCCCCTTGTCGGGGTCGATCCTGGTTGCCAGCACGTTGGAGCCCTTGTCGAGGAGGGCGGCGATGATGGTCCGCATCTGGTCGACGCTCTTGCTCTGGCCGAAGATGACCTCGGGGAACCCCTGGCGAAGGGTGCGGTGGTGGTCAACCGTGGCGCATCCCAGATCCTCGAAAGGGAGGTGTTTCAGGCTTTCCAGCGCCTGGGGCACGCCGATGGTCCCTCCGGCAAGCTCCTGGAGAATCTTCTCGATAGCGCTTCGTTGCATCGGTAGCAAAGCCCTCCCCGTGGTTTGGTAAAAATAAAGCTAAAAACTACCACACTAAAGGTGCGTTTGCTTTAGAAAAAATGAGGATTGCCACAGACGCGCGCAAATTTTTGGCGCAAACGGCAACCGTCGGTTAAGGGAGAGGAGTTGCTTACCTTCCGCCGGTGAGGTACTTTTCCTACTTTCGCCCCCGGCGCCGTGTGGCCGAAGGCCCGCCGTTAATTCCCTCGCCCTCCGGGAGAGGGTGGCCGAAGGCCGGGTGAGGGAGGTTTTGCCGGCCTTCCCCCCTCACCCTAACCCTCTCCCCCGATGGGGGCGAGGGGAGATTGAAATAGGGGAGAGGGTGGCCGAAGGCCGGGTGAGGGAGGTTTCTGGGTCGGGGTGAAGATGGGGTAAGGGGAAGGGATACGTAGCGGAAGATTGTTGCCAATCAAAGGAGAGCTCTATGAAGGTTGCCATCATTACCGGCGGTGGGCAGGGTATCGGAAGGTGCCTGGTCAAGCGCTTTGTGGAGGAAGGCTACACGGTGGCGGTCGCCGACCTGGACGGGGAGGCCGCCAGCGAGGCCGCCGCCCTCTACGGAGCCGGCGGCAGGGCCGTCCCTTACCAGCTGGACGTAGCCGACGAGGAGGGTGTGAAGGGAATGATTGCCGACCTCATCTCCCGCTTCGGGCGGATCGACACCCTGGTCAACAACGCCGCCATCGCCCGCGCCCACGAGGCACCCATCGAGTCGCTTCCGCTCGCCGACTGGAAGCGGGTGATCGACACCAACCTCACCGGGGTCTTCCTCTGCTCAAAGCACGCCATCCCGCACCTTCGGCAAAGCCGGGGGACCATCGTCAACATCGCCTCCACCAGGGCGATGCAGTCCGAGGCGGACACCGAGGCGTACTCGGCCAGCAAGGGGGGCGTGGTGGCGCTCACCCATGCCCTCGCCGTGAGCCTCGGGCCCGAGGTCCGGGTGAACTGCGTGAGCCCGGGATGGATCGCGGTGGACGGCTGGAAGAAGAGCCCGGTGGCGGCCCCGCCGAAGCTCACTCCCGAGGATCATGCCCAGCATCCGGCGGGGCGGGTGGGACGACCCGACGACGTCGCCGAGGCGGTCCTCTATCTCTCCTGCGAGCGCTCCGGGTTCGTCACCGGCGAGAACCTGGTGGTGGATGGTGGGATGACCAGGAAGATGATCTACGTGGAGTGACGGGAGGAAACTGACGCGCCGTCAGATCTCGATCATGAACTCGGCGCCCCCCTCGATGTTGCGGACGGTGAGGCGGCCACCCATGTTCTTCTCGATGATGGTCTTGGACATGAAGAGGCCGACGCCGGTCCCGACCGCGGGCCCCTTGGTGGTGAAATAGGGATCGAAGACCTTGCCGATGATCTCGTCGGGGATCCCCCCGGCGTTATCGGCGATGGCCACGACGGCCCGCTCCCCGACGCAACCGACCTTGATGAGGATCTTCGGCCTGGCGACCTGGCGCTCCTGGAAGGCGTCCCGGGCATTGATCAGCACGTTGACGAGCACCTGGGCGAACTCGTTGGGATAGCCGAGCACCTCCGGATCGGCCTCCGCCATCAGTTCCATGTCGATCTTCTGTCCCTGGAAGCTCCCCTCGATGAGCGACAGGGTCTTCTCCAGTTCGTCGAGCACCCGGAAGGAAACCTTCTCCTTCTCCGGCTTGAAGTAGTTCCGGAAGTCGTCGATGGTCCTGGACATGTGCCTGACCAGGGTCATCGACTTGGCGGTGGTCTCGTCGAGGATATCCTTGGTCAGGGCCCCGCGGGCGAAGCAGAGAGAGGGCTGCTGGATCAGGAGCCCCAGCGAGTTCAAGGGCTGGCGCCACTGGTGGGCGATGTTGCCGATCATCTCCCCCAGGGCCGCCAGCCGGTTTTGCTGGATCAACAGCTGCTCGTTCTTCCTGAGCGCCTCCACCACCCGGATCCGCTCGGCGGTCTCCGCCTTCAGCATCTCCATGTTGGCCTCCAGCTCCCCGGTTCTCATCGCCACCCGGCGCTCCAGCTCCTCGTTCATCTCGGTGAGCCGCCGCTCCGCCCACTTGCGCTCGGTGATGTCCACGATGGTGAGGAGGATGACCCTGTCGTCACCGACCGACAGGACCTGGGCGGAAAGCTGGGCGACGAAGGGGGTCTTGTCCTTCTTGACGAACTGGGCCTCCCACCCCCTGACCGAACCGTGCGTCTTCAGCTCGGCCACGAAGCGGAGCATCTGCTCCCCGTCGGCCCACAGTCCCATCCTGCGTGCCGATTTCCCCAGCACCTCTTCCCTCTTGAAGCCGTGCAGCGCCAGCCAGGTGTCGTTCACGTCGACGAGGACCCCTTCCTCCAGGGTGCTCAGCGCCAGGGCGGCCGGGCTCTCGGCGAAGGCGCGGGAGAATTTCTCCTCGGAGAGGCGCAGCGCCTCCTCGGCCTGTTTGCGGCCGCTTATGTCGCGCAGGATGACGAAGGAGCTGGGAGGATTACCGGGAAGGATGACGGAATCGACCTCGGCCGGGAAGGATTCGCCGTTTTTGCGCAGGAAGCGGAGTTCCAGCTTGGAGGAGCGCCCGGTACGGCTCCTCATGTCGAGGGCGGCCGCGAAGCGCGGATCGCTGTGATCGATGAGGGGCTCGCGCCCGAGCCGGCAGAGCTCGTCTTCGGAGCGGCCGAACATGGCACAGGCGGCGGGGTTGGCGGCCAGGATGCGGCCATCGGGAATGGTGAGAAAAACGGCGTCGGGGGTGTTCTCGAAGAGGGAACGAAAGCGTGCCTCGCTCTCCCGCAGCGCCTCGGCGGCGCGCTCCCGCTCCTCGGCCATTTCGGCCTTCAGCTGGGCCTCGTGGATCCGGGCCTCGAGCCGGAGGTTGTCCAGGGAGAACGAGATGTCGGCCCCCATCTGCTCGAGGAGATCCAGGTCCCGGGAGTCGAAGGCGTCCACCTCCCCGGCCCAAAGCGTCAGGCAGCCGACCACCTCGCCGTTCTCCCTGATCGGTACGCTGGCGCCGGAGCGGAGGCCATGGGAGAGCGCGGCCTCGAGCCAGGGGAAGGTAGCCTCGGCGTTGGCGAAGTCGTTGCAGAAGGCGAGCCTCCCTTCCCTGATGGCGACCCCCGCCGGGCCCATCCCCTCCGGCACCGGGTGCGAGGAGATGCTGATCTCGTCGAGGTAGGCGGTCTCGCCGCGGGAGGCGACCATCCTCACGGCCCCGCTCTCCCGCTCCACGAGCCCGACCGCCGCCAGGCGGAATTCTCCCGGCTCGACGGCGGCGCGGCAGAACGCCTCGAAGAGCTCCTCGCGGTCGGAGAGGTGGACGATGGCGTGGTCGACCGACCGCAGCACCTCGTAGAGGCGGTTCACCCGCAGGATCCCGGCCTCCGCGCGGCGCTCGGCATCGGCCAGCCGGCGGCGAAGCTCCGCGTTCTCCGCGGCGAGCTCGTCCGCCCTTGGTCCCTGAGATCTCCCTGCGTCATCGACCGGTTGCGATAGCCTCACTGGATCGGCCCCTGTCACGTTAGATAAACACGTTCGGCGGAATCATTAAGATACCGCCAGTTCGTGCTCCGGTCAACTCCCGGGAACTCCTCCGTGCAGGGTGCTCATCAGTTCGGCCAGGCTGCTCATCACGTACGGCTTGGGAAGCACCGAGCAGAACCCGTACTGCTGGTAATCGGCCATGACCGGATCGTCGGAGTAGCCGCTGGAGACCACCAGGCAGGCTTGGGGGTCGAAGGCGAGGATCCGTTCCGCCGCCTCCTTCCCACCCATGCCGCCGGGCACCGTGAGGTCCATGATCACCGCGGAAAACCGCTTGCCGCTCCGGTTGGCCTCGATGTAAAGGTCGATCGCCTCCTCTCCGCAGCTGCAGGTCGCCACCTGGAAGCCCAGGCTTTCCAGCATGGTGCAGCCGATGGTGCGGACGTCCTGGTCGTCGTCCATGAGGAGGATCGACTGCCCCGCTCCCGGGTGGGGGGCCAACGGTGCCTTTTGCGGCGCCTCGGCCTGTCCGTGGGGCGCCTGGACGGCGGGGAGGTGGCAGATGAAGGTGGCTCCGCCGCCGGGGGATGACTGCACCCCGATATGTCCGCCGTGGCGGGAGACGATCGAGTGGGCGGTGGTCAGGCCGAGGCCGGAGTTGCCGGTTTTCGTGCTGAAGTAGGGATCGAAGATCTTCCCCTTTACCTCGTCGGGGACGCCGCTCCCCTGGTCGGTGAAACTCACCCGGACGTAGCTCCCCGCGGAGAGGCCGAGGGAGTTTCCCTGCTCGAGCCGGACCCCCTCCGCTTCGATGGCCACCGTCCCGCCATCGGGCATGGCCTGCACGGCGTTGATCAGGATGTTGTTGAAGGCCTGGATGATCTGCCCGCTGTCGACCTCCACCTGGGCGATGGCAGCGGGTACCCGCACCACCCCCTGCACCTTGCTCCCCCTTAGCCCCAGCGCGACCGACTCCTCGATGAGGTGCCGCACCTCGACCTGTTTCTTGACCGGCTTGCCGCCGCGGGCAAAGGTCAGCAACTGGCGGGTCAGTTCCACCGCGCGCAGCGAGGCCTTCTCCGCCTGGGCCAGGCAGGTGGCGACCTTGGCGGGGTCGGAGAGCGAAGTCTGGGCGAACGAGATGTTACCGAGGACGCCGGTCATGATGTTGTTGAAGTCGTGGGCGAGCCCCCCGGCCAGCACGCCGAGGGATTTGAGCTTCTGGGAGAGGATCATCTCCTCCTCGGCCCGCTTCTTCAGGGTGACGTCCTCCCGGACGGTGACGAAGTGGGCGATCCTCCCCTCCCCCTCGGTGATCGGTGAGATGGTCACCGACTCGCGGTAGAGCTGCCCGTCCTTTTTGCGGTTTACCCCTTCTCCGTGCCACTCCGCCCCCGCGTTCACCTGGCTCCACACCTGTTCGAAGGTGGCGGCGTCGGGATCCTGGAGGTGGAACTGCCGCAGATCCATCCGGAGCACCTCCTCCTCGGTGTACCCGGTCAGCGCCAGGAACTTGCCGTTGGCGTACTCGATCCGGCCGTCGGGGTCGGCGATCAGGATGAGGCTCGGGCTTTGTTCTACCGCCTGGGAAAGGAGCCCTATGTACTGCTCCTGCTGCTGCATCTGCCGCTGCATCAGCACCCGCGACATGCAGTCGGAGACCGCTTCGAAGAGAAGCTCGTGGTCGAGGGGTTTCAGCACGTAGCGCCGGATCCCCATCTTGATCCCCTGCAGAAGGTAGGTGAGATCGGAATGCCCCGAGGTGACGATGATGTTGGCCCCCGGCTCCATGGCCAGGATCTCCTGGGACATCTCCATGCCGTCCATGGCCGGCATCTTGATGTCGGTCAGGACGATGTCGGGATGATATTTCCGGTACAGTTCCAGCCCATCCCGCCCGTTTCCGGCCGTGTAGATGCGCAGGCGGGGGAAGTTGAGCTTCAGCGAAAAGCTCGCGGTCTCCCGGGCCATGGCGTCATCTTCCACAAACAGCAGCGAGAGGGTGGTCAGTACCGGGATGTCAAAAGGTTTCGTCAAGGTTGCTGCTCCTCCTTTGGCGAAGGTCTCCGTGGTCGTCGCCCCGGCCCTCCCGGCAGGTTGGCCCGGTTGGGTACCGTCCCGGCCAACAGCTCTGGCATTCGGCTCGCGAGCTACCGGGCCGGATCAGCGTCCGGATTGACGGGATCAATAATAGCATCTATCTCTCCATCTGGCATAGCATCTGCAATTTTCCTTATGGCTTCGTCCACCGTTTTAGCGGTGAGCAGACTGCTTGAGCTGGCTCCGGATAATATTAGTTATATTTAATATACTCCCCGGTTCGATCACATAGAGTAGGCGGCGCGGCCAACTCTTATGCAGAGACAGGGGAGCCACCCCTCTTCCTGTGGAACGAGCTAAACGATGCCTCATCGCCAAGGCAAAAACAGAGGAGCAGGTTGCCACCTTGGCAGGGCACGGTATAGATATACCAATCATGAACCGGGAGCAAGCCATGAACGGAACCAGGGTGGTCGTGAACGACCTGATGCAGAAGGATTACCAGTACGACCGCACCGAGCCGGAGGGGGAGCATTTCCACCCCGACTTCCGCCCCGAGCTGACCCCGAAGGAGCTTTTGAAGCTGGGGATCTTCGGCGGCAGATACATGACCGACTGCCGGGGCGAGTTTCCCCCGGAGTGGTTCACCGAGGCGAAACTCTGCCACGAGCGGCACCGTCCCGAGCTCAACTATTTCGGCGTCAACGCCTCCAAGCCCCTCTCCTACTGGCGGGCCAAGGGGTGGATCTACCACGAGGACCCGCGGGGATGGTTCCAGTGGTACTGCCGTTACTACATGGGGAGACGGTGCGCGGACGATGCGCGCCAGATCAAGAGATGGCAGGCGATGCAGCGCCACATCGCCCAGTTGAGAAAGAACTGCCCTCCCGGCGACCTCGGCTGCCGCCGCCGCCAGCGGCAGGCCCTTTTGCACTGGGCCTACGACAGCAGGCGGATCTGACCCGGGAGGCGGCTACCCCCCTTGCCGGATTCCGGGAGCCCGCTCCCTCACGGCATGTTCCAATAGCGCCGCGACGATCGGACGATCGTCGTCACGCCTCCAGGCCGCCGTGAAGTGGATCGGCTCCAGCTTCTCCTTGATCCCCACCAGGGCGACTCCCGGATGGGACAGGCTCGCCACGTCGCCCGGCATCAGGCATACCCCCGCTCCCGACCCGACCAGGGCCAGCACCTCCACCAGGCTGTCGGCCTGGAAGGCGAACCCCGGCTTGAATCCCGCCACCCGGCAGGCAGCCACGATGGTCTGATTCCTCCCGGGAAAACTCTCCTCGCGGTACCCTATGAACGCCTCCCCTTCCAACCCTTTCAGGCTGATCCTCTTTTTCCCCGCCAACGGGTGCCCCGCCGGCACCGCGGCCTCCAGCCTCAGGTCGAAGAGCACCAGGGTCTCGAACTGATCGGCCACCGCCCCGCAGGGATTGCCGATCAGCGCGACGTCGATCTCCCCCCGGGCCAAGGCACGGACCTGGCCGGCCGGGGTGAGCTCGTGGATGTTGATCACCACCTCGGGGTGGGCATCACGGAACGACTTCAAGGCCGCCCCCAGGAAGGAGCCGAGCGCCGACGCCAGGAAACCGACCGTGATGGTGACCGGTTTCTGAGGCTGGTTGCGGAGCACGCGCACCGCCTCGCCGGTCAGGTCGAGGATCTGGCGCGCGTAGCCGAGGAGGACGCTCCCGGCCGGGGTGAGCGCCAGCCCGAACCGCTCCCGGACGAAAAGCGGGTTGCCGAGCTCCTCCTCCAGGTCGCGGACCAGCCGGCTCACCGCGGGCTGGGAAACGTGCAGACGCCGCGAGGCCCTGCTGATATTGAGCTCTTCCGCGGCGGCGAGGAAATATCTTAGGTGGCGAAGTTCCATGACCCTACCAGTATAACAAAAGGGCATATCTGGCAGATGAAAAGAGTATGAAGCGCTTTTCTTCAGATGGGTCTACCCTTTGGTACATGGCAGTGTGAGTACTGCTCCAAGGAGGCAGACCATGAAGACAGAACTTTTGAACCCCGTCAACAGTACGGTCATCTTCATAGACCATCAGCCACAGATGACCTTCGGCGTCGCCAGCATCGACCGCCAGACCCTTTTCAACAACGTCATGCTCCTGGCCAAGGCCGCCAGGATTTTCCGCGTTCCCGTCATCCTGACCACCGTCGAGAGCAAAAGCTTCTCGGGCAACATGTGGCCCCAGCTTTTGGACGTATTCCCGGACAAGACCCCGATCGAGAGGACCTCGATGAACTCCTGGCAGGACAAGAACTTCGTCGAGGCGGTGGCCGCCACCGGGCGGAAGAAACTGGTGATCGCCGCCCTCTGGACCGAGGTCTGCCTCGCCTTCCCGGCCCTGGAAGCGATCAAGGCCGGATACGAGGTCTACGCCGTCGAGGACGCCTCCGGCGGCACCAGCCTGACCGCCCACAACGCGGCCATGCGGCGGATGGAACAGGCCGGGGTGATCCCGATGACCGCCCTCCAGGTCCTGCTCGAGTACCAACGCGACTGGGCGCGCAAGGAGACCTACGACGAGGTCATCGCCGCCGTCAAGGAGCACGGCGGAGCCTACGGGCAGGGTGTGGAGTACGCCTACACCATGGTGCATGGCGCGCCCCCGAGCCGCTCGGGATCGGGGCACTGAGGGGAGGCCGTCATGAAAACAGTTCACGCCGACTGCGTCCTCATCAACGGGCGCATCGCCACCCTCGACCCCCTCGCCCCCGAGGCGAGCGCGGTGGCCATCAAGGCCGGACGCCTGCTGGCCGTGGGAGAACGGGAGGCCATCGAGCGCTTCCGCGGCGCCACCACCCGGGTCATCGACTTGAAGGGGCGCACCGTCGTCCCCGGGCTCAACGACTCTCACCTCCACCTGATCCGGGGAGGGCTCAACTTCAACATGGAGCTCCGCTGGGACGGGGTTCCCTCGCTGTCGCTCGCGCTCGGGATGCTCAAGGAGCAGGCCCGGCGCACCCCGCCGCCGCAGTGGGTGCGGGTGGTGGGGGGATGGACCGAGTTCCAGTTCGCCGAGAGGCGGATGCCGACCCTGGAGGAGATCAACGAGGTATCCCCCGACACGCCGGTCTTCGTCCTCCACCTCTACGACCGCGCGCTGGTCAACGGGGCGGGGCTGCGGGCCCTGGGGTACACGCGGGAGACGCCCGATCCCCCGGGAGGGGCGCTCGAGCGGGACCGCCACGGCAACCCGACCGGGCTCCTCATCGCCAAGCCGAACGCCATGATCCTCTACGCGAGCCTCGCCAAGGGGCCCAAGCTCGGCCTCGATGACCAGGTGAACTCCACCCGGCATTTCATGCGCGAGCTCAACCGGCTCGGCATCACCAGCGCCATCGACGCCGGCGGAGGGTTCCAGAACTATCCCGACGACTACCAGGTCATCGAGCGCCTGGCCGGCCGCGACGAGCTGACCGTCAGGATCGCCTACAACCTCTTCACCCAGCACCCCGGCGGCGAGCTGCAGGACTTCACCGGCTGGACCGAGCGGGCCACCCCCGGCCAGGGGAGCGACACCTACCGGCTCAACGGCGCCGGGGAGATGCTGGTCTTCTCCGCGGCCGACTTCGAGGACTTCCTCCAGCCGCGCCCCGACCTCCCGCCGGCCCTCGAGGGGGAACTGCGGAAAGTGGTTGCCCTGCTGGTGGAAAAAAGGTGGCCGTTCAGGCTGCACGCGACCTACGAGGAGTCCATCGTCCGTTTCCTGAACGTCTTCGAGCAGGTCAACCGGGATATCCCCTTCAACGGCCTGCGCTGGTTCTTCGACCACGCCGAGACCATCACCGAGGCGAGCCTGGAACGGGTCAGGGCGCTCGGGGGCGGGATCGCCGTGCAGGACCGGATGGCCTTCCAGGGAGAATACTTCGTCGACCGCTACGGCGCGGAAGCGGCCGCCCATTCCCCGCCGATCTCCCGGATGCTGGGCCTGGGGATCCCGGTCGGCGCCGGCACCGACGCCACCCGGGTCGCGAGCTACAACCCGTGGGTATCCCTGTACTGGATGGTGAGCGGCAAGACGGTGGGAGGGCTGCCGTTGTACGACGAGAAGAACCGGCTGAGCCGCACCGCGGCGCTCAGGCTCTACACCGAGGGGAGCGCCTGGTTCTCCGGCGACGAAGGGAGGAAGGGACGGATCGCCGAAGGGGAGTTCGCCGACCTGGCCGTCTTGTCGGCGGATTACTTCCAGGTGCCGGAGGAAGAGATCAAGGGAATCGAGTCGGTACTGACCATGATGAACGGGAAGGTGGTGCACGCCAGCGGCGAGTTCGGCAACCTGGCACCGCCGCTGCCGCCGGTCTCCCCGGACTGGGCTCCCACCGGCGTTTACGGCGGGGCCTACCGCGCCGGCTTCATGACGGCCCCGGCCGGGGCCACCGCGGCGGCGCGGGAAAGCTGCCGCAACCCGCTCCACCTGCACGCCGGCCGCCTCGGCTTCTTCGGAGGGGGTTGGGGTAGCGGTTGCATGTGCTTTGCGTTCTAGAGAGGGGTAAAACCTCCCTCACCCGGCCTCGGCCACCCTCTCCCCTGAAGGGGCG
Organism: Geomonas sp. Red276; assembly: GCF_054784495.1. Lineage (NCBI taxonomy): Bacteria > Pseudomonadati > Thermodesulfobacteriota > Desulfuromonadia > Geobacterales > Geobacteraceae > Geomonas > Geomonas sp. Red276. The sequence continues at coordinate 212,579 of NZ_BLXW01000001.1, forward strand.
AGGGGTGAACTCCTGCGTCACTTAGGGGGGCAAAATCCAAATCCCCTCGCCCCTTTAGGGGAGAGGGGCAGGGGTGAGGGAGGTTTGAGGGGTGAGGGAGTCGTGAGCGGGCCGAAATCATTTGAACATGCTAACCTAAGCTTCACCGGCTATGCTTGAGAACGGCAGGATTTCTCTCAACCACACCCGCACGTGAGGAGCGTTCCATGACCAACATCCAGATCGTTTTCTACAGCATGTACGGCCACATCTACACGATGGCGGAAGCCGTCGCCGAGGGAGCCCGCAGTGTCGACGGCTGCGACGTGAAGCTTCTGCAGGTCCCCGAGTTGATCCCGGATCAGGTGCTGGAAGCCTCCGGCGCCAAGGCCGCCCGCGACGCCTTCGCCCACGTCCCGCTGGCAAGCGTAGAGGGGCTGGCCGACGCCGACGCCATCATCTTCGGCACCCCCACCCGCTTCGGCAACATGACCGCCCAGATGCGCAACTTCCTCGACCAGACCGGCGGGCTCTGGGTCAAGGGGGCGCTGGTCGGCAAGGTGGGAAGCGTCTTCACCTCCACCGGCACCCAGCATGGCGGTCAGGAGACCACCATCACGAGCTTCCACTCGACGCTGCTCCACCAGGGGATGATCATCGTCGGGGTTCCCTACGCCGAGCAGCGCCTTTTGAACATGACCGAGATTACCGGCGGCTCCCCGTATGGTGCTTCGACGCTGGCCGGCGCCGACGGCTCCCGCAAGCCCTCCGAGAACGAGCTGGCCATCGCCCGCTACCAGGGGGCCCACGTCGCCCGCATCGCCAAGAAACTCAAAGGCTAATCTACCGATGGGGGTGCCCCGTACCGACCCAGTTTCCGAACGACATGCGACGAATTCCCCGGCAGAAAGAACTCTGACATGCTTGATGGAACCACGACCGTCCCCCTCTCTGGAGATACCAATAAAGCCCGCGGCTTAGCCGCGGGCTTGTCTCGTTTGACCATGACGCGCTTACTGGTGGCGGTCATGCTCCTGCTGGTCTGCGCCCCGCTTCCCGCCTCCCCTCTCCCCTCCACCGGGACCGTCGAGGTCTACTTCTCCCCCAACGGCGGAGCGGCCGATGCCGTCATCCGCGAAGTGGGAAAGGCCCGGCAGGAGATCCTGGTCCAGGCCTACTCCTTCACCTCCAAGCCGATCGCCAAGGCGCTTTTGGAGGCCCACAAGCGCGGGGTGAAGGTGGTGGCCATCCTGGACAAGAGCCAAAGAACGCAGCGCTATTCGGGAGCCACCTTCCTCGCCAACGCCGGGATCGAGGTGCTGATCGACGAGCGGCACGCCATTGCCCACAGCAAGATCATGATCATCGACCGGGCCACCGTCATCACCGGGAGCTTCAACTTCACCCGCGCCGCTGAGGAGCGAAACGCCGAGAACCTCCTGGTCCTCAAGGGAAATCCCCTGCTGGTCCAGAAGTACCTGGCAAACTTCCAAGCGCAGCGCGCCATCTGCGTTCCCTTCTCAAATTGAGGCCGCGGCCCCTCCCCCCGCTTATCCCACCCACCCGGCACCCGTCTCCTTCGCCGGGGCGGTTTACTCCGTTTACCCTGCCTCACTTTTCCGTCACGCCCCACCCTTGTGATCATCGCCCATGCACCTTTTGCTTTTATTGAAATAGACCGCAGACGGCGGGCAAGGCGACTATTATTACCCAACTACCACTGTATTTGACCTTTGCGACCTCTCTCTGCAACTGTGGGATGCAACATCGTCCGGACATGTTTTCATTTTATAAAACCTTGATTTTTTCTTTTTGATAGGTATAAACGGATATATGTTTGTTACTTAACATAGGTAACAAAGCACTGTGCATCTGCTGGATGGCAGATCCTTTCCTGGGTGTTGCACGGTTTCGGCTACTCCCTTTTCACATCTCTCTCTGCAAGGGGAGGCCTCAGCATGATGAGTCATAAGACTGATCCCCCGGTCGTTCTTCCAGGAGTCGTCCACCGTGAACGGCTTTTCAACCTTTTGGACCGGCGCGCGGGAAAGCCCCTCTACTGGGTCTCCGGGCCCGGCGGTTCCGGAAAGACCACCCTGGTCTCGAGCTACCTGGAGAGCCGCGGGATTCCCGCCCTCTGGTACCAGGTGGATGCCAGCGACGCCGACCCCGCCTCGTTCTTCTACCACCTGGGGGAGGCCTTCAGGAAAACCGTTCCCGATTCAGCGGTAACCTTGCCGCTCTTAACCCCCGAATTCCTCCCCGGTCTCGCCACCTTCACCCGTCACTATTTCCAGGATCTATTCTCCAGTCTCCCCACCCCTTCGGTCATTGTCCTCGACAACTATCAGGAGGTAACTACCGGCTCGCTGTTCCACGTCCTGCTTCTCGAAGGGCTTTCCCAGATACCGGATGGCATCGCCGTAATGGCACTGAGCAGAAACGAGCCGCCTCCGGTCCTTACCGCGCCGAATCTCGCCCTGCGTACCGCCCATCTCGGCTGGAACGACCTGCGCTTCTCCTACGACGAAGCCGGCGAATTTGCAGGGAGGCAGCACATCCCCCCCCTCCCCCCCGAGGCGCTGGCGTGTCTGTATTCGAAAACCGACGGGTGGATAGCCGGGCTGCTCCTGGTCCTGGAAAGCCTCAAGGGGAGCGACCTCGACTACCAGGCGCTGGAGAAACTCCCTCTGGAAAGTGTCTTCAGCTTCTTCGCCAACAGGATCTTCGATGCCGGCGACCCCGAGTTGCAGACCCTCTTGCTGAAAACGGCCTTCGCCCCCGGGGTTACCGCCCAGATGGCCGAGCGGTTGTCCGGCCTGGCGAGTGCGGAGCCTACTCTGGCCCGCCTGTGCCGCAACTCGTTCTTCACCGGCAAACACTCGCCGGTCGACCCCACCTACGAGTACCATCCCCTTTTTCGCGAGTTCCTCCTGGAGCGGGCCAGGCAGACCTATTCGGCCGAGGAAGTGAGGCAGCTGCGGTGCCAAACGGCCGCCCTCCTGGAGGAAGCCGGGCGGATCGAGGAAGCCGCCACTTTGCTGATCGAAGCTGCCGACTGGGAAGGGGTAACCGGACTGATCATGAAATCCGCGCCGCTCTTTGCCTCCGAGGGGCGTTTGGAAACGGTCCATGGGTGGCTGGAGCGAATTCCCCCGGAGATACGGGACGCGGTGCCCGGACTTCTCTACTGGAAAGGGGTCTGCCTCCTCTTGCATCCCCCCATCCGGAGCCGGGAGTATTACCGCAAGGCCTTCGACCTCTACAGCAGGGCCAACGACGGCGTCGGGATCTTCCTCTCCTGGTCGAGCGGCGCGGAGGCCTCCCTCTACGACGGGGATTTCACCCATCTGGACGAGTGGCTCGCCCTGCTCGAGAGGATGCGGATCGACGACGTAACCTTCCCTTCCCGGCAACTGAAGGATCAGATCTCCATGAGCATCTACAACGCCCTCGCCTTCAGGCAGCCCGATCACCCCGAGATCTCGAGGTGGCGCGAGCTGGGTGCTCCCGTGGTCAACGGGGACGCGGACCTAAACTTCCGTCTCACCTCGGCGGTCCAGCTTTTTGTCCACGACCTCTGGAACGGAAACTTCGTCCGGGCAACCTTCATGCTCGAACAGGTCCAGCGGATGGCCCGCTCCGGCAAACTCTCTCCCATGACCGACATCACCATCCGAAACGGTCTGGCGCTCCACGCCTTCTTCACCGGGGATTGGGCGTCGGGGGTCCAGGTGGCGATCGAAGCGATCAAGCTGGCCGACGAAATCGGCCTGCACGTCCTGGACTGCCAGCTGTTGGGGAACGGGGCTTCCTGCGCCCTCAGCATGGGCGATCTCTCCACCGCGGAGCAGCTGATCGGCATGCTGGAGCGCCGCCTGGGGGGTGGATGGACCGCCTTCGACAAGGCGTACTTCCACCTCTTGCGCGGGTGGCAGAAGACCTGGCGAAAGGAGCACGCGGCGGCCTCCCAGCACCTGGAACAGTCGCTGCAGGAATTCCGGGCCTCCGGATTCCGCCCGGTGGATGCGGTGGCGTTGAATTTCATGGCGGAGAACATGAGAATAACGGGGGAGCCCGACCGGGCCCGGGAGTACATCTCCCAGGGAATCGAGATGGCTCGCGCTTTCCAAAACAGCCTCCTCGAATTCTTCTGCCTTCTGACCGCCGTGCACCTCGAACTGGATGCCGGCCGGGAAGAAGAGGCGGTCGAACTGCTGGCCCGGACCATGGCGATCGGCCGTGCGGGCGGCTACGTCGGGAGCTGGCTGACCTGCCCGTCTCCGCTGCTTCGGTTATGCGTCAAGGCCCTCGAAAACGGCATCGAGACGGAATACGTCCGGGGACTCATCCTCAAATGGGGGCTGGTGCCGGAATCCCCTCCCCTGCATCTGGACGCCTGGCCGTGGCCGCTCAAGGTCCGGACCCTGGGGGGCTTTGAGCTGCTGGCGGAAGGAGCCCCTATCGCGATCGCGGGGAAGGTGAAGAAACCGTTGGAGCTCATGAAGGCGCTGATCTCGCTGGGAGGAAAGGGGGTGCCGGTGGAAACGCTCTGCGACGCGCTCTGGCCCGATGCCGACGGGGATCTCGCCCAGCGCTCCTTCGACACCACCTTGCACCGGCTGAGGAAACAGCTGGGGTGCGAGAAGGCGTTGCAACTGCAGGCGGGCCGCCTTTCTCTCGACCCGAGGTTCTGCTGGGTCGACACCTGGGCCTTCGACCGGATACGGGGCGAGGCCGATGAGGCACTCAAAGAGGGAGACCGGCTGGATAACATGGCACAGATCGAGTCGCTGGTGGAGAAATGCGCGACTCTTTACCAGGGGCGCTTCCTTCCCGGCGACGGGGAAGAGCCCTGGACCTTCCCGATGAGGGACCGCCTGGCCGGCGATTTCCTGGAACTGCTGACCCGGGCCGGCGACCACTTCGCCTCCCGCGGCGAGTGGGAGCGGGCCGCCGTCTGGTACCGGAGGGGACTGAAGGAGGAGACCCCGGCCGAGGAGTTGCGCCAACGGCTAGCGAACTGCCTTCAGGAGGGGAACGCGAAGCTTGGCTCCTGCTGATCCGCTTCACCAGGAATAATGGTAGGCGAGCTCCCCTCCGAAGGCCTTCGCCGCTGCGACCCTGACGTCGTCACAGAGGACCGAAACCGAAAAATCGTGGAAGGCGAATCCGACCTTCACCGCCGAGTACTCGACGTTGTACCCCAGGGAGACGCTTGACCGGCTCCCCAGACGGTAGCTCCCTTCCAGCCAATAGTGCGGCTCGTCGTCCACCAGGTTGACGGTGAAAAGGCCGTCCAGGTCTCCGGCGCTGTACCCCGCCTCGAAGTCGATCTTCAAAGGGATGCGCTGGTGAAATCTCTTGTTACCTTCGTAGCCGCTGATGGTCGGGCTGAAATTCTGGTACCCGTCCGGGGAGGTCGTCAGCCGGTCGGTGCTCGCCACCGCATCGGTGTAGGGGACCGCATACCAGATGATCTCCCCCGCCAGGTCTCTGGCCAACACCCCGCAGCGGAAGGCGTCGCGCTGGAACGCGACCCCCAGATCCGCGCTGTACCCCACCCCATCCCCCACTGTGGTATTCCTGCGCCGGTAGAGGATGTTCCGGTCATACTGGTAATTCACGTTGAGATTGAAATCGTAGCTCTTTGGACCGGTGGGAGTGACCGTCCCCTTGACCGACCCGTCCTGCATGGTGGCCGGGCGGAGGTAGCGAACCGTCGCGCCCACGCTCAGTCCGGGGAGGAGAGCTCCCAGGGAGCGCCCGTAGGAGATTTCCACGCCGCTGGCGGCGAATCCGTTGATGGAGAGGTCGATGTGGTAGGTTTTCCCCACCGGCAAGTCCAGATGCTTCTTGATCCGGTAGAAGAAATCCTGGGTGTCCCTGTTGGCCTTGAGGAACCACTCCCCCCGGTTGACGGCCGCCACCCTGAACCCGTCGAACACCACTCCGCCGGCAAGGTTCCAGTAGGCCTCGCCGTGGCCTGGCTCCCGGGGGGTGAAGCTCCCGTTCCAGCTGTCGTTGTTGATGCCGGCCAGGGGGAGGGCGGTGTCGCCCGCGAAGGCGCTGGTCTCCACAAAGGCCTCCCGCCCCCCACCGGCGAGCCGCGCGGGGTTGAAACCGCTCAGGGGCGAGGCGCCGTAAGCGGGGGATGAAAGGCCGGCCAGGCAGGAAAGTACCGCCGCCAGAAAAAGGGAAGCGAAGAGGGGGGCGGCGAGCCCCCCTCTTCCGGTGATGCGGATGGACATTGGCGGCCTTAGAATACGGACTCGAAGTAGTTGTCCGCAAACTTGATGCACGGTACCGACTGCTGCATGTAAAGCAGCGCCACCGCGGTCGTGTCGGTCGTGCTGACCGTGATGTTCCCCGAGAAGCCGCCGCTGCTTTGATGGTCGAAGGTGAGGTTGATGGCCAGGCCGTCCTGGTTGGTGATCTGGGCGGTGACGGTGTCGTTGCTGCCGTTGTAGCTGCCCGTTCCGCTCAGGGTGAACTTGGTGCCGTCCGGCCGGACCCTCTGGAACTGGACGGTGAACTGGACCACGTCGTAGGTGTTGCTGCGGGCGGTCAGGGTGGTGCTGACGTTCAGGCCGGTGTTGGCGACGACGGAGCCGTTGAACGAGGCGTCCCAGATCGGGAAGTTGGACGCGGTTACCGACCGTGCCATGGTTGCCGCGTTGGTCAGGTCACCCTGCAGGGTACCGTTCAGGGTGAGGCCGTTGGTGTTCAGCGCCTTGATGGTCCCGGTCACGGTGGCCTTCGTCGGGAACGAGGAGTTGAAGTTAGGGTTGAAGACCAGGGTGGGCATGCTGATCGACCCGGTAATCTGGGTCGTGTTGGTGGCGACCGACCCGTTGAAGTTGAGGCTCGTCATGTAGAAGGTGTTGGTGGCCGTGTTGGTGGTGAAGGCCGCCGAGCACTTATTCGCTGCCGAACCGAGGTTGACGGTCATGTCGGTGTTGCCCGAGGTGTCCTTGCTAACGAACGAGCCGTACAGGGCGAAGCCGGTGATGTTCTGTTGGGCATCCCAGGTGACCCCCGAGATCTGTGCAGTTACGTTGGCGGTGCCGCTCGGGGTGGTCAGATTGGCGTTGATAGTCGCGGAAGTAGGCTGGTTGCTGGAATTGGCGTCGAAGGTCCCGGTGCCGATGGTCACACCGTTGGGGTCCTTGACAGTAAAGGTGCTGGTCGTGCCGGAGTCGGTCACCGTGAGGGTGTTTCCGTTCGGGCCGGTTACCGTGGTGCCAGCCGGAACGCTGGACAGATTGGCGACCCAGCCGATAGCTTCAACGACCGCGGCCAGTTCCGGCTGGACCTTGGTCTGCACCTCGTTCGCGAGCGCGTTGTACGGGGTGAGCAGAACGGCATTCATCCCGCCGGTGCCGTGGCCGGAGGTGTAGTTGTAGAAGGAGAGGGCGGTGTTGCGCAGATCGGTCACCAGCTGCTTGGCGTTGGCCACCGCGTTGGCGTTCTGCGACACCAGAATCGGCGAGTTGGCGTTATTGGTGATGGTGGTGGTTACCGTGCTGGTGGCGGTGGTGATGGCGGTGAGGGCCCCGTTGAGGGTCCCCGCGTCGACCAGGGAGTTGATCGCGGTGATCAGGTGCCCCTCGGTGGTGGCGCTCAACTGCGGGGTAGGCTTCACGAGATCCGGCTTGACATCGGAGAGGAAGGTCGCCATGCCGATCTTGGAAACCGCGGCGATCGCCACGCCGTACTGTACCTGCTGGGTGGTTGTGGTGGCGGCGGTGACCGCTGCATCGTCGGTGGCGTCGATCGGCGAGGTGTTGGTGACGTCGATCCCGAAGGCGGTGGTGACGGTGGCGTTGGCCTTCGAGATGTTGGCCGCCGTCAGCCCGTTGCTGGCGGAGCTTGCGCAAGAAAACGCCAGGTGGGTGAGGGGGGTTACCGGCACGCGGACCGACCCCGAGGCGCTCGGAATGACCGCCTTCAGCCCCGGATTGTCTACCGTTGCCCCATCGGTGTCCTTATAGGTCCCCCCCTTGGCTTCAATCAGAATGCTGCCGTTGTGGGCGAAGGTGGGGAGGGTGTAGCTCCCGTTGCTGGCCGTAGTGGCCAGCGCGAAGGCCACCGTCTTCCTACCGTTGCCGTCCAAACCCCAGGCCTGGACGGTCGCCTTGCTCACCGGGCCGATCGAGACCAGGCCGCTCAGACTCACCTTGTTCGGGGCCGGCGTCGACGACCCTCCCCCGCCGCACCCGGCGATTACCAGCGCGACAAAAAGTACCGACCAGATCCTTGTAACCATTCCCATTGCTGCTTCCTCCTTTTTCAATTGCACCTCAGGTTGTCGAGATACCGCCGTTCATCCCCGGACCCAGGCTAAGAGGCGGCCTGGCTCGCGGGTGGCGGTCACACCGATTACATGTTCGGCGGGATGGTAACGGAGGATGACTTACAGAAGGCTTACAGGTAGGAGAAAAGCAGGCTGCCGCTACGATTTTTCCTGAAAAAAGGTCGCCTCTTCATCGATCGAGGCCTCACCGTTCCGCTAAGGCGTCGGCAAGAAGCAGGATTCCGGCCAGCGCCACGGCGGCCGAGGCGATGGAAAGGGCCCAGAGGTACGAACCGGTGGCCGCGGTGAAGTGGCCGGCCAGGGATGGTCCCACGATCTGACCGATGCCGTAGATCCCGGTCATCAGCCCAACCACGCGGGAGCGGGCGGTCGGGGCGAACGAGGCTCCCTCGGAGAGGGCAAGGGTGACGATTCCCATGAAGGTGGCGCCGAAGAGAATGGCCCCGGCAAAGAGGGGAACGGCACCGGGGGATAGCGCCGGGAGGATGACGCCGGCGGCCTGAAGGAAAAAGGCGACCACCAGGGGCTTCAGGCGCCCCCACCGGTGGGCCGCCAGCGACCAGAGAAAGGCGGAGGGGAGCGCCGCACACCCCGCCACCACCCAGGCCAGGTTAGCCCCGGTGGGTCCTACGGTGGCATTGGCCGCCGCCACCATGAAGGTCCCGGTGATGATGTAGCCGAACCCTTCCAGGCCGTAGGCGATCACCAGGCGGAGAAAGGCGGGCGAGCGGGGGAGATCCGCCTTGGCCACCGCCACCTCCTTTCGCTTCCCCCCTTCCTGTCTCAGCAGGAAGAGCACCAGTGCCGAGAGGAGGGCGGCGACCGCTCCGAACAGCTCCCAGGTGCCGGCGGCTCCCACCAGCCGTGCAGCCGGCAAGGCCGCGAGGCCGGTCGCCACGATGCCGGCGCCGACGCCGCCGTAGTAGAGGCCGGCCAGGCGCTCCTTCCCTTCCCGCGCCATCACGACCAACACCATGCCGGAACCCGCCACGAAGGCGAGGCCGCTGGCGGCGCCGGCCATGAGCCTGGCCGCGGAGACCCAGCCGAAATCCTTCGTGATGCCGGTAGCGGCCGTGGTGAGACAGGAGAGGACCAGGCCGACGGCCAGCACCCGGTATTCCCGGAACCGGTGGGAGAGCGGGCCGGCGGAAAAGGCACCGACCAGGTACCCGATGTAGTTGAGCGAGGCGAGAAGCCCGGCCTGATCGGTCCTCATCCCGTACTCGGTCAGCATGATCGGGAGCAGCGGTGTGTAGAGAAACCGCCCGATCCCCATGGCCACCATCAAGGTAACGAATCCTGCCAAGACACAGCTTCCGGCACTCACCTTGCTATCCATAAGCCACCCGACTCCCGTTGTTCCGCGCCGCGGCCCTCATTAAGCACTAGCCCTTCCGTAGCATAACTGACGGGAGAACCCAAGAGTTTTCAGCGCTCACCGGGAGAGCGAAGGAGATGATTGACATTGAAGGCCAGCGCTCTCCGTGCTATGGTTGCCCCGACAGAAGAGCGGGGTCCAATGAGATTTATTCGAGGAGGGGAATGAGCATGAGAGCGGCTATCCTGGCAGCACTTCTCGTTTGCGCTATTACCGCAGGCGCCCGGGCAGATATTTTAAAAAGATCGGCCACCACCTCAATGGGCCCCATTCGCTTTCCCGCTCAAAACGGCGAGGTGACCTTCAATCACGACCGGCACCAGCCCATTACCCAATGTGCCACCTGCCACGACAACCTCCCCTCGATTGCCGAATCCGGCAAAGCCTTCGCCCACAAGTTCTGCCTCGGCTGCCACGACTCCCTCGACGCGAGCTTCCAAGCTCCCACCATGTGTGACGGCTGTCACAAGAAATAAGGAATTCCCCCCTCCCTCCCCTCCATCCATGGAGAATGACTGACCTCTAACAGCATTCTTACTTAAGCGATACCTGTCGGCGCCGATAGTGGTAGGGCAACTACCGTAACGTACCGAAAAGGCGTCATGCTCTATACCTGTTCCGATTCCCCAGAGTGGACGGTTCCGCCGAAACACCGTGCGGCCTTCACGATAATCCTGCTGTCAATCGTCCTCGCATTCCTGGGGATGCGCGTACCCGAGCTTTGCTCGAAGAATCATCACCGGGCAATGGGACCACGGGCGATTTTCAGCCAGGAAAGCGCCGGTGCCCAGCTGCAGGAAAACGCCCGCCCCGCGATCTCGGCCGCCGGCCCGGCGGTGGTCCGTTCCCCGTCACCGGCTCCCATCCCCCCTGTGGCCGGCGGTCTCTCCTCCGCGGTCCTCCCGCCAAGTGCACCACCGCCAGGCCAGCACGCCTCCCGCGCCCCCCCTTTCGGTTGTTGGACACCCCGAGATTCGGCAGCTGCACCATAGCGAGGAGAACAAACATGCGAATGTTTCAGAATATGCAGGTCGCGGTAAAGCTTTTGTCGTCATTCATCCTGATCACCCTGATCTCGGGAGTGATCGGCTTCATCAGCATCAGCAAGTTGAAAGGGTTGGAGGCAACCGGCGAGGAACTCTACGTCAGGGACACTAAGCCGTTGGGGGACCTGCTCGATGTATCGACCTACTTCCAGAGGCAGCGCGGAAACCTCCGCGACCTGGTACTGGACCGGACCGCCGAGGAGCGGAACAAGCACCTCGCCGTCATCAAGGAACTGGACAAGAAAATCGACGACTCGCTGAAGCTCGTCCACGAAGGAGCAGGCTCCCCCGAGACCAGAAAGGGGGTCGAGGAGGTCCGCCGGGCGCTGGCCAAGTTCGACCCGGTCTGGCAAAAAGTATCGGAATTCTGCATGGCTGGTAAATCCGACCAGGCACTGGCGGTGCTCCGCACTCCCGAGAACGTCGAGATCGCCAAGGAGGGCGACGTGGCGATACAGGCGCTGGCCGATCTCCAGGTCGGTCACGCGAAGGAGAAAAACGACTCCAACATCCGAAACGGCAACGAAGCCATCAGGTTCACCTTCATCATGGTGCTGGCCGGTGCCGTGCTGGCTGTCGGGCTGGGGATCCTCATCGCGCGCGCCATCAGCGCACCTCTCAAGAAGGGGGTGGAGTTCGCCGCAGCCATCGCCGGAGGGGACCTGACCCAGAAGATCGACCTCCACCAAAACGACGAGGTGGGAAAACTGGTGGCGGCGATGAACTTCATGGTGGAGAAACTCAAGGAGATCGTCGGCGAGGTGAAGGTGGCGACCGACAACGTGGCCGCCGGAAGCCAGCAGCTTTCCTCCGGGTCCGAGGAACTTTCCCAGGGGGCGACCGAACAGGCGTCAGCCGCCGAGGAGGTCTCCTCCAGCATGGAAGAGATGGGGGCCAATATCCGCCAGAACGCCGACAACGCGATGCAGACCGAGAAGATTGCCATTAAATCGGCCGCCGACGCCCGGGAAGGCGGGAAGGCGGTGGAGGCCACCGTGGTGGCCATGAAGGAGATCGCCGCCAAGATCAACATCATCGAGGAGATCGCGCGCCAGACCAACCTCCTCGCGTTGAACGCCGCCATCGAGGCCGCCCGCGCCGGCGAGCACGGCAAGGGTTTCGCCGTGGTGGCGAGCGAGGTGAGAAAGCTCGCCGAGCGGAGCCAGAAGGCCGCCGCCGAGATCTCCGACCTCTCATCGAACAGCGTCGACATCGCGGTCAAGGCCGGTGAGCTCCTGACCCGGATGGTGCCGGACATCCAGCGCACCGCCGAACTGGTCCAGGAGATCAGCGCCTCCTGCCGCGAGCAGGACTCCGGCGCCATCCAGATCAACAAGGCCATCCAGCAGCTTGACCAGGTCATCCAGCAAAACGCCGGCGCCTCCGAGGAGATGTCATCCACCGCCGAGGAGCTCGCCTCCCAGTCCGAACAGTTGCAGGGCACCATCGGCTTCTTCAAGCTCAACGACCACGGTGAACGCGGCCCGGTGCCGCCCAAAAAGAGCATTCCCCGCCTGACCAAGGCCAAAGCGGCCCCGCAGCCCAAAGCGGCGCCGGTTCAACGAGCCGTCGGAACCGACCTCGACCTTGGCCCGGGCGACGAGCATTTCGAGCGGTACTAGGAGGGACTCTCACAGGTAACCGCCATCTGGCGCTCCCTTGGCTGCTTCACTTTCAGGGACAGTCACCCCGGTGACCGTACAGTCATCCCCCCTTGGCTCAGAGTGATGGCTTATCCGGCAGGCTCTCTTATGCAACAGCTTGACAGAGACCGTGTCCTTGCTTATAGTATGGCCAAGTAAAGGGGAGTAGTTATCGGCCACCCCAAAAGGCCGACCCGGATCTCGTCAATACGGCCGTTAAGGCCCGGGACCGGGGCAGATTTTCTGCCAACAAGACCTTTATTCCAGGCAACCATGCCGGGGGTAAAGGTCTTTTTTTATACCCCCGGCGAAAAATCTATCGTCGGAGGTACATCATGAACAGACTCAAGACTGCCCTTCTCCTCTCCCTCCTCACCGTGGTGATTGTGCTCATGGGAAGCGCCATCGGCGGCAAGACCGGCATGGTCTTCGCCTTCTTCATGGCGGCGGCCATGAACTTCTTCTCCTACTGGTTTTCCGACCGGATCGTCCTCGCCATGTACGGTGCGCAGGAAATCCATGAGCAGGATCATCCCGCCTTCTACGGGATGGTGCGCCGGCTGGCCGCCAAGGCGAACCTCCCGATGCCGCGCGTCTACATCATCCCGACCGAGAGTCCCAACGCCTTCGCCACCGGCCGCAACCCCTCCCACGCCGTGGTGGCTGCGACCGAAGGGATACTGCGCATCCTCTCCCTCGAGGAGCTGGAAGGGGTCATGGCCCACGAGCTTGCCCACGTGCAAAACCGTGACATCCTGATAGGGACCATCGCCGCCACCTTCGCCGGAGCGATCTCCATGCTCGGCAACATGCTCCAGTGGGGTGCCATCCTCGGTGCTGGGCGCCACGATGACGAAGATCATGGAGGCGGGATCGTGGGTTCCCTGGCGATGGCGATCATCGCCCCCATCGCCGCCATGCTGATCCAGATGGCGGTATCGCGTTCGCGCGAGTACCTGGCCGACGAGACCGGGGCACGGATCTGCGGCCACCCGCTGGCCTTGGCCAGGGCACTGGCCAAGCTCCACAACGCCTCCCACATGATCCCCATGGAAGAGGCGCGTCCGGCAACCGCCCACCTCTTCATCGTCAGCCCGCTCACCGGGGGGAGCCTTCTCAACCTCTTCTCGACCCACCCACCCATGGAGGAGCGGATCGCACGGCTGGAAGCGATGGCCAGAGGAAACGGCAGGTAAAAGGAGAGTCCCGCGATGACCGTTACCGCCACCATGTGGATCGTCTTCGCCGTCGTTTTCGGCGTCATGCTCCTGATCGATCTCGGGCTCAACCGGAAGAGCCACCACGTCTCCCTCAAGGAGGCCGGGGCCTGGAGCGCCGTCTGGATCACCCTCGCCCTCCTCTTCGGCGTGGCCATCTACTTCACGATGGGAAGCGCCAGGGCGCTCGAGTTCTTCACCGGGTACGTGATCGAGAAGTCGCTGTCGGTGGATAACCTCTTCGTCTTCATCATGATCTTCTCCTACTTCGGGGTCCGGGGAGAGCAGCAGGCCCGGGTTCTGAAGTGGGGGATCATCGGCGCGCTCATCATGCGGATCGTCTTCATCCTGGCGGGCATCCAGCTTTTGGAGCGCTTCCACTTGCTGTTCTACCTGTTCGGGGGCCTCTTGGTGGTGACCGGGATCAAGATGGCCTTCGGCGGCAAGAACGATACCGCGCCGGAGAGTAACTTCGTGGTGCGGGCGGTGCGCAGGATGCTCCCGGTGACCAAAAGGACCCGGGGAGACTGGTTCATCACCCGCCGCCGGGGAACCTTGGTGGCGAGCCCCTTGCTGGTGGCCCTGGTCATGGTGGAGTGGAGCGACCTGATCTTCGCCCTCGACTCCATACCGGCCGTACTGGCGATCTCGCTCGACCCGTTCGTGGTGATCACCTCCAACATCTTCGCGATCATGGGGCTCAGGTCGCTCTACTTTCTCCTGGCCGGGGTCATGGGGATGTTCGTGTACCTCAAGTACGCGATCGCGTTCGTACTGGTCTTTGTGGGAGGGAAGATGATGGCGGGAGCCGGTGGCTGGGAGATATCGACCCCTTGGTCACTGGCCGTCATTTTCGTATCGCTCGCCGCAGCCGTCACGGCGTCGCTGTTGCACGGCAAAAGGCACGACGGTCATGCAGCGTAGTCATAAACCCGGGACAATTTATTTTCCTCCACTGAGGGGGGCGGCTTCCTCTTTCACCACCTCCTCCCCCCTTCCGGCGTCCTCACATCCTGCTATTCCAGCCATTGCGCCTGTGATCGCCTCGTACGCCGCGGCCAGGGCGAAAGCGGAAGCCGGGGCGTACAGACAGAAATCGGCGACGCCGCTGACCTGGCCGTTGAAAGTGGAATGCCACGAGCTCTCGGTGCTGACGATGACGGTACATGGCTGGTCCTCGAACTGATCCGCCGTGATGTCGATAATCACGTCCAGCAACCCGAGCCACGCGTGTCTCTGTCCCCGGCGTTCTCCCACCACCAGGAACGCCGCCCCCCATCCCTTCTCCTGGAGATGCTTGGCCAGCAGCAGGGAAGCATCCGCGCAGGACCCGCGGGGAAAGTCCCGGAGTGTGGGCAATGACACTCCCTTCCTTGCGCTTCTCACCAAGGCTTCCCGGAAGAGAAAAGCATGACGGAACAGGGCGTCGACAGTGAGGTCGCTCATACTCCTCCTCCAAACCCTCAGACGGGATAGTGATTAATATTTTTTCACTTTAAAGTTTCCCCGCAACTTTCAGCTGCGGTATCCCAACTGGCCGAACGGCTCTACCCCTTCCGTACCTGGGGCTGCACTACCACTAGTGCAGCCCCACCCGGCGCCGGCCTCTGTGGGCCGACGCATAAAAGAAAAGGACTTACACGGTCCGTGTAAGTCCTTTTTCCCACATCCCCAATCCTTCTCCGTATTCGCGGGACACCCCAGGTATCCTGATGCCTGCCGGAGAAAAATGACAGCCCGCCTTTGCCGATACGGGGTTCGATATTTTAGTGTGAAAGCTGCTTTTTCTAATGTAGGGTCTACCTTAACTAAAGTAAGGTCTGCTTTTAAATAAAGTAGGTATGCTTTTTCTTAAACGACCTCTTCATAAGTATGAAAAGCCCCCTCGCCCCCCTCCTTCGCTCCTCTTTTTTTCTCCCGGATGCCCTATTTTTCTCTATCGGCTCCTTTATTTTGTTGACGAAGAGGTATCGAAGCCCCTTTTGGTCTCACATTTGCCTGGGCAAGGCCCCAATTCGTCTAATGAGGTGTGTGATTTATTTAAATGCGGAGTCACTTTTCTTAAATGCGGTCGTACTTTTGTTAACTACGACCTCACTTAAGCAAAAGCGGAGCTGCTTTTGTTTAAGCAGGCCCCGCCCCGTTCCGTTAGCTGGGCTTTCTATCCAGGCTTCGGTACTGGATCGCTTCGGAGACGTGCTGCTCGTTGATGGTGGCGGCGCCGTCGAGGTCGGCGATGGTGCGGGCTACCTTGAGGATCCTCGTGAAGCTCCTCGCGGAGAGGCCGAGACGGTCGGTAACCATCTCGAGCATGCGGTTGCCGGCGGCGTCGGGTTCGCAGAATTTGCGGATCATGCGGGCGGTCATCTGGGCGTTGCAGCGGACCCGCGTCCCCTTGAAGCGCTCCTTCTGCACCTCGCGCGAGGCCGCCACCCGCGCGGCGATGGCGGAGGAGCTCTCGCTCTCCCCCCGGTCGGCCAGGTCCCGGTACTTCACGGCCGGGACCTCGATGTGGATGTCGATCCGGTCCAGAAGCGGCCCGGAGATCCGGGAACGGTACCGGTGGACCATCAACGGGGTGCACGAACACTGGTGCACCGTGTCCCCCAGGTAGCCGCAGGGGCACGGGTTCATGGCGGCGACCAGCATGATTCTCGAGGGATAGGTGACCGAGGAGAGGGCGCGGGAGATGGTGACCCGGCCGTCCTCCATCGGCTGGCGGAGCACCTCGATGACGTGCTTCTTGAATTCCGGGAGCTCGTCGAGGAAGAGGACGCCGTTGTGGGAGAGGGATACCTCGCCGGGTTTGGGTGTGTTGCTGCCGCCGATCAGCCCGACGTCGGAGATGGTGTGATGTGGGGAGCGGAAGGGGCGGGTGGTGATGAGGGCGTGATCGCGCTCGAGTAGCCCCATCACGCTGTAGACCTTGGTGGTCTCGATGGCCTCCTCGAACAGCATGGGAGGGAGAATGGAGGGAATCCGCCGGGCCAGCATGGTCTTCCCGGAGCCCGGCGGGCCGATCATCAGGAGGTTGTGGCTCCCCGCCGCCGCGACCTCCAGGGCGCGCTTGGCGTGCTCCTGCCCCTTCACCTCGCTGAAATCGTCCCCCACCTCGGAGGACTCGGTGAGGAGCGCGGCAATGTCGGCGCTGTAGGGAGTGATCTCGAGGGAGCCGTTCAGGAAATCCACCACCTGGGAGAGCTCGCTCACCCCGAGCACCTCGACCCCCTCCACCACCCCCGCCTCGCTCACGTTCTCGGTGGGGATGATGACCCCGGTGAGCCCGGCCTCCCGCGCCGCGACCGCGACCGAGAGGCAGCCCCGCACCGGCTTCACCCCGCCGTCCAGCGAAAGCTCCCCCAAAAGAAGGTACTCCTTCAAACGGGTCGGCTTCACCACGGCGGTGGCGGCCAGTATGCCGATGGACATGGGGAGATCGAACGACGCCCCCTCCTTCTTGACGTCGGCGGGGGCGAGGTTCACGGTGATCTTGCGGTTGGGGAAGTCGTATCCGGAGTTCTTGAGGGCGGCCTTGACGCGGTCCTTGCTTTCCTTGACCGCCCCCTCGGGGAGTCCTACGGTGGCGAGCTGCGGGAGCCCCTGGGCGATGTCCACCTCGACGTCGATCAGGATGGCATCGATTCCGACGACGGCGCTGGAGAGTACCTTGGCGAGCATGACACCTCCCGGTGGAACCAGGGGGGACTTTACTGCCTCACTGCACTACTTCAGCATATCAAGGTAACGCTCGGCGTCGAGTGCCGCCATGCATCCGGTCCCCGCGGAGGTGATCGCCTGCTTGTACATCCTGTCCTGCACGTCGCCCGCGGCGAAGACGCCGGGGATGCTCGTGGCGGTGACGTTTCCTTCGTTGCCGCACTGGGTCCTGATGTACCCCTCGTCCATCTCCAGCTGTCCGTCAAAGAGAGTGGTGTTGGGGGTATGACCGATGGCGATGAAGCAGCCGTGGACCGGGATGATCTTGTCGGAGCCGGAGGCGTGGCGGATCCTGATCCCGGTCACCCCGGACTCGTCTCCGAGCACTTCGTCGAGGTTCTGGTTCCACTCGATGGTCACGTTTCCGCACTTGGTCTTCTCGATCAGCCGGTCGGCCAGGATCTTTTCAGCGCGGAACTTGTCCCTTCTGTGGACGACGGTTACGTGGCTTGCGATATGGGAGAGGTAGAGCGCCTCTTCCACGGCGGTGCTCCCGCCGCCGATGACGGCCACCGGCTTGCCCCGGTAGAAAAACCCGTCACAGGTCGCGCAGGCGGAAACGCCTTTCCCCTTGAAGGCCTGCTCGGAGGGGAGGCCGAGGTAGCGGGCCGAGGCCCCGGTGGCGATGATGAGCGCGTCGCAGCTGTAGGTCCCGTTGTCCCCTTCCAGTACGAACGGGCGGTTCTTGAGATCGGCCTTGTTGATATGATCGTTGATGATCTGGGTCCCGAAGCGCTCGGCGTGCTGGAACATGCGGAACATGAGGTCCGGGCCCTGCACCCCTTCCGGGTCGCCCGGCCAGTTGTCGACTTCGGTGGTGGTCATCAACTGCCCACCCTGCTGCAATCCGGTGATCAGCACCGGGTTAAGGTTGGCGCGCGCGGCATACACGGCGGCAGTGTATCCTGCGGGTCCCGAACCGAGAACTATCAATCGATGGTGAACCACATCCATTAGCTGGACCTCCAGATGTTCTTTTGGGCGAAAGATATCAGTATATACATAAAATGGCAAGGCGGCAAACCCCGTAACTCGTTGACCGGAATGGGGACCTCTGTTAATATCGAAGTCATAGGCACTATAATGAGATGGGGGGACATGTGAAAAAAATAATCTTTCTGACAGTAGGTCTGGCGCTGATAGCTTCGCAGGCGATGGCTGCCAGCATCAACTTCACCAGTGGACTGACTCAGGGCGAATTCAAGAGTCTCTCCAAGGAGGCCGGCGGTGCCATCTCCTACAAAAACGTCGCTCCTGCCGAGCCGCTGGGACTGACGGGGTTCGATGTTGGTGTCGAGGTTTCCGCCATTGACATCAAGACCGGCGGCAATAACTACTGGGACCGGGCCTTCAACGGCGACGCCCCCTCGTACCTGTTCATCCCGAAGATCCGCGCCCGTAAAGGTCTCCCCTTCGGCATTGACCTCGGCGCCTCCTACGCCTATGTCCCCGATTCCAACATCAAGCTGTACGGCGCCGAGCTCAGCAAGGCGATACTCGAGGGTTCCGCCATCACCCCGGCCCTCGGCATCCGCGCCACCTACACGAAGCTCGCCGGCGTGAAGGATCTCGACCTGCAGACGGCAGGGATTGACGCCTCCATCAGCAAAGGGTTCTTCATCCTCACCCCGTATGCCGGGGTGGGCGCCGTGTACGTCATGAGCAAGGCGACCGGCGACCTGCAGAAGTATTCCCCGGCCGTCAACGGCGGTGCCCCGCTGAGCAGCGAGAAATTCTGGCAGCCTCGCGGCTTCGCCGGGGTGAAGATCTCCCCGTTTCCGCTTTTCGGCATCACCGCCGAGGTGGAATACGAGGTGCGCCCGATCTACACGCTGAAGGCGGCGCTGAGCTTCTAGAAAACCAAAGCCGGGGGCGGGTGAAGGCCCGCTCCCGGGGGGTTCGCCATGCACGCCGAGACTCATCTTGACCAGAGCATTGCCGGACGATTCAAGTACGCCATCCTGCTGACCGGGGCGACCCTGGTGGCCGAGCTCGCCGGAGGCATGTGGACCAACTCCCTGGCCCTCCTCTCCGATGCGGCCCACGTCTTCCTCGATCTCTTCGCCCTCCTGTTGTCGCTGGGGGCCATCAAGCTCGCCTCCTACCCCGCCAGTGACACCCGGACCTTCGGCTGGCACCGCACCGAGGTCTTCGCCTCGCTGATCAACGGCACCACGGTCTTCCTGATCGCCGGCATCATCTGCTACGAGGCGTTCGGAAGGATGGTGCGCCCCGAGGAGATCAAGAGCCTCCCGATGATGATCATCGCCGCCGTCGGCCTGGCCATGAACCTCTTCGCCGCCGGCGCCCTGCACGGGCACTCCCACGACGACCTCAACGTCAGGAGCGCCTTTCTCCACATGATCGGCGACGCGGCCGCCTCGGTCGGCGTCATCGTCGGCGGCATCATCATGTACTTCAGCAACTGGTACGTCCTGGACGCCATCATCTCGGTCGGTATCGGCTTCGTGATCTTCTGGGGCTCCTGGAGGGTCATCCGCGAGGCGGTCCACATCCTTTTGGAAGGGGTACCAAAGGGGGTCGACATGAACCAGGTCTCGGCCGCCATCAAGGAAGTCGACGGGGTCGAGGAGGTCCATCACGTCAACATCTGGACCATCTGCTCCCACATCATCGCGCTCTCCGGCCACGTGGTGGTTCCGGCGAGCTTCAAGGGAGAGCACGGCAAGATGCTCAGGAATATCGAGGAGCGGCTCTTCGAGCGCTTCCACATCTCCCATACCACGCTCCAGGTCGAGAGCGTACGCTGCACCGATGCCCAGGCGATCAAGCAGTTCCGCCACCGCCCCCGCGCCTCTTCGCTCGCGCAGGCGCACGCGCACCCGCACCACCATCCCCATGGCGCCTGCGGTCATGACCATCATCACGACCTTCATCACCACTAAAGGGGGAAACGGGCCCTTCGTTGAAAGGTGCCTGCCCCTTGCTCCCGGACGGTAACCAATGCTCGATTACAACCTGATCCTCGACGCCGCACACCGATTGAAGAAAAGGGTGCGGCGGACCGAGTTGATCCATGCCCAGCATTTCAGCGACAAGCTCGGCCTCCCCCTCTACTTCAAATGCGAAAACCTCCAGCGCACCGGCGCCTTCAAGATCCGCGGCGCGATGAACTTCATGACCGCGCAGCCGCGGGCGGCGCTTGCCGGCGGGGTGATCACCGCCTCGGCAGGCAACCACGCCCAGGGGGTCGCCTTCTCAGCCGATCTCCTCGGGGTGAAGTCGGTGATCTACATGCCGGAGACCACGCCGCCGCAGAAGGTCTTCTCCACCAGGGATTACGGCGCCGAGGTGGTGCTGGAGGGGAAGAATTTCGACGAGGCGTGCGCTGCCGCGTACCGCGAGGCGGAGAGGACAGGAGCCCGTTTCGTGCATCCGTTCGACGATCCCTTGGTAATGGCGGGTCAGGGAACCATCGGGCTTGAGCTTCTTGAGGATCTTCCCGACCTGGCCAACGTCCTGGTGCCGATCGGGGGGGGTGGCCTCATCGCCGGCATCGCCAAGGCCATCAAGGAGACCCATCCGCACGTGAGGGTGATCGGGGTGGAGTCGGCCGCGGCCCCCTCGATGCAGCAGGCGATGAAAAACGGCAAGGTGGTCACGGTGCCGATCCGGGCGAGCCTCGCCGACGGTATCGCGGTGAAGACCGCCGGCGTCAATACCTTCCCGGTCATCAAGGATTTGGTGGACGAGGTGGTGCTGGTCGAGGAAGAGGAGATCGCTCTCGCCATCGTGTCGCTATTGGAGAGGAACAAGCTGATGGTGGAAGGGGCCGGCGCCGTCGGGCTCGCCGCCCTCTTGAACAACAAGGTGAAGCGGATCTCCGGGAAGACGGTGGCGCTTTTATCGGGCGGGAACATCGACGTGAAGACCATCGCGGTGGTGGTGGAACGGGGTCTCTTGGCGGCGGGACGCTACCTGAAGCTGAAGGTCGAGCTGGACGACGTGCCGGGTGCGCTGGCCAGGCTTTCCACGGAAATCGCCGCCGCCCGCGCCAACATCTCCATCATCACCCACGACCGCCGCTCCGAATCGCTTCCCATCGGAAGAACCGAGGTGCTGGTGGAGCTGGAAACCAGGGGCGCGGAGCACATCCAGGAAGTGGTGAAACATCTGACCGGCACCGGATACCAGATGGAAGTGATGAAATAACGCACTCCCCCTCGCCCCTTTTGTCGGGAGGCTGCCGCAGCCCCCGAAAATAAACCCTCGCCCTTTGTCGGAGAGGATGGCCGCGCCTTCCCTGAAGTATCCCCTCGCCCCCTTGGGGGAGAGGGTGGCCGAAGGCCGGGTGAGGGAAGATTTTAAAACCTCCCTCACCCCTCCCCCTCTCCCCTAAAGGGGCGAGGGAATGTATAGGGTCTCCCCCTCTCCCCTGAAGGGGTGAGGGAATATTAGAGCGGGTCCCTCCCCCCTACTCGTCGGCAGCCTCCTTACCGATCTCCTCCAGCGTCCCACCTGCATGCTCCCTGATGACCCGCAGGAAGGCGTCCCCATACTTGGCGAGCTTGTGCTGCCCAACCCCGGAAATCTCCAGCATCTCCCACTTGTCCTTCGGGCGATTGGCCGCCATGGCCGCCAGCGTCGCGTCCGCAAAGACCACGTACGGCGGCACCTGCTGCTCGGTGGCGATCTCCTTCCGCAAAGCCTTCAGCTCCAGGAAGAGTGCCTCCTCGTAGGTGGTCTTCTTCGGCTTGGTCTTCTTCTCCACCACCCGCGGGTCCCGCGGCTTGGCGAGCTCCAGCCGTTCCTCTCCCCGCAACAGCGGCCGCGCCCGCTCGGTCAGCTTCAGCACCGAATAGTTCCCCACATCCTGTTCCACATACCCCAGGTGAATCAGCTGCCGTATCAGGTTCGCCCAGGCATCCTGGGAGAGGTCCTTGCCGATCCCGTAGGTCGAGAGCCGGTCGTGGTGGAGCTCCATCATCCGCTGGTTCTGCGAGCCCCGCAGAACATCGATCACGTGCCCCATCCCGAAACGCTGCCCCACGCGGTAGACGCAGGAGAGCGCCTTCCGTGCCGCCTCGGTGGCGTCGAAACGCTCCGGCGGACTGTCGCAGATGTCGCAGTTACCGCAATCTTTCTCCAACCGTTCGCCGAAGTACCCTAAGAGGACGCGGCGTCGGCAGGTCTGGGCCTCGGCGAAGGCGGCCATGCAGTTCAGCTTGTGCAGCTCGATCCGGGTCTGCTCCTCGTTGCCGCCGCTCTCGATGAGGGAACGGGAGATGGCGATGTCGCCGTAGCCGAAGAGAAGGAGCGCATCGGCGGGGAGCCCGTCGCGCCCGGCACGCCCGGTCTCCTGGTAGTAGCTCTCGATGCTTTTCGGCATGTCGTAGTGGACCACGAAGCGGACGTTGGACTTGTCGATCCCCATCCCGAAAGCGACGGTGGCGACCACCACCCGGATGTCGTCCTTGAGAAACTCCTCCTGGACCCGGTGGCGCTCCTTGTCGGGGAGGCCGGCGTGGTACGCGGCCGCCTTGATCCCTGCCGCATCGAGCTTCTTGGCCACCTCCTCCACGCGCTTGCGGGACAGTGCGTAGACGATCCCCGCCTCCTCCCTGCGGTTGCCGAGGAAACTCATGAGCTGGGTGAAGGGCTTGCTCTTCTCGACCACGTGGTAACGGATGTTGGGGCGATCGAATCCGGCGATGTAGCAGATGGCGTCTTCAAGCCCGAGGCGGCAGAGGATGTCGTTCCTCGTCTGGGCGTCGGCGGTGGCGGTGAGGGCGATCACCGGGATCTGGGGGAATACCTCGCGCAGGAGGCCGAGCTGCGCATACTCCGGGCGGAAGTCGTGTCCCCACTGCGAGACGCAGTGCGCCTCGTCGATGGCGAAGAGGGAAACCTGGACCGACTTCAGCCTCTCGAGGAATCCCTCGCTCACCAGCCGTTCGGGTGAGACGTAGAGAAGCTTCAGCTCGCCGCTATGGAACTCCGCCAGCACCCGCTTGGCCTCCGCTTCGCCCAGCGCCGAGTTGTAGCAGGCGGCAGCCACGCCGTTCTCCCGCAGGGCGTCCACCTGGTCCTTCATGAGCGAGATGAGCGGCGAAACCACCAGCGCAGTCCCGGGAAGGCAGAGGGCGGGAATCTGGTAGCAGAGAGACTTTCCGCCACCGGTCGGCATCAGCACGAAGACGTTCCCGCCGGCGAGGACCGTTTCCACGATCTCCTGCTGGCTGGAACGGAAGCTGGTAAAGCCGAAGACCTCGCTGAGGACCTTGAGTGGCGATGGGGGCATGGATGATTCCTGGATCGGGGGAAAATGGGACGAGCCTGGCAGGCTCATGTCGCTTCTACCATGAAAACAGCTGCGGGGGCAATGTCAATGGCCGGAAGTTCAGGCGGAGGTGGAAGCCAGCGGGCGGCGCCCGGCATACTCCCTGATGAAGGCGCGGGTCAGCGGCGCCTGGTTGGCGAGGTCGGTGAGGCCAGGACGGGCAAGGTCTTCGAAGCTGTCGACGTCGTACCAGGAGGGAAGGAGACCGGCTCGCAGGCCGCTTTCGTGTGCCCGGTGCAGGCTGGTGGAGAGCACCTGCGGCCCCGACCAGGGGACCTCCTTGAACAGGGTTCCGTACCCCTCCCGGATCCCCACGAGGTAGTAGCCGCCATCCTCCGACGGCCCGAACACGGCATCGTCACCGGCCGCGAGGAGCTCGAAGGCCTGCCCGATGAAAGGAAGGGGAAGATCGGGTGCATCGGTTCCGATCACCACCCGCTCCCGGTATCCCAGCTCCGCCATGACGTCGAAGGCGTTCTCGAGACGCGTGCCGAGGCAGTCGCCTACCTGGGGAAACAGCCGCATCCCGGGAAAGGCACCCCGGAAGAAGGCGGCGTCGCCGTGATGGAAGATGATCGACTCCACCCCCAGCACCCGCACTCGGGTGACGGTATCGACCAGCATGCGGTGGTAGAACTCGGCGGCCTGCTGCGGTGTGAGCGGCGGAGAGAGGCGGGTCTTAACCTGTCCAGGGGTCGGGGTCTTAGCGAAAATGGCCAGTGCGGAGTTCATTAGGTGGATCATCTTAAAGGAGACCAATTAGGGCCGAAATTGTAGCGTTGTCCACAGTTTTCGGAGTTACTAACAACTTTATCCACAGTCAATCTTCTGACTAGAAGCTCTTAATTCCCCTTGGAGCGCTCGATGGCGGCGTAGGCGGAGTGCTTGTGGATGGATTCGAAGTTCTCGGCCTCGACCGAAAACCACGTGATATTTTCGAGAGATAGCAGGCTGACGGTCGCCTCGCGCACCATGTCTTCCACGAAGCGCGGGTTCTCGTAGGCGCGCTCGGTGACGAACTTCTCGTCCTCACGTTTCAACAGCGAATATACAGGTGAGGAACCGCACCCTTCGATGAGTTCGATGAGATCCTCGATCCAGATGAAATCGTTGTAGCGGATCTGCACCGTCATCACGGAGCGCTGGTTGTGGGCGCCGTAGCGGGAGAGTTCCTTGCTGCAGGGGCAAAGCGAGGTGACCGGGACCTTGACGCCGAGCACGAAGTCGAAGGTGTCGGAGAGGGAGGCGCTGAAGGTGCAGGTGTACTCCATCAGGCTCTTCGCTCCCGACACCGGCGCCTTCTTCTCGATGAAGTAGGGGAACTCCATCTCGAGGTGAGCGCAGGAGGCGCCGAGTTTCTCCTTCATCTTGGCCAGGATGGTCTCCATCTTGTCGAGGGCGATCTGCTCACGGTAGGCGTTGAGGATCTCGACGAAGCGGCTCATGTGGGTCCCCTTGAAGTGGTGGGGAAGATCCACGTACATGTTGATCCTGGCCACGGTGCTCTGGTAGGAGTGATTCTTGTCCATCACCACGATCGGGTAGGAGATGTCCTTCACACCGACCTTGCTGATGGGAATATTCCTGGTGTCCCGGGAAAGCTGCACGTCGGTGAGCGGCTTGGTGGCTGCTTTGGCGGAGGCTTCAGTGGCTTTGGCTGCCTGAACTTCGCTGTTTTGCCCTGCTTTATCTTTTTCCATAGACATTATCTGACTCGTTTGTGCGCCCCTTGTGGGAAGGAGAGGCCAATGGTTCCCTCCCCTTCAAGGGGAGGGTCAGGGTTAGGATGGGGAGGCGTGCCGTTTCGACGCTACCTCTTCACGTACCTTACCGGGTCGCTCACCCCTGCCTCGGCGAACCCCTTCAGCCGCAGGCGGCAGGAGTCGCACAGCCCGCAGGAGGAGCCGTCCTCGGCGGGATCGTAGCAGGAGTGGGTCAGCCCGTAGTCGACTCCCAGGGAAAGCCCCCTCTTGATGATCTCGGCCTTGGTCAGGCTGATGAGCGGCGTGTGGATCTTGATCTTTTCCCCTTCGACGCCGGCCTTGGTGGCCAGGTTGGCCATGGTCTGGAAGGCGGCGATGAATTCCGGGCGGCAGTCGGGATAACCGGAGTAGTCCAGGGCGTTCACGCCGATGAAGATATCGTAGGCCCCGAGGGTCTCGGCGTACCCGAGCGCGAAGGAGAGAAAGATCGTGTTGCGGGCCGGGACGTAGGTCACCGGGATGTCGTCCCCCACACCGTCCTTGGGGACATCGATGTCGGCAGTGAGGGCGCTGCCGCCCATCTTGCGGAGATCGAACTCGACCAGCAGGTGATCGGCCGCCCCCAGGGGGCGGGCGTTACGCTTGGCCACCTCCATCTCGTAGCTGTGGCGCTGCCCGTAGGCGAAGCTGATGGCATACGGATCGAACCCTTCGGCCTTGGCGATGGCCAGGCAGGTGGTGGAATCCAAACCTCCGCTGTACAAAACGACTGCTTTTTTCTTCATTGGTTACCTCGCAGATCTAACATCACCCCATCCTCACCCTGCCCCCCCTTGAAGGGGAGGGAACCGGACCCTACAATGTTGCCGGTTCCGGCACCCGCAGAATGCCGGGCCGAGCGTCCCCCCCTTGTCAAAGGGGGGACAGGGGGGATTTGCCTTGCTTTCGGAAATCCATGGGAACCTTTTGCGTTGAGTCCGCCCCTAAAAAAAGAAGGCCGCCCCGTTATCCGGTGCGGCCCTGTGGGCTATTCCACGAAGCTCTTGAGCTTCTTGGCCCGGCTCGGGTGGCGCAGCTTCCTGAGCGCCTTGGCCTCGATCTGCCTGATGCGCTCGCGGGTCACCTCGAAGTCCTGACCGACCTCCTCGAGGGTGTGATCGCTCTTCTCGCCGATACCGAAACGCATCCTGAGGACTTTCTCCTCACGCGGGGTGAGGGTGGAGAGGACCCGGGAGGTCTGCTCGGAGAGGTTGGCCTTGATGACCGCCTCCAGCGGCGAGACGACCCCCTTGTCCTCGATGAAATCCCCCAGGTGGGAATCTTCTTCCTCGCCGATCGGGGTCTCGAGGGAGATCGGCTCCTTGGCGATCTTGAGGACCTTTCTTACCTTGTCGAGCGGCAGCGCCATCCGCTCGGCGATCTCCTCGGGAGAGGGCTCGCGGCCGATCTCCTGCACCAGCTGGCGGCTGGTACGGATCAGCTTGTTGATGGTCTCGATCATGTGAACCGGGATCCTGATGGTGCGGGCCTGGTCCGCGATGGCGCGGGTGATGGCCTGGCGGATCCACCAGGTGGCGTAGGTCGAGAACTTGTAACCGCGCTGGTACTCGAACTTGTCGACCGCCTTCATGAGGCCGATGTTCCCTTCCTGGATCAGGTCGAGGAACTGGAGGCCGCGGTTGGTGTACTTCTTGGCGATGGAGACCACCAGTCGGAGGTTGGCCTCGACCAGCTCGCTCTTGGCCAGCTTGGCCTTGCGCTCCCCTTCCTCGATGGCGAGGAGGGCGTTGGAGAGTTCGCTCGCCTTGAAGCCGGACTCCTGCTCGATCTTCTGAAGCTTCTTCTCGATGGCGCGGTAGCGCTTCTCGAGTTTCTGGGCGTCCTCGCAGTTCATCTTGAGCTTCTTGCTGCACTCGCCGTCGGTGGCGCCCTTGAGAGCGTCGAGGGCGGAGAGGAAGGCTTCCTTTTCGGTCCCGCTCTCCTGCTCGAGCTCGGAATTCTCCTGCATGACCAGGTCCACCTTGCAGGAAAGTTCCTTCAGGCGCTGGGAGATCTTCTCGATGTGGCGGTCCTTGAGGCGCAGGGACTTCAGGAGGTCGGCCATCTGCACCTTGAGATCGGCGTGCTCGGCCTGCAGGGCTTCACGCTCCTTGGCGGAGGCATTCTTCTCCGGCTCCAGCGCGGCCTGGATCTCCTCCATCCGCTGATCGAACTCCTTGATGCCGTCGATGATGCCGAGCACCCGCAGGGCCTGCAGATCCTCCTCGCCCTCTTCGAGGACCTCTTCCTCGACGTCCTTGGAGATCTCGATGGCTCCGATCTGCTGCTTCCGGAGCCGCTCGCCCAGCGAGATCACTTCTTTGACGGTGATGGGGGTGTTGAGGATGACGCTTGCCACGTCACGCTCACCAACCTCGATCCGCTTGGCGATCTCGACCTCACCCTCGCGGGTCAGCAGGGAAACGGAGCCCATCTCGCGGAGGTACATGCGGACGGGGTCGCTGGTGCGGCCGAGGGTACCGGGCTCGAACTCGACTTCGTCCTGCTCCCCTTCGTGCTCCTCCTCTTCCTCGAGGTCCATCTTGATCTTGGGGATCTTCACCTTCTGGGCGGAGTCCACGATCTCGATGTCCATATCGCCAAACATGCTCATCACGTCGTCGATCTGGTCGGACGACACCATGTCCGGGGGGAGGAGGTCGTTCACTTCCTCATAGGTGAGGAACCCCTTTTCCTTCCCGAGGTCGATGAGCTGCTTCACTTCGTCCATGCTTTTTTTGGCCATTAAACACACTCCGCTAACCGCTTATCTCTTCAATGGATAATTCTACAGTAGTTTAGATTTTTTATTTCGCAACATATCCAGCTCGGCGAGGATCTCCAGGTAACGCGGAGAATCGGGATCCACGGTCGCCAGTTCCCTGGCTAACTCCTTGGTTCCCTTGAGCGCCCTGCGCTCCAACGCCATGCGGCACTGCTCGAATGCCTTGATGGGATCCATGTCCTCGAGGTGGGCATCCTCGACGAACAACGCGAGGAGCCGGGCCCGCTCCTCTGGCGGCTCCAGCTCTTGTAAAAGCTCGGTGACGTCCAGCTCGCCCCCTTCGCTTCTCGCCAAAATTCCCTGGGCCACCGGCAGGTGGGCGGGCCCGAACAGCTTCTCCACGCCATGCTCACGAACCTGCCCGACCACCTCCGGGTATTTCACCATCAGGGTCAACAGCACGTCCTCGGTCTTGGATACCGTGGACCGGGGCGCGTGCTGCGGGCGGGGTGCCGGCTTGAGGTCGGCTGCCGTCGCCCCACCTTTCTTACGGAGCATGGACGGTGTCAATCCCGGCACCGCCCGGCAGATCTCCCTTTCGTACAGGTCCCGCTCGACCGGGTCGGCGATCTTGGCCAGCCGGGGCGCGACCTCGTTGACGAAGGCGACCTTCCCCTCCACGGTGGCGATATCGATCCTTTTCGCGAGGCCGCGGTAGAAGAACTCGAAGATCGGCGGCGCCTTCTCCAGAAAGGGCGCGAACGCCTCGCCACCTTCCCGGTTAATGAAGGTGTCGGGGTCGTCCCCCTGGGGCATCTCCACCACCCGGGCCGGAAAGCTCTCCTCGAGGAAAAGCTCCAGCGACCTCTCGGTGGCCTTCCTCCCCGCCTCGTCGCCGTCAAAGAGCATGTAGACTCTTTCGGCGTAGCGCCTGATGACCTTGAGATGCTGGGGGGTCAGCGCCGTGCCGCAGGTGGCGAGCACGTTGGTGTAGCCGGCGCGGTAGAGGGCCAGGTGGTCGAAATACCCCTCCACGATGATCGCGCTGCCGCGCTCCCGCATCCCCTTCTTCGCCAGGTCAAGGCCGAAGAGCACCTCGCTCTTGCGGTAGATGAGCGACTCGGGGGAGTTGATGTACTTGGGGAGCGAGTCGTCCATCACCCGCCCGCCGAACCCGATCGGGTCACCGTGGAGATCGGCGATGGTGAAGAGGAGCCGGTTGCGGAAGGTGTCGTAGTACCCTCCGCCGTCCCGCTTCCTCAAAAGTCCGAGCTTTTCGGCCTGCTCCGGGGCGATTCCTTTTCGCTGGAGGAACTTGGCCAGGTTGTCCCACCCCGCCGGGGCGAACCCCATCCGGTAGGTGGCGGCGGTGTCCTTGTCCACCAGGCGGCGCTGCAGGTAGCTTCTCCCTGCGGCCCCGGCTTCGTCGGTCTCCAGCACGCGGCGGTAGAACTCGCAGGCGAGCTGGTTTACCCGGTACAACTGCTCCTTCTCGTCGACCTTGCGCTTCTCCTCGCGGGTGAGGGGGCGCTCCGGGATCTCGACTCCCACCCGCTTGGCCAGGAACTTGACCGCCTCGGGAAAGCTCAGCGACTCGATCCGCATGATGAAGTCGACCGAGTTTCCTCCCACGCCGCAGCCGAAGCAGTGGAAGATCCCCCTGGCGGGGTTGACGTTGAAAGAGCCGGTCTTCTCCCCGTGGAAGGGACAGATTCCCTGGTAATTGGCACCGGACTTCCGCAGGCTCATGTAGTCGGAGACGACCTCCAGGATCGGAGCCCTCTCACGTACTTCCCTGACCTTGTCCTCCGGTATCATCGACACGTTGTAGACCCTTACTTGGCCCGCACCCCTTCCGCCGGTGCCGGCTCCTTGTGAAGCGACCGGTCCCAACCCGCCGCGATGTCGGCCCCCGTGGTGGCGAAGGCCTGCGCGGTCTTCGAGGCCGCAATCGATTTCCTGATCTTCTCCGGTACCGGCTGCAGGGTCCCCAGGTAGAGGATCACGCAGAGAATGAACGCCCCTTCCAGGAACCCGAAGAGAATCCCACCCACGCGGTTGATGCCTCCGAGCAGCATGATCTTGAAGATGACGGTTAGCAGGTGTCCGAGGAGATAGAAAAGGAGGCCGAACAGCAGGAAGACGAGGAGAAACGCCAGCGGCTGTGCGACTTTCTGTGGGAGGTTGATAAAGTGTCTCAGGCCGATGCTGAGGGTTGAGTAGTATCTGAATGCGGCCCAGCCGCCGATGACGAAGCCGAGGAGAGAGCAGGCTTCCCTGATGAGACCTTTCGAGAATCCCTTTGCTACAAAAAAGAGCAATATAACCCAGATCAGGATATCGAGAAGGATCATGCAAACACCCGGTCGGCTGACACAAAGCAAAAGAGGGGCAAATCGCTAGATCAGCCC
Organism: Geomonas sp. Red276; assembly: GCF_054784495.1. Taxonomy (NCBI): domain Bacteria; kingdom Pseudomonadati; phylum Thermodesulfobacteriota; class Desulfuromonadia; order Geobacterales; family Geobacteraceae; genus Geomonas; species Geomonas sp. Red276. The sequence continues at coordinate 243,055 of NZ_BLXW01000001.1, forward strand.
CCACCCATGACTCAAGAAACCCGCATCGTCCCCGGGAGTGACCCGGGGACGATGTTTCACGCGAGTTTTTCCTTCACAATTTCGCTAACCAGCTTCCCGTCCGCACGGCCGGAAACGTGGGGCATCAAGGCCTTCATGACCTTGCCCATGTCCTTGCCTCCGGAGGCGGAAGTCTCGGTAATTGCCTTCACTACCAGAGACTCCAGTTCTTCCCGTGTCAGCTGCTGGGGAAGGAAGGTCAGCATGAGGTTCAGCTCCGCCTCTTCCTTATCCACCAGCTCCTGTCTGCCTGCTTCCTTAAAGAGCTTGATGGATTCCCTGCGCTGCTTGCAGAGGGTCGCAATGGTTTCGGTGATCTCCGCGTCATTGAGCTCACGGCGGACCTCGATGTCGCGGTTCTTCACCGCCGAGAGTACCATCCGAATGGCAGAAAGCTTGGCCGCGTCGCGGCTTTTCATCGCTTCCTTCATCTCGGTCTGAAGTTTCTCCCGAAGCTGCATATATCCCTCTTAGTCAACCATCTTCCGCTGTTTCTTCAGCGCGCGCTTGCGAGCAGCGATGGCTTTTTTCTTTTTCTTGATACTGGGCTTCTCGTAGTGCTCTCTTTTGCGGACTTCAGAAAGAATCCCCGCTTTTTCGCACTGTTTTTTGAACTTTTTAAGAGCAAGTTCAAACGGCTCAGCTTCTTTTACCTTTACTCCCGGCATCCATATTCCCCCCCCTTCTGTTTCTAGATTTACTACTTTCGTGGGTAGATCCGGCCGGCAGACATTCGTCAAGGAACAAGCACTATATCAAAACCGCAAGGAGTGTCAAGATATTTCTCAGAGTTAATACTAGCCCACCCGGGAGTTTTTCTCCTCGATGCCGGAGATCCCGAACCGGCGGCGGAGTTCCGCGTACACCTCTTCGGGGTCGATATCGTAGAAGCCGAGGAGGACCAGGTTGTGGAAGATGAGGTCGGCGGTCTCGTAGACGATCTCTTCCCGCTTGCCGCCTTTGCCGGCGATGACCACCTCGGTCGCTTCCTCGCCGAGCTTCTTGAGGATCTTGTCGATCCCTTTGGCCATCAGGCTCGCGGTGTAGGAATTCTCGGAGGGGTTGGACTTACGCTCCTGGATGACGCGGTAGACCGCGGCGATGATGTCGTTATTCTGCTGGTCCATCGTTAACTCCTGGAAACCAAAATCTATAGAACGCGGATGACGCGGATTGAGCGGATTTACGCGGATAAACCTTAATGACTTCAGGGGAAAAGCGAACCTCGAGCACAGGCAAAACAACGCCCCCCCGTTAGAAGCCACCCCTTAACACTAAAGCCGGACGGCGACGCCGCGGTCGCGGAGATATTCCTTCGCTTCCTGGATGGTGTGTTCGCGGTAGTGGAAGATGGAGGCGGCCAGACAGGCGCTGGCGCCGGCAGCGGTGAAGCCGTCGTAGAGATGGGAGAGCCCGCCGACCCCGCCGGAGGCGATGACCGGGATGCTCACGGCGTCGACCACCGCGCGGGTGAGGGGAAGGTCGTAGCCGTCCTTGGTGCCGTCGCGGTCCATGCTGGTCAAAAGGATTTCGCCCGCCCCCATGGCCTCCATCCGGCAGGCCCACTCGATGACGTCGAGCCCGGTCGGACGCCGGCCGCCGTGGGTATAGACTTCCCAACCGCCGCCTTCGCGGCTGCGGGCGTCGATGGCTACCACGGTGCACTGGGAGCCGAACTTCTCGGCCGCCTCGTTGACGAACTCGGGACGATTGACGGCGGCGGTGTTGATGGATACCTTGTCGGCCCCGGCGTTCAAAAGCCGCCTGATATCCTCGACCACGCGGACCCCCCCGCCCACGGTGAGAGGCATGAAGACGCGCTCGGCGGTACGGCGGACGACGTCGATGATGATGTCGCGCTCGTCCGAGGAGGCGGTGATATCGAGGAAGGTCAGCTCGTCCGCCCCCTGGCTGTCGTAAAGCTCCGCGATCTCGACCGGATCGCCGGCGTCGCGCAGGCCGAGGAACTGAACACCTTTTACAACACGTCCACCCTTCACATCGAGGCAGGGAATAATTCTCTTAGTAAGCACTGTGATCTCCGTTCCTACCCACCAGCAAAGATGGGTTCAGCCGGTTTTAGGAGTAGGTCGCGTTGAGGTACGAAACGCGACGTTTCCAGCAGTCAAAGTGATCGTTGCGCTTCACGATGAAGCTGTTCAACGCAACCTACGCCCTTTGACATAGATGCAAAAGGAAGTTACCCGCGCTTGGTGAGTGCGATGGCCTCGGCGAGCTTGATGGCTCCCGAATAGATGGCCTTGCCGGTGATGACGCCGGTGACCCCGGAGGCCTCGATGGCCATCAGGTTCTCGATGTCCTTCAGCGATGAGAGCCCGCCGGAGGCGATGACCGGGATGCTGATGGCCTCGGCGAGCGCCTTGGTGGCCTGGATGTTCGGACCCTGCATCATGCCGTCGCGGCTGATGTCGGTGTAGATGATGGCGCAGACGCCGTACCCTTCGAACTTCTTGGCCAGCTCGGTGGCGGTGACGCCGGTTACTTCGGCCCACCCCTGGACCGCGACCATGCCGTCCTTGGCGTCGATGCCGACCACGATCTTGCCGGGGAACTTGGCGCAGGCTTCCTTCACGAATTCCGGGTTCCTCTGGGCGGCGGTGCCGATGATGACACGGCCGATACCGAGGGAGAGGTAGGCTTCGACGGTCTGGATGTCCCTGATGCCGCCACCCAGCTGGGTCGGGATGGTGACCGACTTGACGATGGACTCGATGGCGGAGCGGTTCTTGGGCTCGCCGGCGAAGGCGCCGTCCAGGTCAACGATGTGAAGAAGCTCGCCACCCTGGCGCTGCCATTCGGCTGCCTGGGCACCGGGGTTGTCGTTGAACACCGTGTCGCGGTCCATGAGTCCCTGCTCCAAGCGGACGCAGCAGCCGTTCTTCAGATCAATTGCGGGTATGACGATCATTTCAGCTCCAGAGGCATTGAATTGATTTTCTTACTTCATGGTGGCGAAGTTCTTCAGCATCGCCAAGCCCTTCTCTTGGGACTTCTCCGGGTGGAACTGGGTTGCCACCACGTTGTCCTTCCAGATGGAGGAGCAGAAGTCGATCCCGTACCGGGTTGTGGATGCCACGACGCTGTCGTCCTCCGGCTTCACGTAATACGAGTGCACGAAGTAGACGTTGGAGCCGTCGGCGATGCCGGCGAAAACGGGGGACTCCTTCTTCACGGCAATCTGGTTCCACCCCATGTGCGGGACCTTGAGATCCTCGCCGGCCTCCTCCATCCCTTCCGGGAAGCGGTGCACTTTGCCGGGGATGATGTTGAGTCCCTTGTGGATGCCGAACTCCTCGCTTTCGGTGAAGAGGAGCTGGAGGCCGAGACAGATGCCAAGGAACGGCTTGCCCGCCTGGATCACCTGGAAGATGGGGTCGATGAAGCCCCCCTCTTCCAGGTTGCGGATGCAGTCGCGGAAGGCGCCCACGCCGGGGAGCACCACGCGCTCGGCGTCGAGGAGCACCTTCGGATCGGATGTCACCACGGCCTCGAAGCCGACTTTTTCGAAGCCCTTCTGCACGGAGCGGAGATTGCCCATGCCATAGTCGATAATCGCAATCATTGGTTATGGTCCTTATCAGTGTTGCAAGCCGTCCCTGGTCGTCGGAGTCGGACAGGGGGACAGGCACCTGGTGGAGCCAGTCCCCTTACCCCATCCTCACCCTGTCCCTCTCCTTGAAGGGGAGGGGACCTCGGTAGACATCTTCGCTGGGAGCAGCACGGGCCTTAGCGGCTTGCCGTCGTCGGTTGCTAGAGTTTCCCCTTGGTCGACATCACGCCTTCGATGCGGGGATCAAGCTGGGTAGCCTGGTCCAGTGCACGGGCGGCCGCCTTGAAGCAGGCCTCGATGATGTGGTGCACGTTGCTGCCGTAGGAGAGGTTCACGTGGAGATTGGCGCCGCAGTGGTTGACGAATCCCTGGAAGAATTCGCAGACCAACTCGACGTCGAAGTCGCCCAACTTGACCTTCGGCAGGGGGACGTTGTAGACCAGGTACGGCCGCCCGGAAAGGTCGGTCGTCACGTTGGCCAGCGTCTCGTCCATCGGGACCACGGCATGACCGTAGCGGCGGATGCCGCTCTTGTCCCCCAACGCTTCCTTGAAGGCGGTGCCGAGGACGATGCCGATATCCTCGACGGTGTGATGGAAGTCGATATCGATGTCGCCGTGGGCCTCGACCTTCAGGTCGAACAGGCCGTGACGGGCGAACAGGTCCAGCATGTGATCCAGGAACGGAACGGAGGTGCAGATCTGCGACATGCCCTTGCCGTCGATTTCCAGGGAGAGCTTGATTTGGGTTTCCTTGGTGATCCGCTCGATGGTTGCCGATCTTGCCATGACGCCTCCTCCTTGATTATTCACTCCACAACATAGAATGGGCCCGCTTAGTCGAGGCGGACGCTGACGGATTTGCCGTGGGCCTCGAGACCTTCCAGCTCCGCGATCCTGACGATCTCCCTGCCGAGTCGCTGGATCCCCCCCTTGGTGAAGTGGACGATGGAGCTCTTTTTGACGAAGTCGTCCACCGAAAGGGGCGAGAAGAAGCGGGCGGTGCCGCCGGTCGGGAGGGTGTGGTTGGGGCCGGCCAGGTAGTCGCCGGCTGCTTCCGGGGTGTAGTGCCCCATGAAGATCGCGCCAGCATTGGTGATGAGCGGCAGGATCTCGAAGGGGTTCTCCACCGCCAGTTCCAGGTGCTCAGGCGCGATGCGGTTGGAGAAGGCGATGGCTTCTTCGAGGCTGCCGGCGGCGATGATGACGCCGAATGACTCCCAGGATTTGCGGGCGATCTTCTCGCGGGAGAGCTGTTTCAGCTGGCGCTCGACCTCGGCGGCCACCTTCTCCCCGAAGGAGCGGTCGGTGGTGATCAGTACCGAAGAGGCGAGCTCGTCATGCTCTGCCTGGGAAAGGAGGTCGGCGGCGATGTGGGTGGGATTGCCGGTGCCGTCGTTGATGACGAGGATCTCGCTCGGGCCGGCGATCATGTCGATACCGACCTGGCCGAAAACCAGTTTTTTGGCGGTCGCGACGTAGATGTTGCCCGGGCCGGTGATCTTGTCCACGCGGGGGACGGTCGCCGTGCCGTACGCGAGGGCGGCAACTGCCTGGGCGCCGCCGATCTTGAAGACGCGATCGACGCCGGAGAGTTTGGCGGCTACCATGACGTGGGCGTTCAACTCGCCGCCCGGTGCCGGAACCACCATGATGATCTCGCCGACACCGGCGACCTTGGCCGGCACCGCGTTCATGATGACGCTTGAGGGATAGCAGGCTTTGCCGCCGGGGACGTAGATGCCAACCTTGGCGAGCGGAGTCACCTTCTGGCCAAGCATGATGTCCGGCTCCTCGGTGGATATCCAGGTCTGCTGCTTCTGCTTCTCGTGGAAGCGCCCCACGCGCTCTACCGCGAGCTTCAGGGCGGAAAGGTCAGCCTCATCCAGCTCGGCAAAGGCCTTGTCGAATTCGGCGGCCGTGACTTCGAGACCGGAAGCAGCCTCGCACTCGAGCCGGTCGAAACGCTTGGTGTAATCCAAGAGCGCCTCGTCCCCGCGCTTGCGCACGTCCGCGATGATGCCGAGGACGACTTCCTCGACCTCGCGCCCCGACTCCTCCCCACGCTCGACGATGGCATCGAACTTCGCCTGAAAATCCGCTTCCTTAATATCAAGAAATTGCATATCAACCTCGATCTGTGGCAGCTTCAGTTACTCCGCGGAAGGTTCCAACTGCTTTTCAAGGACTTCCAACCTACTCTCCAGGTTGGCTATTTGGTCCTTCAAATCTTTCACATCTTTAGAAAGTCCACTATGTTTGCTGGCCCCCGATAGCACCGCGTTCTCGATGTGGTCAAGGCGGATCTCGATCATGCTTACACGCTTCTCAATCTGATCGAGGCGACTGTCCACCTGATCAAGGCGGGAGTCCATCCGATCGAGGCGACTATCCATCCTATCAAGACGATTCTCGATCCTGTCGAGACGAGCGTTCATCGCCACCTTCTCGTCTTCCAGGCGCCCCAGCCGATGATAGATACCGTCAAGGTGCCCATTCATCTCAGTGAAACGCTGGTCGTGCTCGACCTGCTTCTGGCGGAGACTGTCAAACTCAGGCTTCAGGATCTTCTGGTAAAAATCCAGCAAGGCATCGGCGATCGGTTTGTCCATGACAGCCCCTTAGATGTGCTGCTCCAATCCTTCGATGATCTTGGAGATCCGGTCGTGCTTGGTCTTGAGGCTGGCGCGGTTCACGATCAGGCGGCAGGTGATCTCGGCGATGTGCTCCACCTCGACCAGGCCGTTTTGCTTCAGGGTCTCGCCGGTGGAGACGAGGTCGACGATCCTTTCGGACAGCCCGACTAGCGGGGCCAACTCGATGGAGCCGTAGAGCTTGATGATCTCCACCTGGATCCCCTTGGAGGCGAAGTACTTCTCGGTCACGTTGGGATACTTGGTGGCGATCCTGATGTTGTTCCAGGCGGCCGGGTCGTCCTTGTGGGAGAGCTCGACGGGCTCGGCAACCATCAGGCGGCAGTAGCCGAACTTGAGATCGAGCGGCTCGTAGAGATCCTTCTCGGCTTCCATGAGGGTGTCCTTGCCGACGATGCCGAGATCGGCGCAGCCGTACTCGACGTAGGTAGGAACGTCGGTGGCGCGGACGATCATGTAGCGCATCTTCTGCTCTTCGTTCACGAAGACGAGCTTGCGGGTATCGGAGAGGAGCTCCTCGCAGTCGATGCCGATCTTTTTAAAGAGGGCGACGGAATCCTGGAGTATCCGCCCCTTCGGTATGGCAATGGTAACGTAATCAGTCATTTCAAATACCTCTTCAAAAAGGGCTTTCCTCTTAGGGACAGAGGAGATTTTCCAACGGGAACAGCCGCGCCTTACGTTCCCCCCTTTGCGACGTGTCCGCTGAAGCCTTGGCGAAGGCGGAAGGGGGGACAGGGGGGATTTCGCCTTCCGCTTTTACCTGCTAGGGGGACTGGCACCTGGCGGAGCCAGTCCCCTCCCCCGTTACACCTGGTTGTTGTCCACCACCCGCTGGATGTCGGCGCCCAGGCCGGCGAGCTTCTTCTCGATCGACTCGTAGCCGCGATCGAGATGGTAGATGCGGGAAATCTCGCTGGTGTTGTCGGCGGCCAGCGCGGCCAGGATCAGCGAGGCGGAGGCGCGGAGGTCGGTTGCCATGACCGGTGCGCCGGACAGCTTTTTGACACCCTTCACCGTGGCGCTGTTCCCCTCGATGGTGATATCGGCCCCGAAGCGCAAGAGCTCGGAGACGTGCATGAAACGGTTCTCGAAGATGTTCTCCGAGATGACGCTGGCCCCTTCGGCAAGGCACATGAGCGCCATGAACTGCGCCTGCATGTCGGTCGGGAAGCCCGGGTACGGGCGGGTCTTGATGTTCACGCTTTTGAGCTTCTTCGGCCCTTTGACCCGGACCACGCCGTCCTTGTTGGTGATCTCGACGCCCACGTCCTGGAGCTTGAAGGTCAGGGCGTCCAGATGCTCGAGGCGCATGTTGTGGATCTTGATGTCGCCGCCGGTGATGGCGGAGGCGATCATGAAGGTCCCGGCCTCGATGCGGTCCGGCATGACGGTGTGGCTGGTCGCGGACAATTCGTCGACCCCCTGGATCCGGATGGTGTCGGTACCGGCCCCGTCGATCTTGGCGCCCATTTTGGTAAGGATCTCGGCGAGGTCGACGATCTCCGGCTCGCGGGCGGCGTTTTCGAGGATGGTCTCACCCTTGGCGGTGGCGGCGGCCATCAGCAGCTGCTCGGTGCCGCCGACGGTGGAGATGTCGAAGTTGATCCGGGCCCCCTTGAGACGCTTGGCCTTGGCCTCGACGTAGCCGTGCTCCAGGGTGATGTCGGCGCCCAGCGCGGCAAGCCCCTTCAGGTGGAGGTTGATCGGACGGGCACCGATGGCGCATCCGCCCGGAAGGGAGACGCGGGCCTGGCCGAAACGGGCGAGGAGCGGTCCGAGCACCAGCACGGAGGCGCGCATGGTGCGGACGAGATCGTAGGTCGCCTCGAAGCTGTTGAGGTTGGTGGTGTCGATCTTGACGATGTTGCCACGCCCCTCCACCGTCGCGCCCAACTGCTCGAGCACCTTGATGGTGGTGTTGATGTCCCTCAGGAAGGGGACGTTGCTGATTTCGGTGCAGCCGGGAGCGAGAATGGTGGAGATGAATATCGGAAGGGCAGCATTCTTGGAACCGCTGACGGTTACCTCGCCGGAGAGCTTCTTACCGCCGTGAATGACCAGTTTGTCCACTAGTACCTCTTTTTTTTCTTGAGTGCCCGCCTCAGCCAAATCTTCCTCTCCTTCAAGGAGAGGGTCGGGGTGAGGATGGGGATTGAATCCGCAAGACGCCCCATCCTCATCCTGTCCTTCTCATTGAAGGAGAAGGGACGAAAAGGGGGTACTGAATTAATTTTTTGCCAGCCGACCGCCCACTACCCGCTCGATGCCGGCGGGATCGGTCTGGGTGAAGGTCTCCTCGGTGAAACCGTGATGCCTGAGCAGCCCCAACACCTGCGTGGCTTGCCCCGCTCCCACCTCGAAGAGCAGCCAGCCTCCCGGATTGAGGTGCCCCGAGGCCTGCGAGGTGATGGCGCGGTAGAAGTCGAGGCCATCGGCACCGCCATCCAGGGCACCGACCGGCTCGTAGCCACGGACCTCCTGCTGGAGGCCGGCGATGTCACCTGCCGGAATGTACGGCGGGTTGGAGACGATCATGTCGAATTCCCGACCGGCGACCGGCTCGAAGAGAGATCCCTCGAAAAAGATCACCCGCGCCTCGTGTCTCTCGGCGTTGCCGCGGGCCACCTCGATGGCTTCGGGCGAAACGTCGACGGTGGAGACCTCCACCTCGGGAAGTGCCTTGGCCAGGGCGATGGCTACGCAACCGCTGCCGGTCCCGATATCGAGGATGCTCTTGAGCAGGCTCGCCCGCTTGATCGCCTCGGTGACCAGCACCTCGGTGTCGTGCCGGGGGATCAGCACCGCCGGGGTGACCCGGTAGTCGAGCCCCATGAACTCCTGGGTTCCGAGGATGTACTGCAGCGGCTCGCGCTTGCCGCGCCGGGCCACCAGTCCCCGGTAGGAGGCGAGCTCGGCGTCGGTGAGCGGCTTGTCGAAATTGAGATAGAGCCCCACGCGGTCAAGGGAGAGGGCCTCGCAGAGCATCCACTCCGCCTCCAGCCTCGGGTTTTCCACCCCCTTTTCGGCCAGATACCCCTTGGTCCAGTTGAGGACCTTGAGGACGTCCCATTTTTCGGGCTGGTTGGTCATAGAAAAGGCCTTACTCCCATCGACGCATCTCCCCCTTCAGAAGCTACCCTCACCCGGCCACCGGCCAACCTCTCCCCTGAAGGGGCGAGGGCATATCCCCGGCGGAGGGTGGAGGGGATGGGGGAGGGACGCGCTACATCCCTTCGCTCTGGGCCTGGAGGGCCTCCATCTGGTAGTGGGTCCTCAGCGAGTCGGTGATCTCGGCGATGTCCCCGGCCATGATGGCATCGAGACGGTAGAGGGTGAGGCCGATCCGGTGATCGGTCATCCTCCCCTGCGGGAAGTTGTAAGTCCGGATACGCTCGCTGCGGTCCCCGCTCCCCACCTGGCTCTTACGGTCGGCGGCCATCTTGGCGTTCTGCTCCATCTGGATGGAGTCGAGGATCCGCGACTTGAGGACCTTCATTGCCTTCGCGCGGTTCTTGATCTGGCTACGCTCTTCCTGGCAGGCGACCACGGTACCGGTCGGGATGTGGGTGATCCTGACCGCGGAGTCGGTGGTATTGACGTGCTGCCCCCCCGCGCCCGAGGAGCGGTAGACGTCGATCTTCAGGTCGGTGGGGTTGATGTCGATGTCGATGTCCTCGGCTTCGGGAAGCACGGCGACGGTGCAGGCGGAGGTGTGGATGCGCCCCTGGGCCTCGGTCTCCGGGACGCGCTGGACACGATGGGTGCCGGACTCGTACTTCAGCTTGGCGAAGACGCCGGCGCCTTCGATGAGGGCCACCACCTCCTTGAAGCCCCCCTTCTCCGCTTCGGAGGCGGAGATGATCTCGACACGCCAGCGGTTGGTCTCGGCGTAGCGGGTGTACATGCGGAAAAGATCGCCGGCGAAAAGGGCGGACTCGTCCCCGCCGGTGCCGGCGCGGATCTCCAGGACGACGCTCTTGTCGTCGTTGGGGTCCTTGGGGAGAAGGAGCACCTTGATCTCGGCGTCGAGCTCTGCGCGGCGCTTCTCGAGGGTCTCGAGCTCGGCCTCCGCCATCTCGCGCATCTCCTGGTCCGGTTCCTTCATGAGCTCGCGGTTGTCCTCGATGTCGGAGAGGAGCTTCTTGTACTCACGGTAGGCGGCGACCAGTTCGGAAAGGCCCGAATGCTCCTTGGAGAGGCGCCTGAACTCGGTCTGGTTCGCCAACACCTCGGGATCTGCGAGGAGCGACTCCAGTTCCTCATAACGTCTTTCCAGTTCGGCTATCTTTTCAAACATTTATGAACCTCAGGGGGATTATTTAGACGACCAGGCGGTCATCCTTGTGGCCGCCGTTGATATCCAGGGCCACCTGCATGGACTTGATGGCCACCTCTATCTGGCTGTCGTCCGGTTCGCGGGTGGTCAGCCGCTGCAAGGCGAGCCCCGGGGCGATCAGCATCCGCACGAAGGGGTTGTTCTCACGCTTGGCGGTCCACTTGAGGACCTCGTAGGAAAGCCCGGCGATCATGGGAAGCAGGACGATCCTCGCGCCCGCCTTGAAGTAGAAGGGCCAGGGCTTGGGGATCAGCGAGAAGACCAGGATGCTCACCAGCATGACGATGAGGAGGAAACTGGTGCCGCAGCGGGGGTGCAGGCAGCTGTATTTCTTCACGTTTTCCACGGTCAGCTCCTCGCCGGCCTCGAAGGTGAAGATCGACTTGTGCTCCGCCCCGTGGTACTGGAAGACCCGCTGGATGTCCTTCATCCGGGAGATGGAGATGATGTAGATGAGAAAGACCGCCACCCTGATCACGCCGTCGACCAGGTTGAAAACGATGTTGGAGCCGCCGATCACCGGGACCATCAACTTGGTGAGGTAGAGCGGCATGATGAAGAAAAGGAGGATGCCGAACCCGAAGGCAAACGCCATGGTGCCGCCGATGGCCCACCCGGAGAGTTCTTCCTTTTTCCCCTCTTCCTCGGAGAGCGCCTCGTTGGCGGAGAAGTTAAGCGCCTTGATACCGGTGATGAGCGAGGCGAAAAGGGCCACGGCCCCCCGGACGATGGGGAGCTTGGTGATGGGGAAACGCTCGGAGAGCGGGATGACGGTCTCGCTTTTGACCGAGATCTCGCCGTCCGGCCGCCTGACCGCGATGGCCAGCGAGCGGGGCGCCCGCATCATGACCCCTTCCAAAACCGCCTGTCCACCGATGTTGATCTTGCTCATTTTTACCTCATGTGAAGCGCCGCCATCATCGGGAGGCCCTTCGGGTCCTGCTGCCTGCGCAAATCCCCCGACAAGTCGAGGGCAACTTCTATTTCCCCTCTCTCCTGAAGGGGCGAGGGGAGCGTCCGACGAGAGGGACGTCTAGAGCTTCTTGAAGAACTCCCGGACTTCCTTCTGTTTCCCGCAGCACATGCTCCCCTCCGGGCAGGGGCCGGCGAGGCAGCCGGGGCCGGCCTGGCCGAAGATGGTGGGAGCCACCGGCCTCACCAGCCTGAGCATCTCGATCGCCATGCCCCGGATCTCCCACTGCGCGCGCTCGCAGCAGCGGACGCCGAAGAAGTGCAAAAGCTCGCGGGCGTTCATGGTGACCAGTATCTTGGTCTCGGTCGCGTTGGGAAGGAGATAGCGGGCGTCCTCGGCCGGCACTCCCGCCTCCACCAGCTCGGCGTAGGCCGCGTGCAGCGCCGCCACCTGCGCCTCGAAACGGGCGAGGTGTTCCGGATTCTCCGCGATGGACGGGGGAGTGACCACGCCGAAGCGCTCGGTGTGGGAGACATAGCGCTGGGACTGCTGGGAGTAGGAGGCCACCCGGTGGCGCACCAGTTGGTGGCTGGTCACCCGCGAGATCCCTTCGATCCCGAAGGTGAAGGAGGCGTGTTCCAGCACGGACTGATGCCCGAGCGACATGATCTTGTCGAGGAAGTTCTTGATGTCGGCGCCGGTGAGTTTTTCCTTGAGGGCGCCAATGTCGATTTTGGAATAGCAGAGCCGGGCGGCCAAGGCGACGGTGAGCTCGGGCTCGGGGGTGTGTTGAAGAAGGGCAACCTTCATGAAGATCCTTCAAAAGCCAGCGGGCGGCATAGAGAAAACGAAATAAGGGGATTTCGCCAAAGACAAAATCCCCTCACCGGATCCGCAAAAGCGAGAACCTCTATTCCGTCGGCTTGGCCGCGATGTTGTACCGCTTACGGAAACGCTCGACGCGACCCGCGGTATCCATCAGCTTCTGCTTGCCGGTGTAGAACGGATGGCACTGCGAGCAAACCTCGGTGTTGATCTCGGCCTTGGTGGAGCGGGTCTGGAACTGGTTGCCGCACAGGCACTTGACGGTGATGTCGTTGTACTTCGGATGGATCTCAGCCTTCATATCTTCCTCCTCGCGGGGCGAACCCCGGTAACTTTTCATGATTGATCGCCGGAAAGTATTCACACATAACATCTTCGGTGGAAACTTTCAAGCTCTTTTTCACCTACTTGCTCATGGAGTCCAGGAACTCCTGATTGCTCTTGGTCCCGCCCAGTTTTGAGATCAGGAACTCCATGGAGTCCACCACGTTCATCGGGTGGAGCACCTTTCTGAGGATCCAGATCCTGTTGAGCGACGCCTTGTCGATCAGGAGCTCCTCCTTCCTGGTCCCCGACTTGTTGATGTCGATGGCCGGGAAGGTTCTCTTCTCGACCAGCTTGCGGTCGAGGTGGAGTTCCATGTTGCCGGTACCCTTGAACTCCTCGAAGATCACCTCGTCCATCTTACTGCCGGTATCGATGAGCGCGGTAGCGATGATGGTGAGCGAGCCACCCTCCTCGATGTTGCGGGCGGCGCCGAAGAAGCGCTTGGGCTTGTGCAGCGCGTTGGAGTCGACACCACCGGAGAGGATCTTGCCGGAGGGAGGGATGACGGTGTTGTAGGCGCGGGCCAGACGGGTGATGGAGTCGAGCAGGATGACGACGTCGCGCTTGTGCTCGACCAGGCGCTTGGCCTTCTCGATGACCATCTCGGCCACCTGGATGTGACGGGAAGCCGGCTCGTCGAAGGTGGAGGAGACCACCTCGCCCTTGACCGAGCGCTGCATGTCGGTAACCTCCTCCGGGCGCTCGTCGATCAAAAGGACGATCAGGAAGACCTCGGGGTGGTTCTCGGCGATGGAGTTGGCGATGTTCTGGATGAGCATCGTCTTGCCGGTACGCGGCGGAGCGACGATGAGCCCCCTCTGCCCCTTGCCGATCGGCGCGATGAGCTCCATCACGCGGGTCGACATGTTGTCGGGAGCGGTCTCCAGCTTGAGCTTCTCTTCCGGGTAGAGCGGGGTGAGGTTGTCGAAGAGGATCTTGTCCCGGGCCACCTCGGGAGACTCGTGGTTGACGGTCTCGACCTTTAAGAGGGCGAAGTAGCGCTCCCCCTCTTTCGGGGGGCGGATCTGGCCTGCCACCGTGTCACCGGTGTGCAGGTTGAAGCGGCGGATCTGGGAGGGGGAGACGTAGATGTCGTCGGGACCCGGAAGGTAGTTGTAATCCGGAGCCCTAAGGAACCCGAAGCCGTCCGGCAACGTCTCAAGCACGCCTTCACCGAAGATCATGCCGTTCTTCTCGGTCTGGGCATTGAGGATGGCGAAGATGAGGTCCTGCTTGCGCAGACTCGACGCCCCCTCTATGTTGAGACCCTTGGCGATTGCCGTGAGATCGTTGATCTTTTTCTCTTTGAGTTCCTGTAGGTTCATCTGTTCTCCTGGGATGGCGCAACTCTCCATCGGATCGGGGATGTCGGGTTGCCTGTCGCTGGCTTGCGGGGATATGTACGATATGAGAGCGGCATGGTCACATGCGTGGACTGCCTAATATGAAAACGCGGCTGATGAGTATGTGTGAAGTAAGTGTAACCTTGAGGTGTCGTTACCGGTACCGGTAGTGAGAGTGTATGAGGTAGTGTAAGGATCGAAGCAAGGTCTTATTGAGGATAATGTAAATTTATACCCTCCACCTCATTAGGTTGTCAACTTTTTTTTGGCCCGCTAAATTTCCCGCTCCGCGGGAAAAAGCACCCCCGGGAGCTCGTCTCCGGCTGTTCGGAAAAATGCCGAGATACCGCCGGTCTAACCTCTCCCCTCCCCCTAAGCATATTCCTTGCCAACCAGCTGAGCCAAGGAGGGGCTCGGCTACTCCCTTTCATCTCCCCCGACCGGCGCCATCGTCTCTTCTCCGCCCGTCCCCATCTCTTCTCCCCCGGCCGGTTCCCCTGAAGATCCGCCCTGGACGTACTTCGAGCTCGCCCGCCTCTTCCGCCGCGCCTTCTGCCGCCGCAACTTCTCGGCCGCCAGGTCCTTGCCGGTCGGCTTCCCGGAGAGCCCCTCCAGCTTCTCCAGCAGGTAGCGCCTGGCCAGAAACCGGTTGAGCGACTGGCTGCGGGACTCCATGCACTTCACCTCGGTACCGGTCGCGAGATGCTTGAGATAGACACAGGAAGAGCTTTTGTTGACGTGCTGCCCGCCCCTCCCGGAGGCGTGGACGAAACGCTCCTCGAGGTCGCTCTCCTTGACGCCCAACTGCTCCATCTTGGCCTTAAGCCACCGGTTCTTTTCCTCGCTGACCGCGAAATCCGCCATCGGACGCTCCTTTCGAAAATCCGCGTCATAATACCGACAGCCGGCGTCGAAGTCAAAGATATGGCGTGAACCATCCGCCACCCGCTCGGGCGCCGGGCCGCATGTTATAATTTTTTCATTCCGGAGGATTTCCAAGATGATGCTACTTTCACGACGGGCATTTCTGATGGGCGGACTGGCGGCGGTCCCCTATCTCTACCTGGAAAAGGAATCCGTGAGGATCCGCAGGTACCTGGTCCCGGTCCAGGACCTCCCCCGCGCCTTCGAAGGCTTCACCATCCTGCACCTGAGCGATCTGCACGACAAGGAGTACGGCCCGGAGGGGGAGCACCTGCTGGCCCTTATCCAACGGGAACGCTTCGACATGGTGGCCATGACCGGCGACCTGGTGGTCGGCACCGCGCCGTCGCTTAAACCGGCGCTGGAGCTGGTGGCGGGGATCAGGAGGTTTTTCGACGGCCCCATCTTCTCGGTACCGGGAAACCACGACTGGCGGCTCGACCGGGCCGAGGAGTTCAACGAGCGGCTGCGCCAGGCGGGAGCCAAGGTGATACCCAACCAGACCGCGGTGCTCGAAAAGGGAGACGCACGGCTCCAGGTGGTGGGGATCGACGACCCGGTCACCCGCCGGGCCCGGCTGGCGGCGGCCATGGATGACACCGACGGGGAAAGCCCGGTGGTGCTCCTCTCCCACTCGCCCCACCCGTTCCCGCTGGCGGCCAAACTCGGGATCGATCTCATGCTCTGCGGCCATACCCACGGCGGCCAGCTCCGCATCCCGATCCTGGGAGCCGCCTTCGTCCCGGCCATGGGATTCTTCCCCCCTTGGGACCTGGGCGTATTCCGCAAGGGAAAGAGCACCCTGATCGTGAGCGGGGGACTGGGGGAGAGCGGTATCCCGCTGAGGATCAACATCCGCCCGGAGTTCACCCTGGCCACGCTGGTCAACCGCCTTCCGGAAGCCCCTTCAGGCTGGGACGCAACAGGATGAGCCGCTCACTCTCACCGGTCACGCGCGCCGGCTCCTCCCCCGCCTTGTCCCTGCACTCCTTCATGAGCACGCCATAGATATCGCGTCCGGTCACCGGATCGAAGCCGTAACCGATCTCCTCCACCTGGCAGAGCCCGGCCAGCCGGTGAACGATCATCCTCACCGCGGCGTCGTGCTCCGCGCCAAGCCCCTCTCCCACCGCCTCCTCGGCCGCCTCCACCAGCGACCGCGCGATGGCGCAGACGTTTCTCGCCCCTTCCATGATGCCCACTGCGTTCCGGTGGCGTTTCATGGCCACACCTCCGTAACCTTCGAAACTAAGGACGTGGAACATGTCAATTAGGCCCCCTTTTCCCCCATATTCAACCGCTCCCGCCCTTTTCCCCCTTGCGCGCCTGCGTGCGGCCGCCACCTGCGCTATGCTTTCGTCATGATTCCGCTTTGGCTGTCATTGACGCTCATCTCCGCCTTCACGCTCGCTACCAGCGACGCCCTCACCAAGAAGGCGCTCGCCGGCCACAACGAGTACCTGGTCACCTGGCTGAGGATCCTCCCCGCCGCCCCGCTCTTCCTGATCCCGCTCCCGTTCATTCCCATCCCTCCCCTGGGCGGGGAATTCTACCTCTGCCTCCTGCTCGGCCTCCCGCTGGAGGCCGCGGCGCTCTTTCTCTACAGTAAGGCGCTGAAACTCTCCCCCCTGAACCTCACTCTTCCGCTCCTATCCCTCACCCCGCTGCTCCTTTTGATCCTCCCGTCGCTGCTCCTCGGCGAAAAGCTCACCGCCCCGGGGGCGGCCGGGGTGGTTCTCATCGCACTCGGGAGCTACCTGCTTAATGCCGGACGGTCCTCCCTCACCCGGCCTTCGGCCACCCTCGCCCCGAGGGAGAGGGCGTCCATGGCCAACGGGGGCGTACTGGCGCCACTGAGGGCGCTCTTCAGCGAAAAGGGGTCGCTCTGCATGATTGCCGTCGCGCTGATCTACAGCGTCACCTCGGTGATCGGCAAGCGCGCCATCGCCCTCTCCTCCCCCCTCTTCTTCGCCGCCATCTATTTTCCGCTCCTCGTGCTCTGCACCGCGCCGCTCGCCCTGTACAAGGGGAAAAGGGAGCTGGCAGCCCTCTCCACCAACGGGGTGCTTACCGCGTCGCTGCTGCCGGCGCTCTTTTACACCATCCAGATCCTCTCCCACATCTACGCCATCACCCTCACCAACGTCGCCTACATGATCGCCGTGAAACGGTTGAGCCTGCTGTTCGGGGTCCTCTACGGCCGTTACCTCTTCGGGGAGCGCGGCGGAATCATCGCGAGCCTCCTCATGCTGGCCGGAGTCTTCCTCATCACCTGCGGTCAGTGACCGTGTCGGCTTTTTGACCACGACACCCGCGCCGCCTCGCCTCCCCTGCCCTCCGCCATTTGTCAGGGGTCATCTCCTCCACCGCAAAGCCGCGCTGGGCAAGCCTTCGGGGGCCCGCCGGGGGACCATGCCAGGGACGGCACCGGCCATCGCAGGCGCCACTGGCATAGCAGTTGCTTAATCATCGTGGGTACCGCCTCATCCTGCCTTGTCCCCTCGTTGAGAGAGAGGCAGGGGCGGAAAATTGACATTTCGATGACCCTGCAAATTAAAAACTCACCCAGAACGGAGAACGAACTTATGAGCCTGCCTGAAGTCAACCGCGGCGGAGCAGCCGTAACCGAAGCAGAGGATCGTCCCCTCGTCACCGCCATCGTGGTCACCCGCAACCAGGAGTCGCAGGTCAGGGAGTGCCTGGCGGGCCTCCTGGAGCAGACGATCGCCCGGAGCATGGAGGTTATCGTGGTGGACCAGGGGTCGGATCAGTCCGAGACCGCCATCGTCACCGACCTCCAGCGCAGGTTCGGCAACATCGTCTCCCTGAGGATACCGTACCGGGCGGGCGCCTACGCCGGTGTCAACCTGGCAGTCAAGATCGCCTCCGGCCGCTTCATCACCCTGCTCAACGTGGCCGACCGGATGAGGAGCGAGGCCTACCAGCTCCTCTCCGCCACCCTTGGCCAGCACCCCGAGGCGATGCTGGCCTTCGGCAACACCTGCCTGACGACCATCCCGCACCAGAGCTTCGCCCAGCATGTCAGCGCCGGGAGCCGCAGCTGGCAGGGTAAGGACCCGGTCGCGCTGCTTCGCGCCGGCGAGGTCCCCAACCATGCCATGTGGCGCCGCGAGCTTCACTACACCATCGGCTGCATCGGCGAGGGGGACGGGGCGATGGGTGCCTTCCTCCAGAAGTGCGCCGAACGTTTCAGCGTGGTGCACCTGCCGGAATTCACCGGGCTGACCATGGTGGCGCAGGGAGGCGAGGCCCCGGCCAAAGGCGCCGCGCTCGCCCCGGCGATGGCGAGCGAGCCCTTCGGCATGTCTCAGCCCCTCAGCATGTCCCAGCCGATGGCCAGCCAGCCCACCAGCATTCCCCAGCCGATGGCGAGCCAGCCGGTCAGCGCTCCCCAGCCGATGGCGCCACCGGCCGCGGAATCGGCCGACGAGGCGTTCGCCCGTCTTCAGCCGGTCGTCAACGGGGAAGACCGGGAGCAGGCGGTACGGGCGCTGGAAACGCACATCGCCAGACACCCCGGCCACGCCACCGCCCATAACGATCTGGCCGCCCTCCACTATCTCACCGGCAACAAGGAAGCCGCCCTGCTCCACTACCGGAGAGCGGTCGAGCTCTCCCCCCGCGACATGACCTTCCGGAAGAACCTGGCCGACATGCTCTTCGTGGAGGAGGGACAGACCGACGAGGCGATCGCCATCTACCTCGAACTTCTCAAAGACGACCCGCGGGACGTGGAGACCCTTTTGAACCTCGGCATCATCAGCCAGGTGGTCGGCCAGCCCAACGAGGCGGAGACCTTCTACCAGAGGGCGCTGGAGATCGAGCCGTGGAACCAGACGGTGCGCGAGCGGCTGACCGAGCTCCGGGCCGAGCAGGAGAACGCTCCCGAAGCCGGAGCCGATGATGACGACGAGCCCGCCGAGGATCGTTACGAAAACGTTCAGCACATGGTCGCGGAAGGGAAGCTGGACGAGGCCACCGAGGAGTTGGAGAAGATCCTGGTCGTCCATCCCAACTTTGCCCCGGCCCATAACGACCTTGCGGTCCTCTGCTACGAGAGGGGGGACAAGGAGGAGGCTCTCGCCCACTACGAAAGGGCGGCCGCCCTGGTCCCGGCCAACGGGACCTTCCAGAAGAACCTTGCCGACTTCTACTTCGTCGAGGGGCGCAACGTGGACGGCGCCATCGCCATCTACCTGGACCAGCTGCAAAAGGAGCCCAAGAACGTCGACACCCTGATGTGCCTCGGCAAGATCTGCACGCTGCTTGACCGCCCGCAGGAGGCGGAGACCTTCTACGGCAAGGTCACCCAGCTCGAGCCCTGGAACCAGGCCGCCCGCGAGTGCCTGAGCAACCTCAAGCGCTGCGCCAACGCTTGAGAAGGTTGGGTTTGAAGGGGAGGGAACGCGAGGCCGGCCCGGGCGTAAAGTTTAAAACCTTCCCTCACCCGCCCCCGGGCACCCTCTCCCCTAAAGGGGCGAGGGGAATTGAACATGTCAAAAGTCGGCCCGCGACCTTTATCGGACGCGGGCCTTCGATTACAGCTAAAGTTTTCTCTGAAGCTGCCGATACACTGGATGAACCACAACTCCGCTTGGGATGAGGGAGACTCTCAATGGCAAACGTTCTCGACGGCATGACAGGAAGCAGCGGCTCCGCCTCGGCCTACGACATCTACAGCACGCTGGCCTCGACTTCCACGCAGCAACAGTCACTGGCCAACGGGGCTTTGAGCTCTGCCATCGGCTTTTACCAGAACAAGAACTACACGAAGGCCGCGCAGGAGTTTCAGCGCGCCATCGCGATGGATCCCACCAACACCACCTCCTACAACTACCTGGCCCAGACTTACCTCGTCCAGAACAAGACCAGCGAGGCGATCAAGATCTACAAGCAGTCGCTCCAGATCGACCCATCGCAGGCGACCGTTCATACCAGCCTGGCCAACGTCTACATGGGGAACAAGCAGTACACCCAGGCCGAGAAAGAGTTCAAGACCGCCATCAAGCTCGATCCCACCGACGAGGTCGCGCCGTACACGCTCGGGCAGATGTACCAGCAGATGGGGCGCTACACCGACGCCGAGGCGCAGTTCAAAAAGGTCCAGCGGATGGCCCCCAACGACCCCAACGTCTACTACGCGCTGGGGGCGACCTACAACAAGGAAGGGAACTATTCCGACGCCGTCAAACAACTGACACAGGCCGTCAAGCTGAGGCCGAAGATGACCGCCGCGCACTTCGAGCTGGGGGTCGCCTACGCCGCCCTCAACGACACCACCAACGCCCAGCACGAGGTCGATACCGTCACCAACCTGGACGCGACGCAAGGGGCGCTCCTCTCCGCCACCATCGCCAAGCCGAAGATGGTAGCCGGCGGCGGGGGAGACACCGACAACTTCGGCAGCGCGCTGGGGATGGGAACCCAGCTCCTCGGCATGCTGGGGGTCAACTCCGCCACGGGGCAGCCCAACCAGTCGAAGCTCTTCACCTTCACCTTCACCTTCGATTCGCAGATGGACCCTTCCTCTGTGCAGGATACCAGCAACTGGACCATCACCAAGGCCAACGGCGGCGCGGCCGGCTACTACAACAACCTCCTCCCGGTGGTTCCCACCGAAGCCTATATTCCGCAGAACCCGACCAGCGTGACCTACGATCCGCAACAGCAGCAGGCGACGGTGACCTTCATGCTGAGCCAGAATTCCACCAACGACGCGACCATCGACCCGTCCCACATGGTCTTCAAGTTCTCGGGCAAGGACATCCGCGGCAAGACCATGGATCCCACCGCCGACCAGTACGACGGCTACGCCGGGACCCCGTTCTAACCGAACGGCAGCAGGCGACCGAGGACCCATCACCATGCGCAAACTCCACATCGGGGGGACCACCCCGGCCGAAGGGTGGGAGATCCTGAACATCTGCGATCTCCCCCACGTCGACCACCTCGGCAACGCCAACGACCTCTCCCGCTTCGCCGACGGCTCCATCCAGGAGATCTACGCCTCCCACATCCTGGAACATTTCGACTACCAGTGCGAGCTGCAGGCGACCCTCAAGGAGTGGCACCGGGTCATGCACCCCTTCGGCACCGTCTACGTGAGCGTACCGGACCTGGACGCGCTGGCCGCCCTCTACCTCGACAAGGAAAAGCTCACCGTCGACGAGCGCTTCGCCATCATGCGGATGATGTTCGGCGGCCACACCCACCCCCACGACTTCCACCAGGTCGGCCTCAACGAGGACTTCCTCACCTACTTCCTCCACCAGGCCGGCTTCAGCCTCATCCAGCGGGTGGAGACCTTCGGCCTCTTCTCCGACACGAGCTCGCTGCGCTTCAAGGACCGCCTGATCAGCCTCAACATGGTGGCCAGGAAACTCCCGGCGACCGTTTGACGGCGGAAAGCCTCTCCCATCCAGCGCACCATCCTTGACTTCATGATTTGAGCCCCCTGGCCATTCCCCGCCCGATCCCGGCTTCGCCGCCTCTTCCCCCGTCACAAGCGATGGGATGGCACCGTCAAAAGTCTCCGACATCAACGACGCCGTCCTGTCGGCAACGCTCCCTTTCAAAATTTTGACCCGCCAACCCCGGCAAATTTCCCTTGTGATTCAACGCGTTAACCAACAGGAACACCGGCATGGTTGTTGCTTTTTTAAATCAGCCCGCAGACCGGCTGCCCCGTCCAGAGGTCGCCAACGGGGGCGAGCCACAACAACAGCAAACGGAGCCACAATGCAAGCTGCCGCAACTGCCGCGCCCCCTTCCGCCATCGTCGACCTCCCGGACCTGCGCCCTTTTTTCCTGCTCAAACCACGCGTGAACGGGCCGGCGAAGTCGGCCCCCGACCTCAAGAGGAGAAACGGGGCGGATGTCGCCGCGGCCGTGAAGGGAGGTCCCCATGCCGGCTAGCAAACGGAGGATCGTGCTGATCGCCCCCAAGAGCGAGCACGCATGGGAGAGCCTGGGGCTCGGGTACATCGCCGCCTACTCATACCGTTTCGGCTTCACCCCGGACCAGTACTCCTTCTTCCACGGCCAGTTCGACGCCGACGAGGCGATCGTCGCCGGCTGTGCCGAGGCCGATCTCATCGGCTTCTCGCTCACCAGCTTCCAGACCGCCGCCGCGCTCTTTCTCATCGCAAGGATCCGCAAGGTGAACCCGCGGGCACGCATCGTCTGGGGAGGTTACGCGGTGCACGGCCTGGGGGAGGCCGAGCTTTTGGAACTCTACGGCCACGCGGTCGACTGCTTCGTCCAGGGGCCGGGCGAGGAGGGGTGGCTGGAGGTCCTGCAAAGCGACTCCCCGCGCCGCTTCATCCGCAACGGGCTCATGAAGGATCTGAACCGCTGTCCATTCCCGGACCGGGAGCTCATCCGGGTGGACCGGCACTTCGCGAAGCTGGCCGCACTCGGTGAGGGGCGCAAGACCTCCATGGAGCTGCAACGGGGCGGCTGCCCCTTCGACTGCATCTTCTGCGCGGCCCGCAGCTTCACCCGCGAGCACGGCTCCAGCCGCTCCGCCGAGAACATGGTGGCGGAGATGGAGGAGCTCCGCGACCGCTGGGGGATGGACCGGGACTCCATGGTCCTCATGTGCGACGCCGAAGTCTTCCTCACCCCTGAGATGGGGCGGCTCGCCGAACTGAAGAAGGCGCGGGGGGTGGAGTTCGGCTTCGGCATGAACGTGGTCGCCTCCACGCTCCTCAACAAGCAGGCGCGGGAGGTCCTCCAGAAGCTGATCGACTCGGGCCTGCGCGAGGTCTGGATGGGGGTCGAGAGCGGCCCTTCCCTCATGCATCTGACCGGCAAGCCCAACACCCCGGACCAACTGCGGGAGGCCTTCCGCATCACCCGCGAGATGGGGCTCGTCCGCAAGGGGTACTTCATCCTCGGCTTCACCCCGGAGGAGACGCGGGAGACGGTACTGGAGCGGATCCCCTTCATCGAGGAGCTCGACCCGGAGGAGGTGGGATTCTCGCTCTACATCCCGGTCCCGGGGAGCCTCGACTACCGCCACGAGCGGCACAAAGGGATCGACTACGCCTCCTCCTGCGAATACCACAACACCTTCACCCGCACCAAGACCCTCTCCAACCAGGAGCTGAGGGAGCTGCAGGCGTACCTCGTGGACCACTTCAGGGAGCGCGCCGCCTACCGCCAGCGGGAAGGGGCGCACCCCGGAACCCGGATCAAGCGGGCCGCCGGCCGTTCCGGATGCTAGCGCGGGAGCGAGGAGACGCCATGAACCTTAAGGGAAAGAAGATCCTGGTCACCGGGGCCGACGGCTTCATCGGCTCGCACCTCACCGAGACGCTGGTGCGGCGCGGCCTGGACGTGCGCGCGTTCGTGCTCTACAACTCCTTCGACTCCCGCGGCTGGCTGGACCAGCTCCCCGCCGAGCTCTCCGGCTCCTTCGAGACGGTGGCCGGCGACGTGCGCGACCCGCACGGGGTCCGGGAGGCCATGAAGGGGTGCGACCTGGTGCTCCACCTGGCGGCGCTGATCGCCATCCCCTACTCCTACCGCTCGCCGGACAGCTACCTGGATACCAACGTGAGGGGGACCCTCAACGTGGCGCAGGCCGCCCGCGACCTGGGGGTGGCGAAACTGGTGCAGACCTCCACCAGCGAGGTGTACGGCACCGCCCGCTTCGTCCCCATCACCGAGGAGCACCCGCTGCAGGGGCAGTCCCCCTACTCCGCCTCCAAGATCGGCGCCGACCAGATGGCGATGTCCTTCTTCCACAGCTTCGACACCCCGGTGACCATCGTGCGCCCCTTCAACACCTACGGCCCGCGCCAGTCCACCCGGGCGGTCATCCCGACGGTGATCACCCAGATCGCCCGGGGAGCGCGGTCGCTCAAACTCGGGGCGCTCTCCCCGACCCGGGACTTCAACTTCATCGAGGACACGGTAGCGGGCTTCATCGCGGCCCTGGAGTCCGACCAGGCGCCGGGGGAGGTCTTCAACATCGGGAGCAACTTCGAGATCTCCATCGGCGACACGGTGGAACTGATCGCCCGGCTGATGGGGACCCGGGTCGAGATCGTGAGCGACGAGCAGCGGATCCGGCCGGAGAAGAGCGAGGTGGAGAGGCTGTGGGCCGAGAACGCCAAGGCGCGGAGGCTCCTTAACTGGGTACCGCGCTATGCCGGGCTGGAGGGGCTGGAGCGGGGTCTCGCCAAGACCATCGCCTGGTTCAGCGATCCCGAGAACCTTAGACGCTACCGGGAGGGGTACACCGTATGACCGCATCCCTGCTGGCGGAGAGGATCGCCGAAGTGGTGCGGCGCGCCGCGGGCGGACAGGAGGGGCCCATCTCCCTCCACGAGCCGCGCTTCGCCGGTAACGAGTGGGAGTGCGTGCGCGCATGTCTCGACAGCGGCTGGGTCTCCTCGGTGGGGAGCTTCGTGGACCGCTTCGAGCGGGCACTGGAGGCCTTCACCGGCGCCCCCCACGCGGTCGCCGTGGTGAACGGCACCGCAGCCCTCCACCTCTCCCTCCTCTTGGCCGGGGTCGAGCCGGGGGACGAGGTGCTGATCCCCGCCCTCTCCTTCGTCGCCACCGCCAACGCGGTCGCCTACTGCGGCGCCGTCCCCCACTTCGTGGACAGCGAGCCGGCCACCCTCGGGGTGGACCCGGCGAAGCTCGCCCTCCACCTGGAAAAGATCGCCCACCCCACCCCCGGCGGCTGCCGCAACCGGCAAAGCGGGCGCACCATCCGCGCCCTGGTGCCGATGCACACCTTCGGCCACCCGGCCGACCTGCAGGGGCTCCTCGATATCTGCGGCCGTTTCAACCTGGCGCTGGTGGAGGACGCCGCCGAATCGCTCGGCTCCCGCTACCAGGGGACCCACACCGGGACCTTCGGTCTTTTGGGGGCGGTCAGCTTTAACGGCAACAAGATCATCACCACCGGGGGCGGAGGGGCCATCCTCACCCGCGACGAGGCGCTGGCGCGCCGGGCCCGGCATCTGAGCACCACCGCCAAGCTTCCCCACCGCTGGGCCTTCCGGCACGACGCGGTCGGCTTCAACTACCGGCTCCCCAACCTGAACGCGGCGCTCGGGGTGGCCCAGATGGAGGAGCTCCCGGCCTTTCTCTCCGCCAAGCGGCGGTTGGCCGGCTACTACCGGGAGGAGTTCGCCTCCCTGGACGGGGCACACTTTTTCACCGAGCCCGAGGGGTGCCAAAGCAACTACTGGCTGAACGCGCTGCTGCTCGACCCCGAAAAGGCCCCGCTGCGCGACCGGCTCCTCGACGAGCTGAACGCCCGGGGGATCATGGCGCGCCCCGCCTGGGAACTACTGCACCGGCTCCCCCCCTACGCCTCGGCCCCGCGCATGGAGCTCACCGCGGCGGAGGGACTAGCCGAACGGATCATCAACATCCCCAGCAGCCCGGCCCTCGGCCTGGCCCTGGAGCGATCTACCCCCCGGAGCCCCGGGGAATAAGGAGAGAAACCATGAAGGCCGTCATCCTGGCAGGAGGCAAGGGGACACGTCTGGCACCCTACACCACGGTATTTCCCAAGCCGCTGGTCCCCCTGGGGGACCGTCCCATCCTGGACATCGTCATCCACCAGCTCGCCCACCACGGCTTCAACCAGATCACCTTGAGCCTCGGGTACCTGGCCGAGCTGATCCAGGCCTATTTCCGCGACGGCTCCCCCACCGTGGAAAACGCAACCATCAACTTCGTGCGCGAGCAGCAGCCGCTGGGGACCGTGGGGTCGCTGGCGCTGGTTCCCGACCTCACCGAGTCTTTCCTGGTGATGAACGGCGACATCCTCACCACGCTCGACTACGCGAAGTTCTACCGCTTCCACAAGGAGCATGGGGCCCCCCTCACCATCGCCCTCAACCAGCGGCCGGTGAAGATCGACCTCGGGGTGATCGAGATCAACGACAACCACGAGATCGTGAGCTTCCTGGAGAAGCCGACCCTGAACTACCTCGTGAGCATGGGGATCTACATGTACGAGCCGGAGGTGCTCGACTACATCCAGCCCCCGGGAACCTACTTGGACTTCCCCGACGTGGTGGACCGCATGCTCAAGGACGGCAAGAGAATCGCGGGATACCCCAACGACGCCTACTGGCTCGACCTCGGCTCCCACGCCGACTACGCCAAGGCCCAGGACGAGTTCGAGTCCATGAAGGATATCCTGTTGCCGAGACGAGTGGCCGCCGCATGAAGATCATCACCATCGGTCCCTGGTTCAGCCCCCACACGGTACGCCCCATCAACTGGCTTCTTGAGCAGGGGCATGAGGTCCTCTTCCTGGGGGATGGCGACCCGCTCCCCGAAGCGGGAAAGGGGTACCGCTTCATCCCCTTCCCCAACCGGGGGGACCTCCCCGCCACCGTGGCGGCCCTGAGGGAGATCCGGGACCGGTTTCGCCCCGACGCGGTGCATGTCCACTGGATCGACCTCAAGGCCTGGCTCTGCGTCCAGGCCGGCCTCCACCCGCTGGTCCTCTCCGCCTGGGGTTCCGACATCAACCAGTTTTTCCTGGCCGGGCACGACGAGAACCTGCGGCGCATGATCGGGGCCACCCTGGCCGGCGCGGACCTCACCATCGTGGACGCCCCCACCATGGCGCAGAAGTGCTCCCTGCTCGCCGGCCGCCAGATCCCCACCACCTTCCTCCACCTGGGGGTCGACTCCGGCCGCTTCACCCCCGGCTACCGGGAGGAGGCGCTCGCCTGGCGGCAGCGGCTCGGCATCCCGGCGAACGCCACCGTCTTCCTCTCCCCGCGCGGCTGGGGCGAAAGCAACGGCCACCACCTGATCCTGGAAGCCTTCGCCCGGGCGCTCCCCGCCATGGGGGGGAACTGCGTCCTCCTCTTCAAGATCTTCAACCGGGTCAGCTTCGGGGACCATCTCCAGTACGAGACGGAGCTCAAGAGACGGGTGAGCGAACTGGGGATCGCGGGACAGGTGCGCTGGATGGAGGAGGTGAGCGCGGAACTCCTTCCGCAGGTGTTCGCGTTGAGCGACATCGTGGTCAACTACCCCTCCAGGGACACCCTTCCCATCACCCTGGCCGAAAGTGCCGCCTGCGGGCGGAGCGCCATTTCGGTCATGCTCCCGAGCTACCGGGGCACCTTCGTCGAGCACCACTTCAGGACCTTCCTCCCCGGGGACGAGGAGGAGCTGGCCCGGGCCATGGTGGAGCTGGCCGCCCAGCCCCCGCAGCAGAGGCTCGCCGCCGCCCTGGCGGCGCGGGAGGAGGTGCGGGCCACCCTCGACGAGGGGATCTACCGGCAGGGACTCCCCGGACTGTACGCGGGACTGAGCGTGAGGGAAGAAGCCCCCGCCGCGCCCCGCATCCCCGCCCAAGAGGGAGCGGCCTCCCCGGAGCCTTCCGCCACCCCGTATCTCGACCGCGCGTACCGCTTCTTCACGAGCGGCGACCTCGCCGCCTGCGCCCGGGAGGTGGAGCTGGAACTGCGGGTCCACCCGGACTCCAGCGACGCCCTCACCCTGGCCAAGAGCGTGCGGCTGATGTCTCTCAAGGGGCAGTCAAAAAACTGACCGGATCTGCCACGGGTATTTGCCAGCAATGCCGTCAACTTAGCTGCCGCCCCTGCTGGCACCGCTATTGCTACTATCGTGCAGGTATATCATCGCGCCCCCGGCGGGGGTGCCATTTCAGTATGCAGACGAGAGGATGCTCATGTTCAATTTCGCGCTGGTCGGTTGTGGAAGGATCGCCAAGAAACATGCGGAGATACTCGGCGGAGGACAGCTCCCGGACGCACGGCTCGCCGCCGTCTGCGACGTCGTGAGGGAGCGGGCGCGCTATTACGGGGAGAAGTACGGGGTTCCCTGGTTCACCGACATGCACCAGATGATGGCGCAGGTGGACATCGACATCGTCAACATCCTCACCGAGAGCGGCAACCATGCCCGACACACCATCGAGCTCGCCCCCTACGGCAGGCACATCGTGGTGGAGAAGCCGATGGCGCTCAAGCTCTCCGACGCCGACGCCATGATCCAGGCCTGCGACCGCGCCGGCATCAAGCTCTTCGTGGTGAAGCAAAACCGCTACAACTACCCGGTGGTCAAGCTGCGCGAGGCGCTGGACGCCGGGCGTTTCGGGAAGCTCGTCATGGGAACCGTGCGGGTCCGCTGGTGCCGCACCCAGGAGTACTACGACCAGGACAGCTGGCGCGGCACCTGGGCCATGGACGGCGGGGTCTTCACCAACCAGGCGAGCCATCACATCGACCTCCTGGAATGGATGCTCGGGGAGCCGGAATCGGTCTTCGCCAAGTCGACCACCGCGCTGGTCGACATCGAGACCGAGGACACCGGGGTGGCGGTCATCAAGTTCACCAACGGGGCGATCGGTATCGTGGAGGCCACCACGGCGGCCCGCCCCAAGGACCTGGAGGGATCGCTCTCCATCCTCGGCGAGCGCGGCACCGTGGAGATCGGCGGCTTCGCCGTCAACGAGATGAAGGTCTGGAACTTTGCCCAGCCGGAGCCGGGGGACTCCGAGGTGGTCGAGACCTACCGCCAGAATCCCCCCAACGTCTACGGCTTCGGGCACGTGGCCTACTTAAGCCACGTCATCGAGTCGGTCAAAAACAGCACCCCGGCCCTGGTGGACGGCCTGGTGGGGCGCAAGTCGCTGGAGCTCATCAACGCCATCTACGAGTCGATCGAGACCGGCCGCGAGGTGCACCTCCGCTTCCGCCCCGAGAAGTGCCGCCTCGGGAGGGTCGTCAATGGGTGAGCCGCGCATCAGGAAAGCGGGGATCAGGGAGGTCTCCTTCGGTGAAGGGGTCACCGTGGTCGAGCCGGTGAACCTGTACGAATGTGCCATCGGCGACGGCTCCTTCATCGGCCCCTTCGTGGAGATCCAGAAGGGAGCCCGGGTCGGGGCGCGCTGCAAGGTACAGTCGCACGCCTTCATCTGCGAGCTGGTCGCCATCGGCGACGACTGCTTCATCTCCCACGGGGCCATGTTCATCAACGACAGCTTCGCCGGCGGGGGGCCCGCTGGCGGCGACCGTGCCAAGTGGAAGGAGACGGTGATCGGCAACCATGTCTCCATCGGCACCAACGCCACCATCCTCCCGGTGACCATCGTTGACCATGTGGTCATCGGTGCCGGGAGCGTGGTGACCCGGGACGTCACCGAGCCGGGGATCTACGCCGGCAACCCGGCCCGCAAGATACGGGGGATCTGATGCAGATAAAGTTTCTCGACCTGGCAGCCCAGTACCGCGCCATCAAGCCGGAGATCGACCGCGCCATCGCCCGCGTCATCGAGGAGTCCGCCTTCATCGGCGGCAAGCCGGTCGCCTCCTTCGAAGAGAGCTTCGCCTCCTACCAGCAGGCGGCCCACTGCGTCGGGGTGGCCAACGGCACCGACGCCCTGGAGATCGTGCTGAAGGCGCTGGAACTGCCGGCCGGCAGCGAGGTCATCGTCCCGGCCAACACCTTCATCGCCACCAGCGAAGCGGTCACCTCCGCGGGTCTCAAGGTCGTCTTCTGCGACTGCGACCCGGCCACCTACACGATAAGCGTCGCCGACGCCGCCCGCAAGGTGACCCCTGCCACCCGCGCCATCATCCCGGTGCACCTGTACGGCCAGCCCTGCGACATGGATGCCGTGATGGCGCTCGCGCAAAAGCACGGGCTGGCGGTGGTCGAGGACTGCGCCCAGGCCCACGGGGCCCAGTTCCGCGGACAGCGTGTCGGCACCTTCGGGGTGGCGGGGACCTTCAGCTTCTACCCCGGCAAGAACCTCGGGGCCTACGGCGACGGCGGCGCCATCGTCACCGGCGACGCCGACCTCGCCAGGCAATGCCGCATGATCGCCAACCACGGGAGGATCGCCAAGTACGACCACGAGTTCGAGGGGCGCAACTCCCGGCTGGACGGCCTGCAGGCCGCCATCCTGGAGGTGAAGCTCAGACACCTCGAGGAGTGGACCGAGGCCCGCAGGATGGTCGCCTCCCGCTACACCGAGCTCCTCGCCGGAAGCGGCATCGTCCCCCCGGCGGTGCAGCCCGACGTCGGGCACGTCTTCCACCTCTACGTCGTCCAGGTGGAGGGGCGCGAGCGGGTGCAGGAGATCCTCAAGAAGAAGGGGATCGACAGCGGCGTCCACTACCCCATGATCCTCCCCCTCTTGGGGGCCTACCGCCACCTCGGCCACACCGCCGCCGATTTCCCGGCCGCCGCCGGCCTCATGACGCGCATCCTCTCCCTTCCCCTCTATCCGGAACTGGGGAAAGAGGAGCAGGAGCGGGTGGCCGAGACGCTGCGGCGGGCAGTTTCCTAGAGGCGCACGGAGGTAGCCGATGAAGTTCCTTTTGGTCCACACCTTTTACGAAAACTACCTGCAGGAGTTCTATGGAGCCCGCCAGGGGCTGGCCAGCGCACCTTACGCCCAACAGATAGAGGCGCTCGTGCAGGACGGCTTCGGGGGGCCCCACATGTACACCCCGTACCTGGGAAAGCTCGGCTACGAGGCCCACCTGGTGGTGGCCAACTGTCCGTTCACCCAGGGGATGTGGCTCAAGGAGAACGGCAGGACGCTCCCGTCGGAAAACCAGTGGCTCTTCGACATCCTCCGGATGCAGATCGACACCCTGCGCCCCGACATCGTCTACATGGGGAACCCCATCGTCTTCGACGGGCGCTTCATCGCGACCCTGGCCGAAAAGCCCCCGCTGGTCGCCGGATGGCGCGCCGCCTCCATCGACCCGTCCACCGACTGGTCCAACTACGACCTGATCGTCTCCAGTTCCACGGTCTGCCTGGACGCCGCCCGTGCCATGGGGGTCCCCGCGGTGGAACGCTTCTCCCCGGGCTTCCCCACCTTCCTGTCGCTGGCCGTCCAGGACGCCCCCAAGCGGTACAACGTCATCTTCACCGGCGGGTGGTCCCCCGAGCACGGCAAGCGTAACGCCCTGCTGAGAGAGATCGCCCGGGCCGGGCAGGATGGTGCCTTCGAGCCCGCCTTCTTCCTGGCCGGCGATCCCCGGCAGATGCCGCCGGAGGTGGCCAGGATCAACCGGGGGGCTCTTTGGGGGCTCGACATGTACCGGGCCCTGCGCCAGGGTGAGATCGTCTTCAACGCCCACATCGACATGGCCGGCGCCGAGTCGAGCAACATGAGGATGTTCGAGACCACCGGGGTCGGCTCCTTCCTCCTCACCGAGTACAACGACAACATCAAGAACTACTTCGAGCCGGGTGTCGAGCTGGAGACCTACCACAACAGCGGCGACCTCATGGAGAAGATCGACCACTACCTGAAGCACCCGCTGGAGAGGGAGGTGATTGCGAGCCGCGGCCGCAAGCGCTGCTCCCTGGAGCACAGCATGGAAAACCGGATCCTCGAGCTCGACCAGATCCTGAAAAGGCACCTCCCCGGCTCCCGCACAGGGGCAGACCGCAGCGCCCATCCGGCGGGGATGGAACGGTACCTCGCCCTGCAACGGCGGAAAGAGGAGATGATGAGGAGAGACGCTCCGGAGCTGGGAACCCCGGCCACCCAGACCCTCGCGCAGCAGCTTTCCCAAGCGGCGGCCGCGACGTCTCAGACGGCTCCGGCGGGAGAGGCGGCTCCGATGGCTTCGGCGGCGCCCCCTGCGCCGGCGGCCGCGGTTACCGTAACGGAGGCGAGGGCTCCCCACCTGAAGGAGATAGAGGAACTGGAGGGGCACTTCCCGGGGGTCGCCTTCGGGGCGATGGTACAGGTGCTCGGGATCCGGAACGTATCCATCGGCGAGGGAAGCTGCATCGGCGACTGCAGCTGGCTTAACGTCTGCATCCGCGACGAGCATGTCCGGATGAAGATCGGCCGCACCGTGCTGGTGGGACGCCAGGGGATGATCTCGACCGGCGGCACCCTGGAGATCGGCGACTACTGCGTCTTCGCGCCGCGGGTCTACATCTCGGACGCCGACCACATCTACAGCGACATCATGCAGCCGGTGATCCAGCAAGGGGCGACCTTCAACCGGAGCGTCGTGGTGGAGGAGAACTGCTGGCTGGGAATCAACACGGTCATCTCCGGCCACCTCACCGTCGGGCGCGGAAGCGTGATCGGCGCCAACGCCGTGGTTACGCGGGATATCCACCCCTTCTCGGTGGCGGTGGGCAATCCCGCCCAGATAGTGAAGATGTACTCCCCCCGCACGGGCCAGTGGGAACGGACCAAAAACGCCGACGACATCCAGCGGATCCTGGAGGAGCGGAAGGCCATGCCGCTGCCGACCCGGGAGGAGTACCGGGAGATCCTGCGCCGCAACGCCGTGCTCCACAAGCTGGAGCCGGTGCTCGCCGGGCGGGGGAACCTGCCGTAATTTCTGCGCTCCCCCCATCCTCACCCGGTCCATTCACCCTTGAGAGAGGGAGGGGACCGCTCTCCCGAGGCCCGGAGGGGACTGGCTCGGCAGGTCCCAGTCCCCTTTCCCCTCGCCCTCCGGGAGAGGGTGGCCGCAGGCCGGGTGAGGGAGGCCCGCCGGAACTTTGACACCCCTCGCCCACCGCCTATTTTGCCCCCCGGAACATTGGCACCACGGCGACATTTTTTTGACCCCACGCTACCCATCCCCTCATTATCACTGAAGAATCAACCCCTTAATCCTTACCACCCCGCGGCATGCTAGTTGCAAATCGGGGAGAGGACCTCTCTCGCCCGTGTCCCAGCGGTTGCATCCGGGCCGCCGGCAGCGACCGAGGTCCCCGCTGTCCCGCCATCATTCCCCTAAAAGACTCATAAGAAAAGGAACCGGCATGCTACAGAGCACTCTGGACCACGGCGCCAATCACTACGGCCCCACGATTCTCACCCCGACCACCCTCGCCCGGGTGGCAACCAGCCCCGAGACCTGGGAGGAGATCTGCTCCTTCCACCACCAGCTTGCCAGCGACGAATACACCCAGTACGTGGACGCCTACTACCGCGCCAACCGCGAGCGCTTCGGGAAGTTCTGGCACTACCACGACATCGTCAACATCCTCTACGCGGCGGGCAAGTGCCTGAAGCCCCGCTCCTACATGGAGATCGGCGTCCGGCGCGGGAGATCGGCCTGCGCGGTGGTCAGGAGCTGCCCGACGGTGGGGATCGTCGCCTTCGACATGTGGATCCAGAACTACGCCGGGATGGAGAACCCGGGTCCCGAGTTCGTGAAGTCCGAGCTCGCCCGCCACGGCCATACCGGCCAGCTCTACTTCGTGAACGGCGACAGCCACGAGACGGTGCCGGCCTTCTTCGAGCAGAATCCCCAGCTCCAGTTCGACATGATCACCGTGGATGGCGACCACTCCGACGCCGGGGCCTACGACGACCTCTGCAACGTCATCCCCCGCCTGTCGGTGGGGGGTGTGCTGGTCTTCGACGACATCGCCCACCCCGCGCATCCGTACCTGGCCAACGTCTGGCTGCGCGCCATGGCCCGCTACCCGTTCCTCACCCACTACGAGTACACCGAGGCGGGTTTCGGCGTCGCCTTCGCCATCCGGACCAAGTGATGGGCGCCCCGAGAGTGCTGATAACCGGGGCGGGAGGCTTCCTCGGCTCCCACATCGCCCGCCACTTCGGCGGCCTGGGGTACAGCGTCGCCGCGGTCGGGCGCTTCGCCACCGATTACACCAGGACCATCCCGAACCTCTGGCGGCTGTGCGGGATGACGCTCCCCGACCCGGCGCTGGTCAAGGTGATCAAGAGCTTCCGCCCGGACCTCCTGGTGCACTGCGCGGGAACCGCGTCGGTGGCCGATTCGGTCCAAAATCCCTACGGAGACTTCCTCAAGACCGTCGACGTCTGCGCCTTCACCCTGGACACCCTGCGTCTCCACGCGCCCGACTGCCGCTTCGTTCTGCTCTCCAGCGCATCGGTCTACGGCAACCCGGAGACGCTCCCGATCCTTGAGAGCGCGCCGCTTCGCCCGGTCTCCCCGTACGGCTACCACAAGATGCTCTGCGAGACGCTGGCCCAGGAGCACGCCGCCCTGCACGGCATGAAGGTCGCCATTTTGAGGATCTTTTCCGCCTACGGCGAACGGCTCCAGCGCCAGGTGGTGCACGACATCTGCCAGAAGTTCGCCAATCCCAGGCTTCGCTGCGTCGAGCTCTTCGGCACCGGCGCCGAGAGCCGGGATTTCATCCACGCACTCGATGTGGCCCGGGCAGTGGAAACCATTCACAACAGCGACGCTTCCGGCGTATTCAACGCCGCCGCGGGCGTCCAGACCACCATCGCCGAGTTGGCGGAAACCCTCGCCAGGCACTTCGACAACGGAAAGCAGGTGACCTTCAACGGCGTGGTCCGCCACGGCGACCCGCTCAACTGGGAGGCCAGCATCGATAAGCTCGCCGCCCTGGGTTACCGCCCGAGCGTCGACCTCGACGCGGGGCTCGCCGGATACATCTCCTGGTTCAAGGAACAGAGGAAATCGAGGCATGACAGAAAAACGACGGTTGCGGGTGGGGATACCGGTCATCGGGTACAAGAACTGGATGGGCGGGGTTTCCTACATCGAGTTGCTGGTAAAGGCGCTTAGCGGCCTGCCGGAGGACGAGCGTCCCGAGCTGTACCAGATCGTCACCGAGGAGAGCCTGCCGCGGCTGGAGCTTCACCAGCACTTCCTGCACCTCTTCAAGGCCGTCATCTTCATCGGGCCGTACAACAAGGAGTACCCGGACTTCATCTACACCCCGACCCACCGGGACCTCCTCGATGTGCTCGACTTCTTCTTTCCGCTCATGAACGGCGCCTGGCCGACCGCCAAGGCCGGCTGCTGGATCCCCGATTTCCAGCACCTGCACCTCCCCCAGTTTTTCCACGAGGGGGAGTGCCGCTCCCGCTCGGAGTGCTTCGGGAACATCGCCCGGGACGCCAAGCTCCTGATCCTGTCCAGCCGCGACGCCCAGAACGATTTCCGCCGTTTCTTCCCCGACTCCAAGGCCATCACCCGCGTGCTCTCCTTCTACGCCATGCCGCAGGAGAGCTGGTATGAGGCGGACAGCGTCGAGGTCCAGAAGAGGTACAACCTTCCCGACAACTTCCTGATCTGCTGCAACCAGTTTTGGGCCCACAAGAACCACGCCATGCTGTTCACCGCCATCGGCCAGTTGCACGCCGAGGGGACCGACATCCACCTGGTCTGCACCGGCCACACCGAGGACTACCGCTGCCCCGGCTTCTTCGAGGACCTGAAGGAGCGCCTCCGCTCCATGGGGGTCGAGCACCTGGTCCACATCCTGGGAGCCATTCCGCGCCACGACCAGATCCAGTTGGTGAGGCGGGCCATGGCGCTGGTCCAGCCGTCGCTGTTCGAAGGGTGGAGCACGGTGATCGAGGACTGCCGCGCGCTCGGGAAGATCATGCTCCTCTCCGACCTCCCGGTCCATCAGGAGCAGGCTCCCAGAAACGGCCGCTACTTCGACCGCACCTCGCTCCCCTCGCTGAAGGAGAAGCTGAAGGAGATGGTCCCGACCCTGGTCCCCGGCCCGCAGTACGACCTGGAGCGCCAGGCCCGCGAAGAGGCCCACGGTCTCGTCTTGTCCTACGGCCGCCAGTTCTGCGCCATCGCCCGCGACGCCCTCGCCATCGAGCAAGGCATCGCCGTCCCAGCCGAGGCTCCCCCGCTCTCCGCGGCGTCCACGGCGTCCACGGCGTCCACCGGGTCCACCGGGTCCACCGCCTTTCCCCGCATCACCATTGTCACCCCGTCCTTCAACCAGGCGGAGCACCTGGAGAGTTGCATCCAGTCGGTCCTCTCCCAGGGGTATCCCAACCTGGAGTACATCATCATGGACGGGGGGAGCACGGACGGCTCCGTCGAGATCATCAAGAAGTACGAGGACCGGCTCGCCTACTGGCAGAGCCGGCCGGACGGCGGCCAGTACCGGGCCGTCAACGAAGGGTTCCGCCGCTCGACCGGCGACATCATGGGTTGGCTCAACTCCGACGACATGCTCCACCCCGGCGGGCTCAAGGTGCTGGCCGACGTCTTCACGAGCCGCCCGGATGTCGAGTTTTTGACCGGCAAGCGGGTCGGCTTCGACGGGGAGGGGAACCTCAACTCCTACGGTTTCGAGACCCAGACCTGGAGCCGCACCGAGCTTCTCCGCAAGGACCTGATCCACCAGGTATCCCTGTTCGTCATGCAGGAAGCCACCTACTGGCGGAGGAGCCTCTGGGAGAAGGCGGGGGGGACCCTGGACTTCTCCTACAAGCTCGCCGCCGACTTCGAGCTCTGGCTCCGTTTCAGCCGGCACGCGAAGCTCCACACCGTCGACGCCCTGGTCGGCGGCTTCCGCTACTACAGCGGCGGCCAGCGCTGCAACCAGTTCCGGGAGGAGTACGTCGCCGAGTGCGACGACGTGATCGACCGCGAGCGGCAGGCCCCGTGCGCACTCTCCACCGAGCCCCCACCGCCCCTCATCGCCTATCCGCTGGAGAGGGGACTGGCTCCTTCGCAAGAAAGTGCCTGTCCCCCTCGCCTCACAGAAGCGGCCACGCCCCCTTCCGGCGGGGAATCCAAGCCGAGCTTCGCCATCCTGGTCCCGAAGCTCCCGAAGATCTCCATCGTCACCCCGAGCTTCAACCAGGCCGCCTTCCTGGAGGAGTGCATCGATTCCGTCCTCTCCCAGAACTACCCGAACCTCGAGTACATCGTGATGGACGGCGGGAGCAGCGACGGCTCGGCCGACATCATCAGGAAGCACGAGAAGCACCTCGCCTACTGGCAGAGCAGGCCGGACGGCGGGCATTACCTGGCGGTCAACGAAGGGTTCGGGCGCTCGACCGGCGAGATCATGGCCTGGCTCAACTCCGACGACAAGTACCACCCCGGCTCCTTCCGCCTGGTGGCCGACGCCTTCCGCTTCTTCCCGGAGACCTCCTGGATCACCGGGAGCCCGACCGGCTGGGACGCCTCGGGTGCGCTGCTGTACATGGCCTCCGAGATCCCGCTCTGGTCGCGGGAGAAGTACCTGGCCGGAGAGATCGGTCCTCCGCACATCCAGCAGGAGTCCACCTTCTGGCGCCGCTCGCTCTGGGACCTCGCCGGGGGCACCCTCGACACCGAGCTGGAGCTCGCGGCCGACATGGAGCTTTGGACCCGC
Source organism: Geomonas sp. Red276 (assembly GCF_054784495.1). Classification (NCBI taxonomy): domain Bacteria; kingdom Pseudomonadati; phylum Thermodesulfobacteriota; class Desulfuromonadia; order Geobacterales; family Geobacteraceae; genus Geomonas; species Geomonas sp. Red276. The sequence continues at coordinate 280,126 of NZ_BLXW01000001.1, forward strand.
TTCTTCCGCCACGGCCAGCTCACCACCCTGCACGCGCCGCTGGGAGGTTTCCGCAACCACCCCGACCAAAAGACCGCCACCATGCTCGAGCGCTACAACGCCGAGGCCGCCCAGGTGATCGAGCGCGAGCGCCGCTACTTCCTGGCGACCGGCTCGCCGGCCCTTGCGCCCGCCCCGGCCCCCCTGCAGGTGGCCGACGTGGAATCCCGCGCCCACACCTCGGTGACCGCGGAGAACTTCGGCGCCTTCACCTACTCCCGCACCTTCCACTTCGCCTACTTCGCCGGACGCGACCTGGAGCTCTACGGAGCCCCCGCCGACCCTTCCCAGTGCGACCTCAAGGTCTATCAGGACCTCCTCGTCTACTCCTTCATCAGGAACAACGTCCCCCCCGGGGCCCGCATCCTGGAGGTGGGAGGGGGCGCCTCGCGCGTGTTGAGGGCCTTGAAGGAAGACTACGAGTGCTGGAACCTCGACAAGCTGGAGGGAGTGGGGAACGGCCCGGTCGGTATCGAGGTGGACGGTTTCAGGCTGGTGCGCGAATACCTCGGCTCCTTCACCCCCGAGCTTCCCGACGGCTACTTCGATCTCGTCTTCAGCATCTCGGCGCTGGAGCACGTACCGGAGAGCGAGGAGAACTTCGCCAGGATCAACCGCGACCTCGACCGGCTCCTGAAGCCGGGCGGATGGTCGCTCCACTGCTTCGACGTGGTGGCCCGCGGCCGGTATACCTGGAGTAACGGACTGCTCCCCTACCTCTTCCAGTCCAACCGCACCGTCAACCGCTTCGCCCCCTTCGAGCAGCTCTATCCCGACCCGTTCGTCTATGCCATGAGCGAGGCCGCCTACGACCGCCACTGGAAGCCGATGACCAAGACCCCCTTCCGCGAGCACGGCTTCCCGCTCTCCTACAACATCCTCTGGCAGAAACCGTACGAGGGGGCGCAACAGACACAACCGGCAATCGGTTGCTCCCTTGATAAAGGGGGGACAGGGGGGATTGCCTCCCAAGCCGATGCGGCCGGCGGAAACGTCCCGTACCTGGTCTCCGCCATCGTCTCCACCTACAACGCCGAAAAATTCTTCCGCGGCTGCCTGGAAAACCTGATCCGCCAGACCCTCTACCAGCGCGGCGAGCTGGAGATCGTCGTCATCGACAGCGGCTCCCAGCAAAACGAAGGGAAGATCGCCCGCGAGTTCATGGCCCGCCATCCCCACATCGTCTACCGGCGGACCGAGCGGGAGACCCTCTACGCCGCCTGGAACCGGGGGATCGCGCTGGCCCGTGGCCGCTTCCTGACCCACGCGAACACCGACGACCGCCACCGCGCCGACTGCTTCGAGATGATGGCGCGAAGGCTCGAGCGAAGCGGAAAGGGGCTCGCCTACATCGATGCCCTGATGACCTGCGGCGCCAACGAGACCTTCGAGGAGAACGGCGCCACCAAGAAATGGCTCCTCCCGGACTTCGACCTCCGGCAGGCGCTCTTCGACTGCCCCTTCGGCTGCCAAGTCATGTGGCGGGCCGACGCCCATAAGGAGGTCGGGACCTTCGACCCGAACTTCAAGCGGGCCGGAGACTACGAGTTCTTCTTCCGGCTGGCGCTCAAGAAGGGGGCGCTCCACATCCCCGAGATCGCCGCCCTCTACCACGAATCGATCGACAACCTCTCGTACCAGAACCCCCAGGAGGTCATGCGGGAGGTGCGGGGATTCATCGGGGGGCTGCGGACCACGCTTCCCCTGGACGAGATCTATCCCTTCCTGAAATCCGACCGCTCTCCGGCAGCCTGGGTGGCCGCCCTGGTGGACTTCGGCAACCTCCTGATGGGCGCCAGCGGCTCGCTCTTCACCGATCTTCCGCTGGCCGAGCAGTTCTACCGGAAGGCCCTGAAAGTGATGCCCGGCCACCCGGAGGTGGCGGACAACCTGGCGGTGGCCGCCATGGCGCAGGGGAAACGGGAGGCGGCCATTGCCGCCATCGGCTTTAGCTCGGTCGAGACCCCGCGCCTGAGGGGATACCTGGACGAGTTGGCCGCCGGCCGCATCCCGGCCCACCTGGACCTGATCCGCATCCCGCACCCGGGGCTCGACGCCATGGCGCCGGTCAGGCTGTTGGACGAGATCAGGGTGCCGCTTTCGCCGGACGAAAGGGGGGGCGCGCCCCCGAAGCCTGAGACCGAGACTGCGGCCAGGACCGGCAGCCCGGCCTACCCGACCGTGGTGGTGGACGGCGTCTTCTTCATGACCCCGAAGACCGGCATCACCCGGGTCTGGGAGGCGCTCCTCACCGAGTGGGCCAAGACCGACTTCGGCAAATCGATCGTGGTGCTCGACCGGACCGGCACCGCCCCCAAGATCCCCGGCCTTCGCTACCGCACGCTGCCGGCCTACAGCGCCCGCCCCGAGGGGGTGGACCGGGCCCTGGTGCAAAAGGTCTGCGACGAGGAGAGGGCGGACCTCTTCATCTCGACCTACTACTCGTCGCCACTCACCACGCCGTCGCTTTTCCTGAGCCACGACATGATCCCGGAGATGAGCGGGCTGTACGACCTGAACGACGCCCAGTGGACCGAGAAGCGCCACGCGCTGGCACGGGCGAGCGCGTACGTGGCGGTCTCCCGGAGCACCGCCCGTGACATGGAGAGGCTATCCCCCGAGCTCGCCGGCCGCATCGAGGTCGCCCACTGCGGCATCGACCGGACCCTCTTCCGTCCCGCCTCCGACGAGGAGAAGCGGGAGTTCCGGAAGGCCCACGGGCTGACCAAGCCGTACTTCCTCTTCGTGGGGAAACGGACCGAGCACAAGAACGGCAAGCTCCTCTTCCAGGCCTTCTCCCGGCTCCCGGACCGGGAGGAATACGCCATCGTCTGCGTAGGCGGCGCTCCCGAGCTCGAACCGGAGCTGGCCGCCCTGGCCGCGGGGTGCGAGGTGCATCTCGCCAACTTCACCGACCAGGAACTCCGGCTCGCCTACGCCTGCGCGGCCGCCTTCGTCTACCCCTCCACCCACGAAGGCTTCGGCCTGCCGCTTTTGGAGGCGATGGCCTGCCACTGCCCGGTAATCACCTGCCAGAGCACGTCGATCCCCGAAGTGGCCGGCGCCGCCGCCCTCTACGTCGCTCCGGACAACCCGGGGCAGCTGGCCGCCGACCTCATCAACGTACAGAACCCGGATATCCGCAGCCACCTGATCAAGACGGGCATGCGCCAGATCGAGCACTTCTCATGGGAGAAGATGGCCAGGACCATTCAGGAGGTGGTTTGCCGGGAATTCGCGAAGCCGGAGAAAGCGGCCCCCACCCCCGATCCCTCTCCCCTGGTGGGGCGAGGGGAATATGGACTCGGGGTGGAGGGGGAAATTCCGTCGAAGGGGCCGGGGGAAAGTTCCCCCAGGCTCACGAGGAGCGGGACGGCCAGACCGAAGATCTCGCTGGTGATCCCGTCCTACAACTACGCCCGCTACCTGGGGGACTGCCTGGACTCCATCCTCTCCCAGGGTTATCCCAACCTGGAGCTGATCGTCATGGACGGGGGGAGCACCGACGGCACCGTGGAGATCATCAAGAAGTACGAACGCCACATAGCCTTCTGGCGCAGCCATCGCGACGACGGGCAGTACGCCGCCATCGAGGAGGGGCTGAACCGCGCGACGGGGGAGCTATTGGGGTGGCTGAACGCCGACGACATGTTCCATCCCGGCGCCTTCGAGACGGTCTCCACCATCTTCATGGAGCACCCGGAGATCGAGTGGGTGATGGGGCGCCCCAACAGCTTCGACGAGGCGGGAAACCAGAAGCACATCCTGAGCTTTCTTCCCATGAACTCCCGCGCCAAGTACCTGGCCGACGAGGAGCTCATCCAGCAGGAGGGGACCTTCTGGCGCCGGGGGCTTTGGGAGCGAAGCGGCTCCTACATCGACACGAGCCTGAAACTCGCCGCCGACCTGGAGCTTTGGGCCCGCTTCTTCCGGAGCGCCAAGCTCTACTCCGTCGAGGCCCTGATCGCGGGCTTCCGCGACCACCCGCTCCAGAAGTCCAAGGACAAGGCGGGGTACACCGAGGAGGCCAACCGGGTGCTGGCCCGCGAGCGGGAGATCTTCGCCGCCGAGAAGAGGCCGTACAGCCCGCCGGCGCCGCTCCCGATCCTGATCGGCGACCGGCCGCCGCGGTACCCGCAAGCCGAGGAGCAACGTCCCGTCCGGGGGGTGGCACTATGAACGGCGGCACCGCCAAAAACTACCTGGTCTCCGCCATCGTCTCCACCTACAGCGCCGAGCGCTTCATCCGGGGAAAACTGGAGGACCTGGAGGCCCAGACCATCGCGCCGCAGCTGGAGATCATCGTCATCGACAGCGGTTCGCCGCAAAACGAGCGGGCCATCGTCGAGGAGTTCCAGCGGCGCTACGACAACATCCGCTATATCCGGACCGAGCGGCGCGAAACCGTCTACCAGGCCTGGAACCGCGGGATCCGCGAGGCAAGCGGGGAGTTCGTCACCAACGCCAACACCGACGACCGCCTGCGGCACGACGCCTACGAGCGGTTGGTGGGGGCACTGCGGGCCCGCCCGGAGTGCGTGCTCGCCTACCCGGACATGCGGATCACCCACGAAGAGAACGGGACCTTCGAGCACCACCGCCCCTTCGGTTTCCGCGACTGGCCGGAGTTCGACCGGCTTTCGCTCCTGGAGCTCTGCTGCGTCGGCCCCTTCCCCCTCTGGCGCCGTTCGCTGCACGATGCCATCGGCTATTTCGACGAGCGGTACAAGAGCGCCGCGGACTATGAATTCTGGCTGCGGGCCGCGCTCAAGTTCGACTTCGTCCACGTCCCGGAATTCCTCGGGCTCTACTGGCTGAGCGAGGAGACCATCTCCCGCAAAGGCGATCTCCCGACCCTGGAGTACCTCGCGGTCCAGAAGGAGTACCGTCCCCGCTTCGCCCCGCTCACCCCGCCCCAGCCCGAGCTCCACCCGCAGCTGGTGGCCGGCTGGCGCGAGCTCATGGCCGCAGCCGCCAACGAGACGGTCAAGCTCGGGGAGCTCGAGCGATTCACCGCCATCCATCGCTGCTCTCCGGAGATCCACCAGGAGCTGGCCGAGCTTTACTACCGCAAAGGGGAGATCGGCTACGCCAAGAAGCATTTCGAGAAGGCGGCCATCCTGGCACCGGGGGAGCCTTGCTACCGTGACCAGTTGCAGGCGTTCATGCGGAACGAGCTGTACAGCTCGCTGCAGTTCCACCTGCGGGAGGCCGAGGAGAAACCGGACAACGTCGAGACCCGGCTCACGGTGGGAATGATCCTGGTCCTCTTGGAGCGCTACGAGGCCGCCCGCGAGCAGTACCAGCGAGCCCTGGAGCTCGACCCGAACAGCGCCCTGGCCGAGCGCAACCTCGCCTGGCTCGACACGCTCGCCGCCGCCCCGGGTCAGCCGGCTCAACACACCACACAAACTTCGCCAACTCCCCTCGGCGTCCACGAGGTCCACCAAGTCCACCAGGTGTTATCAGCCGACCCCGACGACCCCGACGCCCCCCCCGCCTACTTCGCCTTCACCCGCCCCGAGGTCCGGCGCCTGGTAAGCCGCAGCGCCCGGAGCGTCCTGGACGTCGGCTGCGCCGCCGGAAAGGTCGGTGCCCTCCTCAAGAGGCGCCAGGGCGCCGAGGTCTGGGGGATCGAGACCGATCCCGGGGCCGCGGCGGCCGCCGGCAAGGTACTCGACCGGGTGATCGCCTCCCCCGTGGAAGCCGCCCTCCCCGAGCTCCCGGAGCGCCGCTTCGACTGCATCGTGCTGGCCGACGTCCTGGAGCATCTCGCCGACCCCGAGCAGGTACTGGCCGGGCTCACCACCAAGCTCACCCCCGGCGGCGAGATGGTGGTGAGCCTTCCCAACGTCCGGCATTGGAGCGTGGTGCGCGATCTTTTGGAAGGGTCCTGGGAGTACGCCGACGCCGGCATCCTCGACCGCACCCACCTGCGCTTCTTCACCCGCCAGAGCGCCCTCGCCCTCTTCGCCCGCGCCGGGCTGGAGGTCGTCGAGATCATCCCGGTCGCCCTCTCCGGCGACGGCGGCATGCCTCCCCGGATGCTCGACGCCCTCCAGGCTGGAGGGATCCAGAGCCCGACCCTGGAGGAGGAAAGCGCCGTCTACCAGTACCTCTTCCGCCTGGCCCCGGCCGGCTCCCGGCTCACCTCCATCGTCATCCTCACCTGGAACCAGCTCGAATGCACCCGCGAGTGCCTGGAGAGCATCGAGCGCCACACCCCGGAGCCCCACGAGGTGATCCTGGTGGACAACGGCTCCACCGACGGTACGGTCCCCTGGCTGAGGGAATTCTGCGCCACCAGGGGGAACCATCACCTGGTCGAGAACGGCCAGAACCTCGGCTTCGCCGCCGGCTGCAACATCGGCATGGCACAGGCCTGCGGGAGCCATATCCTCCTTCTCAACAACGACGTGGTGGTCACCCCGGGATGGCTCGCCGGGATGCTGGAGTGCCTGGAGCGCGAGCCGCGCGCGGGCATCGTCGGCCCGATGACCAACGAGATCGCCGGCCCCCAGCGGGTCGGCGGCGCCACCTACCGCAACCTCGACGAGCTGGACAGCTACGCCCGCCTTTTCCGGACCGAAAACCTCGGGCGCCGGCTTCCGGCCGAGCGGGTGGTGGGCTTTTGCATGCTCTTCCCCCGGAGGGTGGCGGACGCCATCGGAGAGCTCGATACCCGCTTCGGGTCGGGCAATTTCGAAGACGACGACTTCTGCCTGCGGGCGGCCCTGGCCGGCTTCGGCTGCGTCATCGCCGGTGACGTCTTCATCCACCACTACGGAAGCCGTTCCTTTACCGGCAACCAGGTCGACTACGCCGCCGCCATGAACGCCAACCGCGCCCGCTTCCATGAGAAGTGGGACCTGGCCAGGCTGGATGAGGCGCTCGCCCGCAAGGTGGTGACCGTCAACGCCATCTCCGCGGGACGCAAGCTCGCCCGGCAGGGGAAGAACCGCGACGCGGTCGACCTCCTCCTCCAGCAGGGAATCGCCTGCTCGCCCAAGGACCCCGCCCCCTACCTGGCGCTGGTCGAGATCCTGCACGAGGCCGGGAGTTTCGCCAGCGGCCTCGAGGTCCTGGCCGAGATCCCGCCGGGCGCGGAGCTCTCCGCCACGCTCCTCGCCGCCCGCTGCCACCTCGGTCTCGACGATCACCATCGCGGCCGGGAAGCCGCTCTCCTCGCCACCGAATGGGACCCGGAGGGGGCCGCGACGCTGGCCGTCAACGGCGTGCTGGCCGCCCGCTGCGGGCAAGGGGAGGAGGCCGAGGAGCTCTTCCGGAAGGCGATCGAGGCCGACCCCGGCTATGGGCTTTCCTACGGCGAACTGGGAAGGATCCTCTGGAGCGCGGGTCAGCGCGACCAGGGGCTGAGGCTCGCCGAGCTCGGCTTCGTGCTGGCCCCCACCAGCATGAGCGCCCTCGGCCGCTACCACGGCTTCGCGACCGAGGCCAACCTCCTCGCCGGGGAGGAGCGGCGGGTGCGTGAGGCGATCGCCCTCTACCCCGACCACAAGGGGCTCGCCTTCGGGCTCATCGAGGTGCTGATCCGCCAGCGCCTTTTCCCGCAGGCCGTGGAGGCGATCCAACAAAGCGCCGTCGCCTTCGGGCTCGACGATGGCGCCCTCGATGCCGCCCTGCAGATCCGCCGTCTGGCTGGCGATCCCCCCGAGGCCTCCGGCCCCGGCAGCATCTCGGTCTGCATGATCGTCAAGGACGAGGCCTCCCACCTGGCCACCGCGCTCAACTCCGTGAAGGGGTTCGCCGACGAGGTGGTGGTGGTCGATACCGGCTCCAGCGACCGGACCTGCGACATCGCCCGCCTCTTCGGCGCCCGACTCTTCTTCTTCCCCTGGAACGGAAGCTTCGCCGACGCCCGGAACTTCTCCCTCTCCAAGGCCAGGGGGGAGTGGATCCTGATCCTGGACGCCGACGAGGCGCTCTCGGCAGGCGACCTGCGCCCCCTGGCGGAGAAGCTCAAGGGGAGCGGGCGGCCGACCGCCTTCTCCTTCACCACCCGCAACTACACGCTGGAGATCACCCGGAAGAACTGGTCTCCCAACGCCGGCGAGTATCCGGCCGACGAGCGGGGCGCGGGATGGACCCCGAGCGAGAAGGTCCGGGTGATCCCCAACGATCCCCGGGTCCGCTTCGAAGGTGCCGTGCACGAGCTCTTGGAAGTCTCCCTCATGAGGTGCGGCATCCCGATCCACGCCTGCGACGTCCCGATCCATCACTACGGGCGGCTGGACGCCGCGAAGAACGTGGAGAAGCAGGAGCGCTACTACCGGCTGGGGCTCAAGAAGATGGAGGAGACCGGGGCGAGCGTGGAGGCGATTACCGAGCTGGCCGTGCAGGCCACCGAACTGCAGCGTTTCGCCGAGGCCCTGGAGCTTTGGCAGAAGGTGCTCGAGCTCAGGCCGCAAAATCCCGATGCCTACTTCAACCTCGGCTACATCTATCTCGCCACCGGCAACTACCGCGAGGCCCGCGCCTACGCCGGCATAGCCACCACCCTGGCGCCCGACACCAAGGAGGCGGCCTTCAACCTGGCGAAGTGCGACCTCTACCTGGGGGACCTGGCCGCCGCCACCGCCGGTTGCCAGACGATGCTCCAGCGCTGGCCGGGCTACCCGCCGGCCCTGTCGCTTCTCTGCGTGGCATCCCTGCTGGCGGGGAGACGCGACGAGGCGCTGGCCCTGGCGGAGCGGCTAAGGCAGCTCCGCTTCGACTGCCGAGACTTCCTGGACGAGTACGCGGGGGGACTGGAAAAGGGTGGCCGCCTGGAGCCGGCGGAACGGGTGAAGGAGTTCGCCCGGAGCTTCTCCCCGGAAGCGGCGTCAAACTATTGGCCCGGCAGCGAGCCGGCCGAGAGAACCTCTCATGGCTAAAGAAACGGCTGAAGAACTGTTCGGCAAGGGAAACGAGCTTTACGCGGAAAAGGATCTCCAGGCCGCCGCCTCCTGTTACCTCAAGGCACTGGAGGTCGACCCCGGCTTCGCCGCCGCGAGCTTCAACCTCGGTTGCACGCTCGACCGCCTCCACGGCCCGGCCGACGCGCTCCCCTACTTCCAGCGGGCGGCCGCCCTGCGCCCGGAGTGGGGGGAGGCCCACCAAAACGCCGGCTTCGCGCTCGCCCGCCTGGGGCGGATGACGGAGGCGGTCGCCGCCCTGCAGGCGGCGGCGCGCCTGAAACCGCTCGACCCCGGTATCCGGAACAACCTCGCGCTGGCCCTGGCCGCCGACGGGAAGGCGGAGGACGCCTACCGGACCTTCCGCGACGCCATCAGGCTCGACCCCGGCTATCCCGAGGCCTACAACAACCTGGGGGTACTGTGCGAGCGCCACGGCAGGATCGCCGAGGCGATCGACTGCTGCGAGCGCGCACTGAGCCTTCGGCCCGGCTATCCCGAGGCCCACAACAACCTGGCCAACGCCTTCAAGGCGCAGGGGCTGCACCGGGAGGCGATCGAGCAGTACCGGGCGGCCATCGCGGCGCGCCCCGATTACCACGAGGCCCACAGCTCGCTCCTCTTCTCCCTCTGCTACCCCTCGGGAATCCCCGAAGAGAAGGTGGCCGCCGAGCATTTCGCCTACGGAGCCCGCCTGCAGTTCCCCGCCCCCGAGCACCGCAACACCCCCGAGCCGGACCGGACCGTCACCGTCGGCTACCTTTCGGCGGACTTCCGCACCCACGCGGTGGCCCGCTTCATCGAGCCGGTGCTCAGGCACCACGACCGCAGCCGCTTCCGGGTCGTCTGCTACTCCAACGTGGCGGTGCCGGACGATAAAAGCACCGCCCTGGCCGCGCTGGCCGACCGCTTCGTCAACATCGCCGGGGTCCCGGACGCCAAGGTCGAGGAGATGATCCGTAACGACGGGGTCGACATCCTGGTAGACCTCTGCGGGCACACCGCGGACAACCGGCTCCCGCTTTTGGCCCGCAAGCCGGCCCCCGTCCAGGTGAGCTGGCTCGGATACCCGCACACCACCGGGCTCGCCGCCGTCGACTACCGGGTCACCGACGCCGTCTGCGACCCCCCCGGGCTCACCGAGCGCTACCACACCGAGACGCTGGTCCGGCTCCCCGCACCCTTCCTCTGCTTCGCCCCCCCCGAGGAGGCACCCGAGGTGGGGCCGCTGCCGGCCCAAGGCGGCCGCGGGGTCCGTTTCGGCTCGTTCAACAACCCCGCCAAGATCACCGTGGAGACCGTGGCGCTTTGGGCCGGGGTCCTCAAGCGGGTGCCCGGCTCGACCCTGCTGGTGAAGGGTTACTCGCTCGCCGACGAGCGGAGCCGGGAGAGGCTCTGCGAGCTCTTCGCCGCCCACCGGATCTCGCCGGAGCGCCTGGTTCTGCGCGGCAACACCCCGGGCTACCGCGAGCACCTGGCCCTCTACCACGAGGTCGACATCGCACTCGACAGCTACCCCTACCACGGGACGACCACCACCTGCGAAGCCCTCTGGATGGGGGTCCCGGTGGTGACCATGGCCGGGGCCACCCACCGCTCGCGGGTCGGCGCCTCGCTGCTCCAGTCGGTGGGGCTCGGGCACCTGGTGGCCGAGAATCCCGAGCGCTACCAGAAGGCGGCCGCCCAGCTGGCCTCCGACCTTGCCGCCCTGGCCGAAGTGAGGAGGAGCCTGCGGAGCAGGATGGCGGCCTCGGATTTGACCGACGGCATCGGTTTCACCTACCGGCTGGAGCGGGCCTACGCCGCCATGTGGCGCACCTGGTGCGCGGCGCACGCGGCCCCTCCCCCCCCGGTGGTTTCTCCCCGTGAGCGCGGGAACCTCGCCGAGGCGGGGGGTGCCCTGCTCCAGGAGGCCAAGCTCGACCAGGCGCTGCAGTGCTACCTGGAGCTGCTGCGGACCGCCGGCCCCCAATCCCGGGCGCTTGCCGGCATCCAGGAGACGCTCGACCGCCAGACCGCGGCCGACCTGGCGGCCGCGGTCAACCGCGACGCCTTCCGGCTGAAGATGTGCCAGAGCCTCACCCCGATCGAGCCGATCCAGGACCAGACCCTGGTCGAGACCGCCGAGCTCCTGATGGCGGCCGGCTTCATCACCCCCGCCGAGCTGATCTGCCGCTACCTCCAGGACCGCGGCTATCCCGGCCCGGCGGTCGGCGTCCTTTTGGGCGAGATCGCGCTCCTCCTCGGGGAGCCGCAGCTGGCCGCCCGGGAGTTCCGCCTGGCCCAGGAGCTCGGGGACCGCTCGGTGGCCACCCGCATCCGGCTTCTCAAGGCGGAGGAGTCCGCCCGTCTCAAGCCGCCGCGTGATCGCCGCCAGCGGTTCCTTTTAATCAAGGCCTGGGGGTACGGCTTCTGGTCCGACGTCAACCACGTCATCGGGCAGCTGTTGCTGGCGGAGATCACCGGGAGGACCCCGGTCGTCCACTGGGGGGGAAACAGCCTCTTCAGCGACGATCCCTCCACCAATGCCTTCGAGAGCTTCTTCGAGCCGATCAGCCGCTACCGGGTGGAGGAGCTGGCGGAAAAGGGGATGAGCTTCTATCCCCCCAAGTGGAACGCCAGCAACCTGACCATGGCCACCCTCAACCAGGCCGACGGCCCCTGGTCGCGGTTCTCGTCGCTCCACGCGCTCGACCGCAACGAGGAGGTGGTGGTGGGAGACTTCCACTACGGGGTGAACGACCTGGTCCACTGGATCCCCCCCGGGCACCCGCTCCACGGCAAGAGCAGCGAGGAGGTCTCCCGCGACCTCTGCCGCCGTTACCTGAAGGTGAAGCCGTGGATCGCCGCCAAGGCGGAGTCCTTCTACCGGGACAAGATGGCGGGGCAGATCCACCTGGCGCTCCACGTGCGCGGCGGCGACAAGGGGGGCGAGGATGCCAACCTGACGAGGCTCAACACCCTCTACCACTCGGAGATCGAGCGCCACCTGCGGCAGTTCCCCAACTCGCGACTCTACCTGATGACCGACGACCGCGCGATCCTCGACGGGTACCTTAAGCGCTACGGCGAGCGGGTGATCACCACCGGCGCCACCCGCACCGAAACCGGCCAGGGGGTCCACTACCAGCGCCACTTAAGCCGCTACCGGATCGGGGAGGAGGTCATCGTCGACACCCTGCTGGCCCTTCGCTGCGAGGCGTTCATCGGCAACGGCCTCTCCAACGTCTCCTGCGCGGTGGCGGAGCTCAAGGATTGGGAGCCGGGGGCCCTGAGGCTTTTGGGGGCGAGGCTCGACCGGCTGCGGCAGATCACCCTGTACCGCAACTAGCGGGAGGCGACCGTGTCCGGGGGAATCGAGAACGCGAGCCTGGCGCTTTTGAAGTACGCCGACCTGCTCCTTAGGAAGGGGATGCAGGAAGAGGCCCTCCTCCAGTTGGAGGGGCTCTTGGCAAACGACCCCGCCTGCGGCCGGGCCCACTACCTGCTGGCGGTGATCCGGGCCTCGTTGGACGAGCCGGAGGAGGCCATCCACCACTTCCGGCAGGCGCTCGCCGTCACGCCGCAGGACACCAGGGCGCTCAACGGGCTGGGTGTCGCGCTGCAGCAGTCGGGGAGGGCCGAGGAGGCCCTTCCCTTTTTCGAGGAGGCGATCCGGCTGGATGGGGGGTACCAGGATGCCCGCATCAACCTCGCTTCGCTTTTGAAGGCGCACGGGATGCTGGGGGAGGCGGAGGCGATCCTGGCCGAAGGGGTGAGGATCGCGCCGGGCTCGCTGCGGCTCAACTACAACCTGGCCAACGTGCTGCAGTCCCAGGGAAGGAGCCTCGAGGCGGTGGAGCGCTACCGCGCCGCGCTGGCCGCCGATCCCGACCATCTCGACGCCCGCCAGAACCTCCTCTTCGCCCTTCACTACTCGTCCCGCTTCGGAGACCGCGAGATCTACCGTGCGCATCTCGAGGCCGCCGCCACGGCCCCCTTCTCCCCGGCGCCGGAAGGGGAGGCGCCCCCCGTTCGCCCCCCGGCCGGCCAGGGGCGGATCAGGATCGGCTATCTCTCAGCCGACTTCCGCGACCACTCGGTGGCCCGCTTCATCGAGCCGGTGCTCGCCCACCACGACCGCAGCCGCTTCGAGATCTTCTGCTACGCCAACCAGCCGGGTGGCGACCGGGTCACCGGCCGGCTGAAGGCGCTCGCCGAAAGGTGGCGGGAGATCCGCACCCTCGACGACCGCCAGGCGGCCCGGATGATCGCCGAAGACGGCATCGACATCCTGATCGACCTCTCCGGGCACACCTCCGGCAACCGCCTCCCGCTCTTCGCCCGCAAGCCCGCCCCCGTCCAGATCACCTGGATCGGCTACCCCGACACCACCGGCCTTTCCCAGATGGACTACCGGATCACCGACGGCATCGCCGATCCCCCGGGGCGGGAGATGTTCCACCGGGAGCGGCTGATCCGGCTCCCGCGGATCTTCTCCTGCTACCTTCCCGACCCCGAGGCCCCGGCGGTCGCCCCCCTCCCCTGCCTGACCAGCGGCAGGATCACCTTCGGCTCGTTCAACAATCTCGCCAAGGTCACCCCCGAGGTGCTGGCGCTCTGGTGCCGGCTCTTGCGGGAGGTCCCGCAGGCGCATCTCCTGGTGAAGGCCAAGCCGCTGGCCGACCGGCAGGTACGCCGGCGGCTGATGGAGTTTATCGAGGGGGAGGGGATCGCGGGGGAACGGATCGAGCTGCACGAGGGGCATCCGACCACCCTCGAGCACCTGGCCCATTACGGCAAGGTCGACATCGGCCTGGACACCTTCCCCTACAACGGGACGACGACCACCTGCGAGGCGCTCTGGATGGGGGTTCCGGTGGTGACCATGGCGGGGAGCCGGCACGCCTCGCGCACCGGCGCGACCATGCTGGGGAACTGCGGATTGGGAAACCTGGTGGCGGCGAACCCGGAGGAGTACCTGGAGATCGCCCGCGCCCTGGCCGGGAACCGGGAGGCGCTGGCAAAGCTGCGGAGCGGGATGCGGGAGCGCCTTTTGGCCTCACCGCTTCTGGACGCCGCCGGCGTCACCCGCGAGCTGGAGAGGGCGCTTATGGAAGTGGTACAACCTCCCTCACCCCCGCCCCTCTCCCCTGAAGGGGCGAGGGGATAGCAAGTACCCCCGCTCCTTCAGGGGAAAGGAATTGCAAGGTATACCCTCGCCCCCCTTGGGAGAGAGGGTGGCCGAAGGCCGGGTGAGGGGAGCTTTTAACCCCCAAACAGCAAAGAGGAGGCAAGGGAGCGGGATGCAGGCGACCGGCGACGGTCGCCCCCCACTCACTTCCTCCCCTTTGGGAAACTCAAACTACGTCGGATCAGAGTTCGGGCTCGGTATTGGTCCTGAGGCCGGCGGCGATGTTGAAGTTGATGTCGATCACGATGGAGAGCTTGGCCGGGTCGGGATAGGCCATGACCTCGAACAGCCTCTTGTCCAGGAACAGGCTCAGGTTGAGGATGTCCTCCCTGAGCTTCTTCGGCATCGGGTTGCTCGGCTCGGAGAGCTCGGCCTGGAAGAAGCTCCATACCCGCTGGTTGTACTTGATGGCGTCCAAAAGCTTGGTCTCCCGGTCGGGGGCGTCCCAGTTTTCCTGGCAGGACTTCAGCATGAGCCCCGCCTTGGTCAACACGGACGCCTCCAGCTCGCGCCCCGACATGCTCTCCTTCTGAATTCCCACGTACTCTCTAATCGCGCTGTTAGTTTGCATTTTTAAGTAGCTCCTCTTCGTACTCGATGAGATTCCTCGCAGCCTTCAGGGCCTGGTAGTAGTTGCCGGCCTCTATCCGTTCACTGATCTGTTCGAGGTGGCTGGCGGTGCTGGGGGCAGCCTGCAGGATGTCCCGGGCCAGCTCCAGATAGGCGGTTCGGTACTGCGGCACGTTGGCCTCATCGATGTACATGAGCTGGATGGTGAAGTAGACCCGTTTGCAGGGGGTATTGGCGTCCTTCTCCCCCAGGATGTCCTTCTCACGGAGGATCGGCACGGTGTTCTCGATGAAAAGAACCGTCCCCTTGCCACCGTTTCTCACCACCGCCCCACCGACAATCAGCCGCTCGTTGCCTTTCAAGGTAATTTTTAGCGACATATCAGTTAGCCCAACCCTTTCAGGAATTGGAGGTGATCGTTAACCGTCACCCCCTGGGCAACTGAGGATGCAAATTGCCGGCCAACTTCCGCGCTGAGCTGCCAGGCGGAGGAATCGGCCAGCGGAGCCGCCGAAACTCCGGCGCTGGCGCCGGAAGGCCCTGAAAACAACGATGTGGAGCCGCCAGTCCCTGCCAGCGAGGCGGTTCCCGCCGCCAGCGAGCTCTGGAAATCCCCCACCGCGGCCGACGCCGCGTCAAGTTTGGCGATGTGGTCATTAATTTGACTGTCGGTGGCGCCGGCCGGAAGGGTATCCGGAACGAGCGGCACCTTGTGGGCCTGGACCACGTCGGGGGGAGGGGGGAAGGTCAGCTCATCGATCTCCTTGCGGAGGGCGGAATAGCTCATCAGGAGCTTCATCCGCTCCTTGTCCTCGGGAGCGAAGGGAGGGAAATTCTTGACGATGGTCTGCAGGGGGGCCTTGGCGGAGTCAAGCTTTTGGCGAAGGGAGGCCGCCGCGCGATGGCTATTCCGGATCGCGTCCGCGAGGCCATTCTGCTGGTCGTTCTTGTCCTGCAACTGCTGCAAGGTGGCCCCGAGTCGTCCCGTAAGCTGCACCTGGTCGCCAGTGGTGGTGGGAGGGGTCCCGGTGTCGCGGGGGGATTCCTGCGGAACGGGGAGGCTGTCGGCCTGCCCGGGCGGTTGAGGGGCCACGCTCTCGCTCTGTATCGTGGCGACGGACATGGTTTACCTCCTCTCAGAGGTAATGCGGGACGGGGAGTCCGCTCCCCGCCCCGACGGTTGGTGCGTGAGGATCCTAGAAGAGTCTCAGGACCGCCTGTGCCGCCTGCGACGACATCGAGAGCGAGGTGGTGCCCAGGCTCTGACGGGTCTGCAGCATCAGCATGTTGGCCCCTTCCTGGTTCATATCGGCCAGCGTCAGGTTGTCGGCACCGGTCTGCAGCGTGTTGATCATGCTGTCGGTGAAGTTCTGACGGGTGGTGATGATGTTCAGGTTGGCGGCCAGGGTCTGAGTGTTGGTCCTCAGGGTGGTGATGGCCGAATCCATCTTCGCGGAGTCGGAGGTGATGTCGGAAGTGGTCTGCCAGTTGTTGCTGGCGCCGGTAAGGCTCAGGCCGGTGGCATTGGCCTGGAAGCCGATCACCTTGAGCGAGGAGGAGGCGGTCTCGTTGAAGTTGACGGTCAGGGTATTGACCGAGCTCAGGAGGTTCAACCCCTGGTAGCCGGAGTCGGAGGAGAGGTTGTCGATCTGGCTGCGGATGGTGTCGTACTGGGCGGCCAGCTTGGACTGCACGTTGGTATCGGAGGTGGAGAGGGCGGAGGTGGCGATACCTTTGGCGGCCTGGATCAGGCCGGTGATGGCGGTGATGCCGGCGTTGGCGGCGCTCACGGTCTGGACGGCTTCGGAGAGCCCGTCTTTACGGTCGGCGAGATCGCCGGCGCGCTGGTTGGCGTTCTGGGCCGCGAAGTAGTTGGTCGGGTTGTCCAGTGCGCTGTTGACGTTCTTGCCCGAGGAGAGCCTCTGCTGGGTCCGGTTCAGAAGTTGACTGGTCTGCTGGAGGTTGAGAAGGTTGGTCCTCATGCCTGCGGTGAGAGAGATGTCGCTGACTGCCATGGTCGTTCTCCTTTCTGGATGTTCCGGCCTTCTATGCCGGTGGTTTCTGCGGTTGTATCGACGCGGGCGCACGAAAAAACGCCCACGAGTGATCCCCTCCATTCTGGAGGGACTTTCAGCTCTTGGGCGTTATATCGGCTTGAGGGGGCGGTAACTTTAATTATAAATGGGACGGCAGAATTATAATTAATTCATTCGGCAGCCTGCCCCCCGGAGCCGGCAAAGGGGGCGGAGGCGGCGGCCGCCAGCCCGCTGCGGACGCGGGTGAGGACCCCCCTCCAGTCGCGGGGGCGAGTCTGCCGGAAGATGCGCATGGAGGGGTACCAGGGGGAGCGGTCCGAGGCGGGGAGCCAGCGCCAGTCGCAGGCGTAGGGGAGGAGGAGCCAGATCGGCTTTCCCATCCCGCCGGCTAAGTGGGCGGAGGCTGTATCGACCGAGATGACGAGGTCGAGGCGGGCGATGAGGGCGGCGGTCGCCCCGAAGTCGGTCAGCTCGCCGGAGAGGTCCTCGGCCGGGAGGAGCTCCCGGTCCGGCCGCTCGCCGATCTGCAGGGAGAAGAAGTCGACCCCCTCGACTCCCGCCAGCATGGCGAGCTCCGGGAAGGGGCAGGCGCGGTTGCGGGGAAGCGCCCCCCCCCGCCAGACGAGCCCCACCTTGAGGCCCCCTTTCCCGGCGACCTTTCCGGCCAGCTCCGCCACCCGGACCGGGTCGGCGGCGAGGTACGGGTTGGCGGGGACGGTCGCCATGGTGGTGCCAAAGACGGCGGGAAGGCTCAAAAGCGGGACCGCCTGGTCGAAGGGGGGGAGCTCCTCCCCGCGGGCGTAGACCGCCGAGACTCCGGAGACCTGGGCCAGGAGGGGCTTCAGGGAGGGGAACTGGCAGCGCAGGAGCACGTTGACGCCCCGGGCGGCTACCAGCGGGACGTAGCGGACGAACTGGATCGTGTCCCCCAGCCCCTGCTCGCAGTCGATCAGGATGGTGCGGCCGGGACGCAGGGCGGCCTCGAACTCCGCCGGGGAGGGGGATGGGCCGGGAGCCGCGGGGGAGGTGACCCGGCGCCACTCGTACTCGCGCCAGCCGTTTGAAAAATCCCCCAGGCTCAGAAGGCTCAGGGCGAAGTTCCAGTGCAGCTCCGCGTTACCGGGCTCCCACTTCAGGGCCTCCCGGTAGACCGCCACCGCGGCCTCCGGCTGGCGGAGATCCTGCCAGGCGGTCCCCAGGTTGATGCGGGGCTCCAGCGCGGCGGGCGCCAGGGCGATGGCCCGGCGGTAGAGGTCCACCGCCTCCTCGGCCCGCTCCAGCACCTGGAGGCAGGCGCCGAGGTTCGTGTAGGCGGGAAGGTAATCGGGGCGAAGGGCGAGGGCCCGGCGGAAAAGGGGCTCGGCCTCCTCGTACTCGCCGCGGGAGACCAGCAGGGTCCCCAGGTTGTTGCAGGCGTCGGCGAGTTCGGGGTTGAGGCGCAGGGCGGTCCGGTAGCTCTCCTCGGCCTCCCCGGGCCGCTTGGCGTCCTGGAGGGCCAGTCCGAGGTTGTTGTGGACCTCGGCCGCCCGGGGGAGACGGTCCAGGAGCCGGCGGTAGGCGGCCATCGCCTCGTCGAGGCGCCCCGCCCCCCGCAGGGCGTTGGCTTCCCGGAAGAGCCGGTTGAGGTCGGCCGGCTCCGGCACGAGATCGCTCACCAGGGAGGCGATCACCGGCTCCCAGTCGCCGAGAGTGCTTTGACGGTAGAGCCGCATCCCCGGGTACCAGGGGGAATCGTTGCGTTCGACGAGCCAGCGCCAGTCGCCGGAGAAGGGGAGGAGGAGGCAGACCGGTTTCCCCAGGGCGCCGGCCAGGTGGGCCACCGCGGTATCGACGGTCACCACCAGGTCGAGGTTGGCGAGCGCGGCGGCGGTCTCGGCGAAATCGGTCAGCGCCGGCGCGAGGTCGGTGACCCGGCCGCCCCAGGGGACGGTGGCGAGCTCCTGGGAGGCGCTCCCCACCTGGAGGCTGTAGAGCCGGACCCCGGGAAGCCCGGCCAGGGGCGCCAGCGCGGCGAGGGGAAGCGACCGGTAGCGGTCGTTGAGAAAGGTGGCGCTCCCCGCCCAGACGAGCCCGACGGCGGGGCCCCCCTTGCCGATCCGCTCTCCCCAGACCTTTGCCCGCGCCGGATCCGCCGCGAGGTAGGGGATGGCGGCGGGGAGGCAGTCGAGGGTGATGCCGAGGAGGTGGGGTAGGCTCATGAGGTAGGCGAAGCAGTCGAACTGCGGAGGCGTCCCCCCGGTCGGGAAGCAGGTGATGGCCGGCTTTTGCGAGGCGATGAGGGGGAGGAGCTGGGGGGGGCACTCGAGCACCACCCGCTCCCCGCGGCTTGCCAGCAGCTGGACGAGCCGGAAGAACTGCAACAGGTCGCCCAATCCCTGCTCGCTGCGGATGAGGAGGGTGCGCCTCGCAAGCGGGCTCCCGTCCCAGAGCGGCCGTCCCGCCGCGGTAGGGGTGTAGCCGGCGGCGGGGTTATTCAGGCGCCACTCGTACTCGCGCCAGCCGTCCCGGTAGTCGCCGAGGGTGAGCAGGGCGAGGGAGAGGTTCCAATGGGCGTCCACGCTGGAGGGATCCAGCGCCAGGGCGCGCCGTTCGGCCTCGATCGCCTCCCGGAAGCGGTTGAGCTTGAGCAGGGAGCCCCCCAGGTTGATCCAGCCGGAGAGGTGGCCCGGAAGGAGGGAGAGCAGGGTGCGGTAGCTTTCCACCGCCTCCTCCCATCTCCCGAGGAAGCGGAGGAGGTTGCCGAGGTTGTAGTGGGCGTCGGTGCAGGCGGGGTCGATGGCCAGGGCCCGGCGGAAGCTCGCCATCGCCTCGTCGGGCTCGCCGAGGCTTCGCAAGGAGTTGCCGAGGTTGGCGTGGGCGTCGCCGTAGTCGGGGCGAAGGGTGAGCGCCCGGCGAAAGCTCGCCGCCGCCTCGGCGTGGCGGCCGAGGTCCTCGAGGATGACGCCGAGGTTGTTGTGGAGCTCGGGGACCGACGGCTGCAGCTCGGCCGCCCGCGACAGGAAGCCTAAGGCGGCCTCCGGCCGGCCGAGCTGGCGGGCCAGAGTGCCGGCCAGCGTCAAAAGGTCGACACGGTCGGGGTGGGCGGCCAAGAGCTGCGAGCAGAGCTCGGCGGCGCGGGCGGGGTCGTTGGCGTCCAGGGCGCGTTGCAGTTCGGCTAAGAGGTCCATGGCGACCTCGCTGTCGGACCGGCTGTCAGGCGCCGGAGCTCGGCGGCCACCCGTGCCAGCACCTCGTCCCAGTCTCCCCGGCGCCGCTGCCTGAAGAGCCGTGCGGTCGGGTACCAGGGCGAGTCCTCCCGCTCCATGAGCCAGCGCCAGTCGTTGCCGGTCGGCAAGAGCACCCAGACCGGTTTCGCCAGCGCCCCGGCGAGATGGGCCACCGCGGTGTCCACCGCGATCACCAGGTCGAGGCCGGCCATGATGGCGGCGGTGTCCGCGAAGTCCCGGATGGAGCAGCCGAGGTCCACCACCTCGAGCCCCGCCGGGGGCGAGGCGGCCTGCTCCGCCCCTTCCCCCACCTGCAGCGAGTAGAAACGGGCCCCGGTGACCCCGGCCAGGGGGGCGAAGCGCTCCAGCGCCAGCGACCGCTTGCCGTCATCCTTGTAGCTCTTCCGCCCCGCCCACACCAGCCCGACCCGCAAGCCGTCTGCCGACAGGCGCTCCCGCCACCTCTCAACCAGCTGCGGGTCGGCGGCCACGTAGGGGACAGAGGCGGGCACGGTGGAGAGCGTGGTCCCGCAGAGATACGGCAGGCTCATCACCGGCGCATGGACGTCGAAGGGGGGAAGCTCCTCCCCGCGCGCCACCACCCGCGAGACCCCGGGAACGGTGGCCACCACCGCCTTGATGGCGGCGGACTGGCATTCCACCACCACCTCCCCTCCGCGGCGGGCCACCAAGGCCGCATAGCGGATGAACTGGACGGTGTCGCCGAACCCCTGCTCGCAGTGGAGGAGGATCACCTTGCCGTCCAGCGGGCTCCCATCCCAACGGGGCCGGGGATACTCGCGCCGCGGGATCGGATCGACCTTCTCGAAGCGCCACTCGTACCCCCGCCACCCCTCCCGGTACTCCCCCAACAAAAGCTGCACGAGGGCGAGGTTCCAGTGGGCGTCCGCATAGCCGGGGTCGATCTCCAAAACCCTCCGGTAACACTCCACCGAGCGCTCCGGCTGGTCCAGCGCCTTCCAGGCGGAACCGAGGTTGTTGAGGGCGTGCAGGTAGTCGGGATCGAGGGCCAGCGCGGTCTGGTAGCACTCCACCGCCTCCTCCAGCCGGTAGCGGACCTGGAGGGCGATCCCCAGCGCGTTCCAGGAGGGGAGGTAGCGGGGGTCCAGCGAGAGGACCTGGCGGAAACAGGCCTCGGCGGCGTCGAGCTCTCCCCGGCCATGGTACAGCTCGCCGAGGTTGTGCCGCGCCTCCAGGTACTCCGGCCTGGTCGACAGCGCGGCCTGGTAGGCCTCCTTCGCCTCGTCCCACTTCCCCTGGTCCTGCAGGGCGAGGGCCAGGTTGTGCCATCCCTGCGCAAGCCCCGGCTCCAGGGCCAGGGCACGCCGGTAACTCTCCTCCGCCTCGGCTCCCCGTCCCAGCGACCTGAGGCTGTTCCCCCGGTTGTAGTGGGCCGCCATGAAGGAGGGGGCCAGGGTCACCGCCCTCGCGTAGCAGTCGATCGCCTCGTCGTGGGCCCCTCCACCGGCCAGCGCGCAGCCGAGGTTGTTGAGGAGCTCGGCGTCGTCGGGATGGGCCGCGAGCGCGAGCCGCAGCTCGGGGACCGCCTCGGCGAAACGCCCCTGCTGGCTGAGGACGAGCCCCCGCTCCCGGTGGTCGACGGAATAAGGGGGAGAGGGGGGCGTCACCAGCCCGGCCAGCGCCTGCCTCACCCGCGCCAGCACGCCGTCCCAGTCGCCGGGACGCTGCTGGCGGAAGAGCCGCATGGTCGGATACCAGGGGGAATCCTCGCGCTCCGCCATCCACCGCCAGTCCGGGATGAAGGGGATGAGCACCCAGACCGGAAGCCCGAGCCCCCCGCAGAGATGGGCCACCGAGGTGTCGACGGTGATCACCAGGTCGAGCCGGGAGGCGAGCGCCGCGGTATCCGAGAAGTCGGCGATGGCGGCGGAAAGGCCCACCAGCGCTAGCGGCGACTCCTGTTCCCGCCGGGTCGCCTCCTCGCTCACCTGCAGCGAATAGAAGGTCACCCCGGAAAGCCCCGTTAGCGCGGCGAGCTTTTCCAGCGGCAGGGAGCGGTTAGCGTCGTTGGCGTGCTGCGGGTTGCCGCACCAGGCGACCCCGACCCGCAGGCTCCCGTCGCACGGGATCGCCGCGGCGGCCCGCTCAAGGGTGCCGGGATCGACCGAAAGATAGGGGACCTCGGCGGGGACCGTGGAGAGCCGGGTGCCGAAGAGGACGGGAAGGTCCAGCAGGGAGGCCTGCCGGTCGAAGCCGGGGGGCTCCTCACCCGCCACCACGACGGTGTCGACCCCTGCCACCCGGGAGATGAGGGAGACCAGGGAGGCGGACTGGACCTCCACCACCACCCTTGCACCCAGGCGGGCGACCAGGGGGGCGTAACGGACGAACTGGAGGGTGTCTCCCATCCCCTGCTCCCCCCAAAGGAGGATGGTGCGTCCCTCGAGCGGGGAGCCGTCCCAGCGGGGGTGCGACTGCCAGCGGCGGACGGGGGGGCGCTCGCTCTTGCGGAAGCGCCACTCGCTCTCCCGGAAACCGGTCTCCAAGTCGCCGGTCAAAAGGGCGGTGACCGCCAGGTTCCAGTGCGCGTCCGCGTGGCCGGGGGCGAGCCTCACCACCTCGGCGAAACCGCCCCTCGCCTCGTGGAAGCGCCCGCTCTCCTTGAGGGCGGTGGCCAGGTTGTAGCGGGCCTTGATCAGGGAGGGGTCGAGCTCCACGGCGCGCCGGTAGGAGGCCGCCGCCCCTTCCAGATCTCCCAGCATCTGTCGCATGATCCCGAGCGCCTCGTGGACGACCGGGAGGTCCCCCCCGCTAGCGATCGCCTCCTCCAGGCTCCCGGCCGCCTCGGCCACCCGCCCCATGAGCTGCAGGGAGGCGGAGAGGGCGTAGTGGGGCTCCCACCTCCCCGGAAGGAATTGGGAGGCCTTGGTGAAGCGGAGGGTGGCCTCGGGATGACGCGCCCGGGCGGCCAGGTAGACGCCGCAGCGGTAGTGCCGCCAACCGTCGAAGGGAGCCGCGGCCACCGCGCTCTCCAAAAGCCGCCCCCCCTCTTCGTCGAGCCTCCCGGCCAGCCGCTCCACCACCGGCGCCCAGTCCCCCTGCCGCTTCTGGCGGAAGATCGTCATGGTGGGGTACCAGGGGGAATCCTCGCGGTCCAGCAGCCAGCGGTAGTCCCCCCCCTTGGGAAGCATCAGCCAGACCGGTTTTCCCAGGGCCCCGGCCAGGTGGGCCACCGCGGTGTCCACCGAGATGACCAGGTCGAGGTGGGCGATGAGGGCGGCGGTATCCCCGAAGTCGGCGATGAGCGGGGTCAGGTCGGTGAGCTCCGGCCCGGCGGTCAAGGGAGCTCCCCCCACCTGCAGCGAGTAGAGGTTCACCCCGGGGATCTCTCCCAGGGGGGCGAGCTCATCCGGCGAGCAGGAGCGGAAGGGATCGGGCTGCGGCTTCCCCGCCCAGACGAGCCCCACCCTGAGGCCGTCGTGGATCTCCAGGCGCCCCCGCCACTGGGCCACCTTGGCTGGATCGGCGGCGAGGTACGGCACCCGGGCCGGGACCGTGTCGAGGGTGGTGCCGAAGAGCTGCGGAAGGGAGAGGAGCGGGACCTGCAGGTCGAAGGGGGGAAGTGGCTCACCCATCACGCGGACCTCGGCCACCCCCGGCATGGTTTCGAGCAGGGGGCGTAGCGACTCCGCCTGGACCTCGGCGATCACCGTCCCCCCCAGGGACGCGACCAGCGGGAGGTACCTGGCGAACTGGATGGTGTCCCCGAACCCCTGTTCGGCGTGGACCAGGATGCGGCGGCCGCCAAGCGGCGAGCCGTCCCAGGCCGGTTCCCTGAATAGGCGCCGGGGGGAGGTGAAGGATTCCTTTTCCCAGCGCCACCGGTACTCGCGCCACCCCTCCTCGAAGCGGCCGCTGATGAGCAGGGCGAGCGCCAGGTTCCAATGGGCTTCGGCGCTCCCGGGGTCGCGGAGGAGTGCCTCGCGGAAGCAGGCGATGGCCCGTTCGGCGTCGCCGTCGCGCTGCAGGGAGGCCCCCAGCCCGAGTCGCGCCTGCTGGCAGTCGGGAGCCTGGGCGAGCGCGCGGGTGAAACAGGCGGCGGCCTCCGGGAAGCGCCCGAGCCTGAAGAGGGAGTTTCCCATGTTGTTGAGGGCGAGCGGCTCCTCACCCCGCTCGGCGAGGACCTCGCGGTAGTGGAGGAGCGCCTCCTCGTGCCTCCCTTCGCCGGCCAGGATGGCTCCCAGGTTGATGCGGGCGTTGGCGGCAAGCGGCCCGGGCTGCCCGGCCAACAGCCGGTAGATCTCGGCCGCCTCGGCGCACCTCCCCTCGCGGTGGAGGGCGAGGGCGCGGGCAAACAGGTCGCCGGGGTTGCCGGCTGTCCCGGGAAGGTTAGGCACCGCGCTTACCTGCGAACTCGGCGCGGGCGGCCAGCTTGGTGGCGAGGAAATGGAACTGGCGGGCGGCGGAGGCCCAGCTCAAGGAAGTCATCGCCTCGGCGGCCCGGGCCCCCATGGCGGCCAGCTCATCGCGGCGCCGGTAGACCTCCTCGAGCCGTTCGATCACCTCCTCGAGAGACGGCTCCTCCCAGACGGCGGTGACCGGGCCGCTGCCGACCACCATCGGGCGGTAGCGGGTCAAGGGGTAGGCGATGTCGGGGTTGATGACGTCGGCATGGCCGCTCGTGGTGGAGGCGATCACGCTCCGGCCGCAGGCCATGTACTCGCACATCACCATGTTGTTCCCCCCCTCGCAGCGGTTGGGGAAGAGCCCCACGTGGGTCTGGGCGAAGATGGCGCGCATGGCCGCGTTGTCCACCAGGGGGTGGGCGTAGATGCGGGTGGGATCGAGTCCGTTCAAGAGGATGGTCCGCTCGGGGAGGGTCAGGAAGTCCTCCTCGTCGTGGCGGTAGGTGATGAAGGGGGAGGAGCCCATGGTGGCGAGCGAGAAGGGCCACTGGTTGGTCCAGCTGCAGGAGAGCCAGGCGTCGCGGTGGCGCTCCATGAAGACCTTCATGGCGGCGATGACGATGTCCTGCCCCTTGCGGAGCTCGAACTTCCCTCCCGAGAAGACCACGAAGCGGTCGTCGGGGGGGAGCGGAAGCGGGAAGAAGTTGGCGGGATCGATCCCCTGGAGGATGGTGCAGGTCTCCTTGACCCCGCCGATCCGCAGGTGGTACTCGCACCACTTGGAGCCGGCCACGATGAAGTCCCAGCGGCGGGCCGCCTCGCGGGTGAAGTTGAGGATCTCGATGTTGTCTTCGAAGAAGCAGTAGCCGATGTTGATGGCGTTCCATTCTTCCGGGCGGTGGGGGGCGAGGCTGCGGGTCATGCAGTGGAGGGTGACCCCTTCCACGGGGGGAAGTTTGGCGATCTCGGCCTCGAGATAGCGGCCGGCGATCCCCCAGCCGTGCGTGGAGCCGCTGGGCATCGATACCTTCATGGTGGTTCCTTTTCATTGGAGTTGGGAGTTGACACCAAAGGTGAGCAACTACCGTACCAGCGCAGAGGGGGGAGCTAAGGTGGCGTTTTTGGAGGGGGTTTGACCAAAAGGGCGGGGGCGGGTCAATTGTTTGACAGCAAGGGGTCAGGATGACGGCGCGGCGCTGTCGGACCAGTCGGACTACGGCTCGTTGCGCTGGCCTTGGTCGGAGAGGAGGACGATGTCCACCCGGCGGTTCTTCTGGCGCCCCTCGTCGGTGTCGTTGTCGGCCACCGGGCGGTACTCGCCGTAGCCGGCCGCCGAGATGCTGGCGGGGTCGAAGTCGCCGTTGCGGATGAGGTACTGCAGCACCGAGGTGGCCCGGGAGGTGGAGAGCTCCCAGTTGGACGGGAAGGCGCGGGAGCTGATCGGCTGGTTGTCGGTGTGCCCCTCGACCCGGATGGAGTTGGAATAGCTGGAGAGCGAGCTGATCACGTCGTTTAGGAGCGTGTACGAGGAGGGCCTCAGGGTCGCGCTCCCCGAATCGAAGAAGCCGGCCTCCTTGAGGCTCACCACCAGGCCGCGCTGGGTGATGGAGACGGTCACCTTCCCCATCGCCCCCGCCTTCATCAGGTACGCCTCGATGGAGGCCTTGGTGTTCTTGAAATCCTGCTCGCCGCCGCGGCTCTTCCCGTGGCGCGGAAGCTGGGAGATCTTGTGCATGGAGGGGATGACACTGATGGTGCCGGACTCGATGACCGCCGGCTTGGAGGCGGGGGAGCTCGTGCTGTACCCGAAGGATTCCCGCAACGACTGCATCACCTCCTCCACCTTCTTCTTGTCGCTCTGGCTCATGGCGTAGAGGGTCACGAAGACGGCGAAGAGCAGCGTGATGAAGTCCGCGTAGGAGACCAGCCACCGCTCGTGGTTGGGCTCCTTTTCGTGCTCTTTCTTTCTGGCCATCTATTTCCCCTTCTTCTCGCCGCCCTCGTGCATGTAGGCCCTGAGTTTCTGCTCGATGAAGTGGGGGTTCTCGCCGTTTTGGATGGCGATCAGCCCCTCGATCACCATCTCCTTCTGGAGCAGCTCCTCTTTCAGGCGGTGCTTCAGCTTGGTGCCGAAGGGGATGCAGATGATGTTGGCGGTCATCAGACCGTAGATGGTGGCCACGAAGGCGACCGCGATGCCCCCCCCGAGCTTGGAGGCGTCGGAGAGGTTGCTCATGACGTGGATCAGGCCGAGCACGGCGCCGATGATGCCGATGGTGGGGGCGAAGCCGCCGGCCGATTCGAAGACCTCGGCGCTCCCCTTGCCGTGGGCCTCGAAGGAGGAGAGCTCGATCTCCATGGTCTCCCTGAGCTTCTGGGGGTCGATGCCGTCCACCACCAGCGAGATCCCCTTCTTGGTGAAGGAGTCCTTCACCGTCTGGGCCTCCTGCTCAAGGGAAATGAGGCCGTTTCTGCGCGCCTTGGCCGCATAGTTGATGATGTTCTTGATGACCGCCTCGGGATCGTCCTTGGGGGGGAGAAAGACCTTCTTCAGGTCCTTGACCGCCGTCATCAGGGTAGCCATCGGGAAACTGACGCAGGTAGCCGCACAGGTACCACCGAGCACGATGATCGCCGCGGTGGGCTGAATGAGGGCCCCCATGTGCAGCCCCTCGAGGGCAGCGCCGCCGAAAACGGCGCCAAACCCCATCAGAATTCCTATGATACTTGCGATATCCATAACGGCCTGGGGTTACTGGTTAGATCCCGCACTGGGGATGAAAATTGTCGGCACTGCTCCTGCGGAGGTAACGCCTCCCACCTGCCATCCCCTGCCTCAAGAGCTTGGCCTTGAAGCTCACCATCCGCCCGATGATCACCCGGGCCGGCTCCAGCACCAGGTAACGGTTGCCGTTGGAAAGGGTGATGTGGGTGTCGGGGGTCTCGGTGATGAACTCGATGAGATCGCAGTTGAGGTACATCTCGCTGCCGTCCCGGGTGGTTACCTTGATCATACCGTCACCTTTCGAGGGAGTTTATCGGTGGAGCGGCCGTGACCGCTACTTACATTTTCGGCCGCTGCCGGAAAACCTTTAGCGCTATCCGGGGCGCTGCAAAAAAAAGGCCGGACGGAACATTCCCTGTCCGTCCGGCTCTTCCTGCGTGCGCCCGCGCCCCTTCTACTGCATGTAGTCGAGAAGGGAGAGCTGGGTCAGTTTGGCGGTGGTGGAGAGCGCCGCGTTGAAGGCGGTGGTCTGCTGGCTCAGCTGCACCCCCACCTTGGCCAGGTCCACGTTCTGGAGGTTGCCGTAGGCGTCCTTCAGGGTGTTCTGGTTGTTGGTGATCATGCTCTGCATGTTGGTGAGCCTGGTGAGCCGGCCGGCCACGTCCGAGATGCTCGCGTTGAGCTGGTCGCTCCCCGCCTTCATGTTCTTGATCCCGTCGTTGATGGCGGAGGTGTTGTTGGTTGAGATGGCGGTGATCAGGGCGTCGATCCCCCCGAGGATGTCCACCGGCTGGGTCCCGGCGGTGGCACCCGAACCGACCGCCGCCGGAGGGGTCCCCCCGCGCAGGAGGTTGCCGCCGGAGACCGAGGTGGAGACCTGGCTGCTCGACGAGATCGGGATGTTGAGCGAATCGCTGGTCCCGGTGAAGTTCCCGGCGGCGTCGAACGGCTGGCCGTTCTTGAAACCGCCGAAGACGTACTGGTCGCCGTACTGGGTGTTCCCGAGGTCGATCAGCTGCCCCTTCAACTGGGTGAGGTTACTGACCGCGCCCGCGATGGCGGTGGAGTCGGTGGAGCCCGAGGCGAACTTGCCGGCGATCTGCTTCACCTGGGTCATGATGTCACCCATGGAGTTGAGCGCCGTGCTGGAGACGTTCAAAAGGAGCTGGGCCTTCTGGATGTTGGAGTTGTACTGGTCCCCGCTGGCGATCTGGTTCTGGATGTCGAGGATCTGCCGGGTGGAGAGCGGGTTGTCGCTGGGGCGGTTCACCAGGTTCCCGGAGGAGGCCTCCTCCTGCAGGGCGTCCAGCGTCTGGCGCTGCTGCTGGATGTTGTAGAGGGCGTTCTCGGCGGTCATGTTGGAGGTGATACGCATGTCAGTCTCCTTTGGGCCTAGCGCACCATGTCGAGCACGGTGTCGAGCATGGAGGTCGCCACGTTGATCACCTTGGCGGAGCCTTGGAAGGCCTGCTGGTAGCGGGTCAGGTTGGTCAGCTCCTCGTCCAGCGACACCCCGGCGTTGGACTGCCAGAGGTTGTTCAACTGGTTCAGGAACGACTGCCCCTGGGTGGTGGTGTTCTGGGCGCTCTGGGTATCGACCCCCACCTTGGCCACCAGGGCGTTGTAGTAGCTGCTGAAGGTGGCGTTGCCGGTGGTGAAGGCGACCTGGCTCTTCTGCAGGTTGGCGATGGCGAGGGCGTTGCCGTTGTTGTTCGCGCTGGTCGGGATCGGGTCGGTGGCGGTCGGGAGCCCGGCGGCGATCTTCTGGACGGTCAGCGTCGGATCGATCGCGATGTTGGCCGCGGTGGTCCCGGCGGGGTCGAAGAAGTTGTTGCCGGAGGTCCCGTCCAGGGCGTACCCCGTCTTGTGCTGGGTGTTGACCGTCGAGACCAGCTGGGAGGCCATCTCGTTGAGGCTCGAGAGGTACCCCGGCACGATGGAGTCGCGCACCTGCAACGCGCCCCCGATGGTCCCCTGGCTGTTGCTGGGTCCGCCGACGGTGGCCGAGATGTTGGTGTCGGAGGCCGGAGCGTTGGCCGGGGAAGGGTTCCCTATCCCGGTGATCAGGATGTCGTTCTTCCCGGAGGCGTTGGTGTTGGTGTAGACGGTGGCGTACTTGGTGCTGTTGACCAGCGTATCCCCCCCCGCCAGCGTGACGGTGGCGGTGCCGTCCGAGTTGATGGTGGAGGTGATCCCCGCCGTCTGCGACATCTGCTGGATCAGCTGGTCGCGCTGGTTCAACAGCTCGTTGGCGTTGCCTCCCACCGCGGTGGTGGCGATGATCTGCTGGTTGACCAGGGCGAGGTCCTTGGCGTTGCCGGTAAGGTTGGCGGTCATCCCGACGAGGCTCGTGTCGGCATTTTGCGCCACTCCCGAGAGCGTGGAGCTCACCTGGTGGAAGTCGTCGGTCATCACGTTGGTGGCGGTCATCAGCGCCTGCCGCTCGGCGGTCCCCCCCGGGTTGGTGGAGAGGTCATGCCAGGCCGAGAAGAACTTGGCTACCGCGCTCCCGAGCCCGTCGGTGGAAAGCTCGTTCAAGGAGGGCTGGATCTGCTCGAGGGCGCTCTGGCGGGTCAAGTTTTGCTGGTAGGTCGAGTTGCCGTTCACGATCTGCTGCTGAAGCATACCGTCGTAGGCGCGGCGAACACCCTGGACCTCCACCCCGGAGGCCATCGGGAAGCCGTTACTCCCGGTGGTGATCGGCCCGGTCTGCAGCATCACCTGCTGCCGGGCGTAACCGGTGGTGTTGACGTTGGCGATGTTCTCGCCGGTCACCTCCATGGCGAAGCGCTGGGCGGCCACGCCGGAGGCGGCGATGTCGAATAAGCTGCTGATGCTCATTTAGACCTCCTTGCAGACGAACCGGCTACTGCCGCGCCTGGAGACCAGCGAGCCCCCCATCCCGTAGGTGTCGCCCGGATTGAAGAGCCGGTTGAAGAAGCCGACCGACTGGTTGACGAAGGTGAGGGAATCCTCCAGGAGCCCGCGGTTCAAAGCCAGCGCCCCGCCCAGTTCCCGGGATTCGGCCGCCACCCTCCGCTGGGCCTCCCTGAGGGAAGCCTGCTCCTTCTCGGGAAGCCGGGAGATGATAGGGGTAAGGGTCGCCTCACCGGAAACCCCGAGCTCGGCGGAGAGCGCCACGATCATCCCGCGGCAGCGCTCGGAAAGCCCCGACAGCTTCTCCATGGCTCCCTGGATCTGCTGCTGGTTCTCCTCCAGCCTGGCCAGGTCCAGCGCCACCAGGCAGGACTGCTCCACCTGCAAAAGCCTCTTCAGTTCCCTCATCAGAGACCCCTTTTCGCCAAGGGCCGCAACCAGTTCGGCTATGCTAACTCTCATTCGGCTTCTCCCTTACAGACTTGAGTGCTGTTCGATCATCTTCTGGGCGAGGAGGGCGGGATCGACCCGGTAGCCTCCCCCCTGCATGTTCTGCCGGGCCAGCGCCACCCGGTCCATCCTCATCTCGGGGAGGGCGTCCAGCTCCCGCTTGAGCCGGTCGATCCCGAGCTCCTTCGAGGAGATGCTGACCCGGTCCTGGCTTTTTTGCTGCGGCTGCGGTGCCGCGGCCGGGGTGGACGGGGAGGATGCCCCGTCGGCGGAGGTCGCATCGGTCCGGGTGAGCTGCACCTTGTAGGCTGCGCTATTTATCACCATGACTTCCTCCCGGGGGGACCGGGTGCTGCTGGCGGGTCAGTTCCCGCTCCAGCATGGAGGCGAGCCCCACCCCCCCGCTCTGGGCGGCGGCGTCGGCGTACTGCTGGTCGAGCAGGGAGCGGAAGTTCTCCTCGCCGCGCCCCCCGCCGGTCAGCTTGTCCTCGCCCACCGTCGCGCGCATCGACTTCATCATCATCCCCAGGAACATCGCCTCGAAGCCGCGGGCGGCCTTCCTGATGGCGGCCTGGTCCTTGGCCGCGGCGGGATCCGCCGGGACTTTCGGGGTGCCGGCGGTCAGCGGGACGATCGGTAGCTGCGTGTTGATCTCCATCCTCTCCCCCGCCTACATGACGCTCAGCTCGGCGTTCAAGGCGCCGGCGGCCTTGATGGCCTGCATGATTCCCAAGAGGTCGCGCGGGGTAACCCCCAGCGTGTTGAGGGCGCGGACCACGTCCCCCAGGTTGGCCCCTTCCTTCAGGAGCGAGACGTTGACCTTCTCCTCGGCCACCTTGAGCTCGGTCCTCGGGACGGTGGTGGTGGTGCCGACCTTGGCGAAGGGGGCGGGCTGCGACACCAGGGGGGTCTCCTTGACCACCACGGTCAGGTTCCCATGGGAGACCGCCACCGTCGAGATGCGGACGTTCTCTCCCATCACGATGGTGCCGGTCCGCTCGTTCATCACCACCCGGGCGACCACGTCGGGGTTGACCTCCAGCCGCTCGAGCTGGGCCAGGAAGGAGATCATCGAGCCGCGGTAGGCATCGGGGACCAGGATGTTGACGCTGCCGGGATCGGTCAGGGTGGCGATCTCGGACCGGAAGCGCTCGTTGATGGCGGCGGCCACCCTACTCGCGGTGGTGAAATCGGCCTGGTGGAGGTTCAGCTTCAGGACACTCTTGCCGGCCAAGACGTTGGGGATCTCCCGCTCGATCAGGGCCCCGCCGGGGACCGTGCCGGCGGTCGGGTGGTTCTTCATGGCGCTGGAGGCCTGGCCGCCGTAGGAGAAGGAGTTGGTCAAGACCGCCCCCTGGGCGACCGCGTAGATCTGCCCGTCGCCCCCTTTCAGGGGGGCCATAAGGAGCGTCCCCCCCGCGAGGCTCTTCGCGTCCCCCACCGAGGAGACCAGCACGTCGAGGTGGTTACCCTGCTTGGCGAAGGGGGGGAGATCGGCGGTCACCATGACGGCGGCCACGTTCTTGACGGTGATGTCCCCGCGGTTGACGGTGATCCCCAGCCGCTCCAGGGCCCCCACCAGGGACTGCACCGGGAACTTGGTCTGGTCCGAGTCGCCCGAGCCGTTCAGGCCGACCACCAGGCCGTAGCCGATCAGCTGGTTGTCCCTCACCCCGTCGAAGGCGGCGATGTCCTTGATGCGCGCGGCAAAGGAGAGCTGCGGCATGAGGAGCAGGAGAAAGGCGACGGCCAGGATTTTGACTGCGAGTGCTTTCACGTCGGTACCTCGGGGCGAAACTCTCGCCCGGAAACGGCCGGAGCCTCCCCGGTCGGGGGAGGCTTGGGCGGTTAGAAGGGCCAGATCTTGTCGAAGATGTTCAGGAGCCACCCCGGACGCTGCCGGTCGCTCACCACGCCGTTCCCCGTGTAGTTGATCCGGGCGTCGGCGATCAGGGCGGAACTTATCGTGTTGTCGGCGGTGATGTCGCGCCCCCGCACCGTCCCGGTCAGCACGATGATCTGGTCCTCGTTGTTGACCTTGACGTTGCGTCTCCCCTCGATGGCAAGGTTCCCGTTGGGGGCCACGTCCACCACCTTGGCGCTCATGGTGGCGTTCAGGGTGTCCGCGCGGGTGGTGGAGCCGCTCCCCGAGTACTTGGAATCGAAGCTCGCGCTCAACAGGTTCGCGAGGTCGGCCCAGGTCCTGACCGGGGTCTTCTCCAGCCCGAGGAGGTTCGGGATGCCGGCCGAGATGCTGGAGCCCCGCTTGGTGTCGGTGGTCGCGTTCTTGCTGGCGCTCGCCGACTCCGAGATGACGATGGTGATGATGTCCCCCCGCTGGCGCGCCTTCACGTCTTCGGCGAGCCCCGTGGAGGACGCCTGCCAGATGGAGCCGGAGGCGTAGTTGGGCTGGACCTTGGGCATCTGCTCGTCGAAACTGCGGGTATGGACCTCGGCCACCTGGTGCGAGCAGGCGGTCATCAGGAGCACCGCCCCCGCCGCCGCCATTCCCGCGATGTACCGTTGTACTCCTTTCCGAATCATCAGAAATCCACCTTGACCGTGTTGGCATCGACCACGCGCGCCGGCACGTCCTTGTTCGAGGAGGTGTTCACGACCATGATCTGGTCCCCCACCGCCCCGGCGTTCTTGGCCCGGCCGAGCGCGGTGATCCTGACCACCTCGTTTTCCGCCACGATGGTCACGAGCTGCCCGCTCTTCACCACCGGGACCCGTTCGAGGTAGTCGCCGCGTACCGGGGAGTTGGCCCGCATGGAGCTCTTCACCCGGAGACCGACCGCCTCGTCGATACTTTTCAGGAACCTTCCCTGCACGTGGGCCATGTCGCGGCTGGCGACGGAAAGGTCGCTCGCGGCGAGCACCTCCCCCCTCTCCAGGGTACGGGTCGCCACCACCATGTCGGTGAGCGCCTCGACCTCGACCAGCACGGTCAGGTTCTTCTTCACCTCGCCGTCCACCCGGACGATGAGGGCCAGCGAGCCGTTGCCGTACCCTTCCCAGCGTTCGGGGGCGATCACCTCGTAGCTGACCACGCCGGCGGGGAGCTTCAGGTCGCCGCTGTAGCCGATCCTCTTGACGGAGATCTTGGCCTCGAGCGGGGCGGCCCGCTGCACCAGGAACTCCGCGACCACCTTTTTCACCTCGCGCTCGGGGACGGTGACGGTCGCCACCGGCTGGGGGACGCTCACCGGGGCGGGGAGCGCCAGCGAGGCGGCGGGGATCAGGAAGAGGATGGCGGCCAGCACCAATGCTTTCATGATGCTACCTCTTCAGCTGGGCGGCCTGCTGCAGCATCTCGTCGGAGGCCTGCACCGCCTTGGAGTTGATCTCGTAGGCGCGCTGCCCGACGATCATGTTGACCATCTCGTCCACCACGCTCACGTTACTCTGCTCCACGTACCCCTGCTCCAGGGTACCGAGCCCGTTCTGCCCGGCGGTGCCGGTGGTGGCGTTACCGGAGGAGTCGGTGGGGAGGAAGAGGTTCTTGCCGATGGCGTTCAGTCCCGAGGGGTTGGGGAAGGAGGCGAGCTGGATGGTCCCCACCGTGGTGGAGGTGTTCTGGCCGGGCTGCTGGACCGAGACGGTGCCGTCGTTGCCGATGGTGACGCTCAGGGCGTTGCTGGGGATCAGGATCTCCGGGAGGATCGGCTGCCCCTCCGAGGTGACGAGGCGCCCCTGGCCGTCCTTTTTCAGGGTGCCGGCGCGGGTATAGGCGGTGGTGCCGTCGGTCTGCTGGACCTGGAAGAAGCCGTCTCCCTGGATGGCCAGGTCGAGCTGGTTGCCGGACTGGACGATGTTGCCGGTGGAGAAGATCTTGGTGACCGCCGCGGGCTTCACCCCGAGGCCGATCTGGATGCCGGTCGGGATGGTGGTCGAGTTGGTGGCCGGGGCGCCGGTGGTCTTCACCGTCTGGTACATCAAGTCCTCGAAGTCGGCGCGGCTCTTCTTGAACCCGGTCGTGTTGCTGTTGGCCAGGTTGTTGGAGATCACGTCTATGTTCATCGTCTGCGCCTGCATACCGGAGGCGGCGGTCCAAAGGGCCCTGATCATGGGAAATCTCCTTAACTGCACTAACGGCAGTTCTACGTTGTGACTGCACTAACTGCAGTTCTATGTTCTAGGTTCTAGGTTGTGAGACCTGCGGACTCCAGTCACTCGGTTCAAACCGGCAAACTGGCCATTCAATTCCTAAGTGCTTTCAACGTAGAACCTAGAACGTAGAACCTAGAACCGCTTCTAAGGTTTATACCTTGCCCAGGTCGTTGGCGGCCTTGGCGGCCATGTCGTCGTAGCTTCGGACGGCGCGCGCGCACGATTCGAAGAAACGGCTGGTCTCGATCATGCGGGCCATCTCCACCACGACCTTCACGTTGGACCCTTCCAGGTACCCCTGCTTGACCGGGGTCTGGGCCGCGGCCGGGGCCGCAGCCGGGTCGGCCGGCACCCACAGGCCGTTCCCCTGCTTGTTGAGGCTGTACGGCTTCGGGAAGTCCACCCGGCTGATGGTCCCCACCGCGGCGCCGTCCACGTTCACCTGCCCGTTCTCGTCGATGACCACCCGGCTCCCGCTGGCGATGGTGATGGGGCCGTTGGCCCCCTGCACCTCGTAGCCGTCCCCGGTCACCAGTTTGCCACCCGGACCGCGCTGGAAGTTCCCCTGGCGGGTGTAGGCCGGCCCATCGGGGGTGTTCACCACGAAGAACCCCTCCCCTTCCAGGGCCAGGTCGAAGGTGTTGTCGCTTTTTTGCAGCGGCCCCTGGGAGAAGTCGGTCGAGTACCGTTCGTTGGCAAAAATTGGCTGCTGTGTCGGATTATTGACACCGGCCAGTACGCTTTCGAACCCGATGGTGTCGGCCTTGAAGCCGGCGGTGCTGGCGTTGGCCAGGTTGTTGGTCAAGACGTCGAGCCGGCGCTGCGCCGTCAGGCTCCCCGACAGGGCCGCATACATCCCGCTGTTCATGCTCTCCCCCTACCCTACCCGCTTCATCTTGCCGCGCAGCCGGACGATGGCCTGGCTGTGCAGCTGGGAAATCCTCGACTCGGTCAGATCCAGCACCGCCCCGATCTCCTTGAGGTTCAGCTCCTCGTAGTAGTACAGGGTGATGACGATCCGCTCCTTCTCGGGGAGGTTGTCGATGGCCTCGGCGAGCCTTTCCACCGTCTGGCGGGCGATCATCTGGTTCTGCGGGCTCTCGGTCCCCTTGTCCTCCAGGACGTCCAGGAGGCCGAAGGGGGCGCCGTCCTCGTCGTGCCAGGCGTCGTCCAGGGAGACGAAGGAGAGGAGATGGATCTCCTCGAGGAGCCGGAAGTAGTCCTTGAGCTCCAGCCCCATGGCCAGCGCCACCTCGTCCGAGGAGGGGTTACGCCCGAGCCGCTGCTCTAAAAGCGCGAACTCCTTCTCGAGCTTCTTGAACTTGTCCCTAAGGCTCCTGGTGAGCCAGTCCTGGGCGCGCAGCTCGTCCATGATGGTCCCGCGGATCCGCTGCTCGGCGAAGGTCTTGAACTGCACCCCGCGGCTGGGATCGAACCTTTCGGCGGCCGAGATCAGCCCCACGATGGCGGCGCTTCTCAGGTCCTCACGGTCCAGGTGGGGGGGAAGGGACGAGGCGATCCGGTCCACGATGAACTTGACCAGCGGGAGGTGGGATACCACCAGTTCGTCCCTGCTGAGCGGCACCCCGCGATGCGCCTCTTGCTCATAGGCCTTAAGAAGACAGTTCATGTTTCCTCCACTGCGTCACGCTCGCTGCCGGTTCGCCCGGCATCTGGGGCATTACCCCAGTTTCCGACAATAACCTCTGTGCCAAACTTTTGAATCCCAGCGAGGCGCGGGAGTCGGGGAAGAGGCGGCAGACGGGGCCCCGGCGCTTGGCAGATTCCACTAACATTTCATCCTGCAGGATACATCCGGCGTACTCCATGGAGATCTCCAGGAAGCGGCCGGTGATGGCGGAAAGCTTGTTGAAGAGGGTGCTCCCCTCCTCGGCGTTTCTGCACATGTTGACTAACAGCTTGAATTTCAACCCCGGATCGCGTCCGGAGAGGGTCTTCATCAGGGCATAGGCGTCGGTGATCGAGGTCGGTTCCGGGGTGATCACCAGCATGATCTCCCGCGAGGCGGCGGCGAAGCCGGTGACGTTGGCGGCGAGCCCCGGGGCGGTGTCGATCAGGTAGTAATCGAAGCGATCCTGCAGCCTGATCATACCTTGCAAAAGGGATACCCGTTCGCTGGGGGAAAGTGCACTGTACTGGTGCATGCCGAGACCGGCGGGAAGGATGCTGATGCCGGGGGCGGCCTCGACCACGGTCTCCTCCATGCTCCGCTCACCGCCGATCACGTGCCCGAGGCTGTAGTGGGCTTCCCTGCCGAGCCTCATGCAGATGTCGGTCATGCCGAGCCCGGTGTCCACGATCAGCACCCTTTTCCCGGCCGCGGCCAGCGATTCGGCCACGTTGACGACCACCGAGCTTTTGCCGACCCCTCCCTTGCCGCTGGTGACCGAGATCACCCTGAGTCCCTCGCGAAGCTTAAGCCGCTCCGCAGTCGGGCGGTTCTTGGTGCGCCCGGCCAGTTGCCGAAGGGTGTCGGCCTGGTCTGCCGAGCCGTGAAGAGAACTCATCGTTGAACCTCCTTCACCACCAGGGTGGCGAGCCGTCTCGCCGTGGCGAGTTCAATATCCTCGGGAACCTTTTGCCCGGTGGTGAAATAGGAGAGCGGGAGCTTGTGCTTCAAATGGGTATCGACGATGCAGCCGTAGCTTTCGCTCTCGTCGAGCTTGGTGAAGAGGAGCCTCGCGATCGGCAGCGCCCCGAACATGGCCACGATCTCGTCGAGCTCGCGGGGCCTCGTGGTGGCCGATACGCAGAGGTAGGTCTCGATCCCGGGGTGGCACTCGACGAACCCCTTGAGCTCCTCGATCCGCTCTGAGTCCTTGGGGCTTCTGCCGGCGGTGTCGATCAGGATCAGGTCCTTGTCGGCGTGGGCGGCCAGCGCCTCCTGCATCTCGGGGACGGTGGAGACCACCTCGAGCGGAAGGTCCATGATCTTCGCGTAGGTCTTCAGCTGCTCGACGGCGCCGACCCTGAAGTTGTCGGTGGTGATGAGGGCGACCGAGAGGCCGCGGTTCAAGGCGTGCAGGGCAGCCAGCTTGGCGATGGTGGTGGTCTTGCCGACGCCGGTCGGTCCCACCACGGCCATGATCTTGGTGCCGTTTTTCTTCATCCGGACGCTCCCCGCGCACTTGACCATCCCGGAGAGGGTCTGGACCAGCATGCCGCGCAGCTGGTGGGCGGTGGCCCCCGCGTCGGCGGCGGGACGGATGTGGTCGATGAGGAGATCGATCGCCGCCGCGCTCAGTTCCTCGGCCCTGAGCTCGGCGGCCAGAAGATCGAGCACCATCTGGGTCCGCTCGTCGGCGGCTGACGCAGCCGCGGGGGCCAAGGCGGTGTGGAGCGGCTTGGCGGCCGTCTCGCCGGATGCGGAGACCACCGGGAGGGCGGCGTCGGCCATCGGGAAGCTGAGCGCCTTCGGCTGCCCGTTATCCTTGGCGCCGACCGCGCTGTAGAGGAGCTTCTTGATCTCTTCGAGCTCCTCCTTGGCGAAGGTCCGCGGGGCCTCCGCTTCGGCCCCGGCCTCGGCCCGCTGCCCCTTTTCGGCCACCGGCGCGGCGGTGGCGGCGTCCTTCCTGGTGAGCTGCTCGACCCGCAGCTTCAGCTCGCGGACCTCGCGGGCCAGGGGGCCCAGCATCGAGTTCTGGAACTCCTCGCGGGTGGAGAGCTCCCTCTCACGAGGCTGCTCTTCCTGGTACGGGTTGGGGCGCGGGGCCACCGGGCGCGGTTCCAGGGCCGCGGTGACCTCGAAGTAGGGCTTGGAGAAGAAGCCGAGGATACCCTTACGCCGTTCTTTCTTGGAGGAGAGGATCATCGCGTCCAGGCCCATCTCGGCCTTAACCATCCTGAGCGCCTCCGACATCTGTTCCGCTTGAAAGGTTTTAACTAGCATTGAGCATCACCACCCCTAGAGATTGGATTTTAATGTTGGGCGGGATCTCGTTGTGCGAGATGACCGCCAGGTTGGGAAGATAGCGTTCAGTCAGTTTCTTGACATGGCGACGGATGGTGGGAGAGGCCATCAGCACCGGCAGCGCTCCCACGCTGTCGAACTGCTCGGCGTTTCTCCTGATGGCGGCCAGGATCTTCTGGGCGACGTGCGGGTCGATGGCCAGGTAGCTCCCCTGCTCGGAGAGCTGGACCGCGTCGGCGATGGTCTCCTCGACCTCGCGGTCCATGGTCAGCACGCAGAGGTTGTCGTCCTCGCGCTTGTACTGCTCGACGATGTAGCGCCCCAGGCTCTGGCGGACGAACTCGGTCAGCATGTCCGGGTCCTTGGTCACCCCGCCGTAATCGGCCAGGGTCTCCAGGATGGAGCGGAGGTCGCGGATGGAGACGTTTTCCTTGAGGAGGTTCTTGACCACGCGGAGTACGGTGCCCAGCGACAAGAGCGACGGGACGAGCTCCTCCACCACCTTGGGAAGGGTGGCGGCGATCGAGTCGAGAAGCTGCTGGAGCTCCTGGCGGCCGACCAGCTCGTGGGCGTGCTTCTTGATGGTCTCGCTGATGTGGGTAGCCAGGATGGTGGTGTTGTCGACCACCGTGTAGCCGGAGACCTGCGCCTTCTCCCGCTCCTTCCCCTTGATCCAGATGGCGGGGAGCCCGAAGACCGGCTCGGTGGTCTTGAGCCCCTCGATAAGCCCGGTGGCGCCGCCGGAATCCATGGCCAGGTACTGCCCGGAGAGCTCGCCCCCGCCGACCTTGGCGCCGTTGATGAGGATGTTGTACTCGTACGGCTTCAGCTGCAGGTTGTCGTGGATGTGGATCGGGGGAACGATGAACCCCATCCGGTCGGCCACCTGCTTGCGGATGGAGCGGATGCGGTCGAGGAGCTCCCCCTGCTGGTTGGCGTCCACCATCGGGACCAGGCCGTAGCCGACCTCGAGCTCCAGCATGTCGAGCGGGCGGATCGAGCTGATCTGGTCGAGATCCTCGTCGACCACCTGGGCCGCCGCGGCCGCCTCCTCCACCTCCTCGACCTTCTTCTCGACCGCCATGCGGGAGACCAGGAAGGAGGTACCGGAGAGGAGCAGGAAGGCGAAGTGGGGAAGCCCCGGGATGAGGGCGAAGAGGAAGAGGACGCCGGAGGCGACCTGGAAGGCCCGGGGGTAGTTCATGAGCTGGCCGGCGATCTCGTGGCCGAAGTTGTTCTCGTCGGCCGAGCGGGTGACGATGACGCCGGCGGCGGTGGAGATGATGAGCGCCGGGACCTGGGCCACCAGCCCCTCCCCGATGGTCAAAAGGGTGTAGTTGGAAAGGGCGTCGGTGAGGGGCATCCCCTTTTGCCAGACGCCGATCACGAAGCCGCCCAGGATGTTGACCAGCATGATGAGGATGCCGGCCACCGCGTCCCCGCGGACGAACTTGGAGGCGCCGTCCATGGAGCCGTAGAAGTCGGCCTCGCGGGAGATGTTCTTCCTCCGCTGCTTGGCCTCCTTGTCGGTCAAAAGTCCGTTGGAGAGGTCGGCGTCGATGGCCATCTGCTTGCCCGGCATGGCGTCCAGGGTGAAGCGGGCGGCCACCTCGGCCACGCGCCCGGCACCCTTGGTGATGACCACGAAGTTGATGATCACCAGGATGAGGAAGATGACCGCGCCTACCACGTAGTTGCCGCCGACCACGAACTGGCCGAAGGCCTTGATGACCGACCCCGCCGCCTCGGTCCCCTCGTTGCCGTGCAAAAGGATGAGGCGGGTCGAGGCGATGTTGAGGGCCAGCCTGAAGAGGGTGGTGACCAGCAGGATGGAGGGGAAGACCGAGAAGTCGAGCGCCTGGGTGGTGTAGAGGCAGACCAGCAGGATGACCAGCGCGAGGGTGATGTTGGTCGCCAGAAAGACGTCCAGGAGGAAGGCGGGGAGCGGAATGATCATCAGGGAGAGTATCCCGATGAGGGCTACCGCCATGTAGATATCCGAGTTCCTGCCTGCCGCCGGTGCGGCTAAGGTGTTCGCTGCTGGAGTGGCCATGCCTGCCGTTTTCCTCGTGGGTGGTGGAATTTCTATGGCAGGACACTGTGCAACCGGTATGCCATCCTCTCGAAAGGATGACGGTTGGCGGCGTAAGGCGCGGAAAACAGAGGAGTGCGGGCGGGTGGGCCGGTAACTGGTCGGTTTCGTAACGGTTTGACGGGGCTGGCCTTCCCCCTGCCGGGGCGTCGGCCCCGTCATTTTTATCGGTTGCCGGGTCAACATTTTGACCTTGCCGAAGGTCCGGCCGGCCGGCACCGGCACGATCCGCTCACGGAAATGGAGCGGCCGCAAGCCCAGCAGTCACCGCTATTTTTTTAGTTGAAAAAGCCTCCGCGACGGGATATCTTGCTTCAATTTTCCGGACGATAACGACGTATGATCTTCAGGCTTTACATATCCTTCATCCTCGCCCTCCTGCTTGCCGGCTGCACCACGTTTCTCGCACCGGGGCAGGTTCCGGTTCCCCCGCTCGACAAGCAGCAGGTAAAGGTGGTGACCATCCCGCTGCCGGTCATCGCAACCAGCCCCAACGAGGGGATCACCTACGGCGGCCTGACCGCCTTTCTCCTGCATAACGAGAAGGACGAGGTCTGTTCGCTGCTCGCCCCCCAGGTGAACCAGAACGACAACTTCGGCATCTCCTCCACCCTCTACGGCGCCTACTACCCCACCCCCGACCGGAGCTTCGAGTTCAACCTCTCCAAGTCGACCAAGGTGAACGAGGACTACGAACTGAAGGTCCGCGACCAGAGCCTCATGAACCGGGAGCTGGAGCTGAACCTCTTTCTCTATACCTTCTCCGACGGTTCCGCCCGCTTCTACGGGTTCCAGTCGTGGAGCCGCAGGGATAAGGAGACCAACTACGCCGACCAGGAAACCGGCTTCACCTTGACCGCAGGGTATCCCGTCCTCGAGCACACCCAGTTCATGATCGGCGAGCGCTACCGCGACGTCGGCATCGGCCAGGGCGCGGTGACCAAGGTCCCCTTCATTCGGGAACGGTTCCCCGCGGTCCCGGGGGTGAACGGCTTCACCGCGCACGCACAGATGGTCTCCTTGATCTACAGCACCCTCGATTCCCCCACCATACCGACCAACGGGGTGCGGGCCAAGGTGGCCTTCGAGAACAGCGCCACCATCTTCGGGAGCAGCGCCAACTACCGGCATTACGACGGCGAGGTGAAGGGATACCTTCCCCTGGAGGACGGGCGCTACATCAGCGTGGCGAGGCTCGCCTACAGCCAGACCTTGGGCGAGCACGTTCCCTTTCTTGAGCGAAGCGTTTTGGGGGGCGAGAACACCCTGCGCGGCTACGGGAGAAACCGCTTTATCGACAGCAGTTATCTGCTGTTGAATCTGGAGGAGAGGATCAGGCTCTTCAGGTGGGAGATCTTTGGAGTCACGGCGGATTGGGAGCTGGCGCCCTTCATCGACTTCGGCGGGGTGATGAAATCGATGGTCGACGCCAGCGCCAACGCCTTCGAGTTCAACCCCGGTGTCGGGTTCAGGGCGGTGATCTGGCCGAACATCGTGGGGCGGATCGACGTAGGCGTAGGCGCCGAGGGGCCGGCGGTCTTCGTCGGGCTGGGATATCCGTTCTAGGAATCGGAAACCTGTAGAACGCGGATGACGCGGATGACGCAGATTTAGCGGATTAACGCGGATCCGCTTTTAGAGTTACTGCAAAGACTTCAAACTCATTTCTCCTGTGCAACAGGTAGGGTGGGCAGAGAGTTGCCGCCCCCTACCTGTCGTTACGAGAGCCAAGGGGACAATCAACTCTACCCTTCATTCTCTTCATTACCCGATCCGCTACCTTTAAGTCCTGCCCGGAATGGACCCCTTCTTCACAGTGTTCGCAGTACCACCCAGGCATCGAAAATGTCTCGCTCTCGCTTTTGTAGGTTAGACTGATTTCTCTGACCGAACGGGACATGCCCCCAGCACATTGGGGACACGAAGGGTTGCTCATCCTCTTTCTGTTAGACGACATTT
Organism: Geomonas sp. Red276; assembly: GCF_054784495.1. Lineage (NCBI taxonomy): Bacteria > Pseudomonadati > Thermodesulfobacteriota > Desulfuromonadia > Geobacterales > Geobacteraceae > Geomonas > Geomonas sp. Red276. Next base: position 322,600 of record NZ_BLXW01000001.1, read on the forward strand.
TTGAAGTCCCCTCAGAAGGTTTTGCCTGATCCGCGTTCATCCGCCCAATCCGCGTCATCCGCGTTCCATGGTGTGGATTTTCGCCCCCTGCCGGCTCCCCCTCCGCTCCAGTTCATGGTCGATGCAGTTGAGCACCTCGAACTTGTGCAGCGACCACAAGGGGGCGATCAGGTCCTGGCGGTTGCCGTCCCCGGTCAGCCGCTGGACCACGATCCTGGGATCGAGCCGTTCGAGGAAGTCACAGACGAGCCCCACGTACTGATCCCGATCCATCACCGTCACCCCACCCCGCTCATACTCCTCCGCAAGCCGGGTGCCCCGCATCACGTGCAAAAGGTGGATCTTCACCCCGTCGACCCCGGCGGCGTTGACGAATTCGGCTCCCGAAAGCATCTCCTCCCGGCTCTCCCCGGGCAGCCCCAGGATCAGGTGGGCGCAGACCCGGATTCCCCGCTTCTTGCATTCCTCCACGGCGCGGGTGAAAGAGGCGACGTCGTGTCCACGGTTGATGGCGTCGAGAGTCCGGTCCAGGGGTGACTGCAGGCCGAGCTCCAGCCAGAAATAGCAGCGCTTTGCGTAGCCGGCGAGGAGATCGAGGACGTCTGGCGGGAGGCAATCCGGCCTGGTCCCGACGATCAGCCCCGCCACGTCTGGCACCGACAGCGCCTGGTCGTACACCTCCTTCAGGCGCTCCACCGGCGCATAGGTATTCGAATAGGACTGGAAATAGGCGAGGAACTTGGCCGCCTTGTACTTGCGGACCATGACCTCCTTGGAGTGCTCGAGCTGTTCCGCCACCGCCGAGCCGCGCAGGATGCCGTAGGAACCCGACCCCTTCCCGCCGCAGAACGAGCAGCCGGCCGCCCCGAGGCTCCCGTCCCGGTTCGGGCAGGTGAACCCGGCGTCGACCGACAGCCTCTGCACCTTGCAGCCGAAGATCCGTTTCAGCTCGTCGGAAAATGTGTTGTAGCGATGATCCATCCCTCCCCCTTGCGACTTTCTTCTACCACAGGCAAACCCATAAAGGGAAGATCATGATTCCCTCTCCCTCCGGGAGAGGGTGGCCGAAGGACGGGTGAGGGTAGTTTTTGATCTCTGCTTTTCTGTTGCGCGCCACCCCCGAACCCTGTATTTTCATCCCCTATGCAAAGATGTTTTTCGGCCGGAGCTATCGAACAGCTTCGTGCGTCAATCAGTGAAGCGGAAGGCAACGAAGTCTTCTTTTTAGGTCGTACCGACGAGGCCCGGGTGGTAGTCGAAGTCGAGGCTTTGGCCCGTGGCAACCGCGACGCCGTCCCCGCCATCATGATCGCCGCCACCTTCGGCGATGTCGTCATCCACAACCACCCCTCCGGCAACCTCACCCCCTCCCAGCCCGACGTCGAAATCGCCTCCCTGCTGGGGAACCAGGGGATCGGCTTCTACATCATCGACAACCGCGCCGAGCGCTGCAACCAGGTCGTCGCCCCCTTCGCCCGCAAGAGCATCGAGCGCCTGAGCTACCCCGAGATCGAACGCTTCTATGCCCCGGACGGTGAGCTCGCCGGGTCCCTCCCCGGCTACGAGCACCGTCCCGAACAGACCAAGATGGCCCTCATGCTGGCCGAGGCCTTCAACGAGGGTCGGGTCGCCGTCGTCGAGGCCGGCACCGGCACCGGCAAATCGCTTGCCTACCTTCTTCCCGCCGCCCTCTGGGCCGTCCGCAACAAGGAGCGGGTGGTGGTCTCCACCAACACCATCAACCTCCAGGAACAGCTGATCCAGAAGGACATCCCCTTCCTCCAGGAGCACGCAGGCGTGAAGTTCCGCGCCGTGCTGGTCAAGGGGCGGGGGAACTACCTCTGCCTCCGCAAGCTCCAGATGAACGCCGCCGACGCCTCCCTCTTCAAGGACGAAGCCGCCGAGGAGCTCGACGCCATCGTCGCCTGGAGCAAGAAGACCGAGGATGGCTGCCGCAGCGATCTCTCCTTCATCCCCAAGGACGAGGTCTGGGAGGAAGTCTGCTGCGAGGCGGACCAGTGCACCCGTGTCAAATGCGCCAACTACGCCCGCTGCTTCTTCTACAAAGCCCGTCGCGAGGCGGCCGGAGCCGACGTCCTAGTGGTCAACCACGCCCTCCTCATGGCCGATCTCTCGGTACGCCAGGAGACCGGCTACGACGCCACCGCCATTCTCCCTCCCTTCTCGCGGCTCATCTTCGACGAGGGGCACCACCTGGAGGACGTGGCCACCAATTTTCTCTCCAGCCAGGTCTCGCGGCTTGCCCTGGTAAAGCTTCTCGGTAAGCTCCAGCATCCGAGGAAGGCGCACCGCGGCGTGCTTCCCCAGCTTTCCACCCAGCTCTCCTCCGCCGTACCGGAGTCGCAGGACGACCTCTACCTGGAGATTGCCGAGGTGCTGGAGGGGCGCCTGATCCCCAAAAGGGTGGCAGTGCTCGACACGGTGACCAGGGGGATGGACGCCATCGCCGACGCCCTCATGAAGAAGCTCAAGATGAAGGGGACCGAGCAGAAACTGCGGGTGACTCCCGATATCTACACCACCCCGCTTTGGGCGGAGGTGAGTGTCCATATCGAGGATATCTGCAAGGTGCTGGGAGAGTACGCGTCCGCCATGCAGGCGTTCTTGAAGGGATGCGACCGGCTGCAGGACAAGGTGCTCGAAAAGCTCGCCGGGCCGCTGGCCGACCTGCAGGGGATCAAGCTCAGGATGGAGACGGCGGTGGCGGCGCTCAGGTTCTTCACCACCAGGGAAGAGGAGTTCTGCCGCTGGTTCGAGCTCAAGAAGGGGCCGGCCGCCAAGCTCTGCTCGTCCCCCCTGGAGGTGGCGGATTCCATCAAGAAGGCCATCCTCGACCATTTCCGGACTGTGATCGTCACCTCCGCCACCCTGGCGGTCGGGGAGAAGTTCGACTTCCTCAAGAAGCGTTGCGGCATCGACCAGCTTCCCAAGGAGAAGGTGAGCGAGCTCCTGCTTCCCTCCCCCTTCGACTATGCGAAACAGGCCTTCGTTGCGGTTCCTTCCGACATGCCCGAGCCCGCGTCGTCGCAGTTCGAGGCGCGCCTTGGCGAGCATCTTCTCAAGGCGCTCAAGATTTCCCAGGGACGGGCCTTCGTCCTCTTCACTTCTTACGATCTGCTGGTGAAGGTCAGCAACCGGCTCAATGAGCCCCTCAAGGCCGCCGGACTCACGCCTATGCGGCAGGGGGAGACCAACCGGCACCTCCTTTTGACCAAGTTTCGCGCCGCCGTCAATCCGGTTCTCTTCGGCACCGACTCGTTCTGGGAAGGGGTGGACGTGCAGGGGAAGGGGCTGGAGTTGGTGGTGATCACCAAGCTCCCGTTCCGGGTACCCACCGAACCGATCCTGGAGGCGAGGAGCGAGCACATTACCGCCATGGGGGGCGATCCCTTCATGAGCTATACGGTCCCGCAGGCGGTGATCAAGTTCAAGCAGGGGTTCGGCCGGCTGATCAGGAGCAAGGAAGACCGCGGCGCCGTACTCATACTCGACTCCCGCGTCCTCACCAAGAATTACGGCCGGGTCTTTCTCACCGCCCTCCACGGCGTCACCGTGGAGAAGGGGGAGGAAGCCTCCCTCTGCGCCAAGATGGAAGCCTTCTTCGCCCAAGGGTGATGATGGCTCCCGTAGCTGACAGTCGTCCTTTATACCCTCGCCCCTTCAGGGGAGAGGGTGGCCGCCGGCCAAGCCCCTCGCCACCGTGACCGCCACCACATCCGCCGCACCCGCCTCCAGCAAGGCCTCCGCGCATTCCTTCATCGTGCTCCCGGTGGTCAGCACGTCGTCCACCAGCAGAACCCGCTTTCCCTCCACCCTTTCCCCCTTCTTCACCTCGAACGCTCCAGCCACGTTCCGCTTGCGCGCCTCAGCGTCCAGAGTCGTCTGCGGCTCCGTCCACCGGATCCGCCGCAGGTTCCCCGTCTCCACCGGCACCCGCCAACGTTTTCCCAGCACCTTGGCAAGAAGTTGCGCCTGGTTGAAGCCCCGCTGCCTCAGGCGTTTGCGGTGCAGCGGCACCGGGATGACGAGATCAGGCATGGCCTCTTCCCGGAAGGGGGCCAGCGCCGTCGCCGTCAATATCCCGAGCGGATGGGCGAGGTGCACCCGGTTGCCGTACTTCAACCCGTGGATGAGGTCGCGGACCGGGCCGTCAAACAACACCGACGAGCGGGTGCGGTATCCCGGATGGCGGCCGAGGCACTCTCCACAGAAATGGTCGACCCCGTTCTCGGTTGCAAACGGGACACCGCAGACTGGGCAGAGAGGACTCACCAGGAAGGACGTTTTCTCCAGGCAGGAGGGGCAGATCAGGAGGTCGCCGGCCTGGGGAATGAAGGATCTGCAGGCGTGGCAAAGGGGAGGAAAGATGATGTCCAGCAGGGAGCGCTGGGGGAGCATGGCCACCTCGCGGGAGGGTATCGTGGGAATACCGGTACCTTGCCGAAAACGGCGTCCCCCTTTGTCAAAGGTTCATCGGGAAACACCGGGGATAAAGGTCCCCCCCCTTTGAAAAAGGGGGGACGGGGGGGATTTGCGCCGTTGGCAGTAGGGAAAATCCCCCTAAATCCCCTTTATCAAGGGGACTTTGGGAGAGACAAAAAGCGGCCCTCCGCGAAGGACTTCGGGGAGGGCCATTAAAAGGATCGTTCGACTTATCAGGGGTGAAGAAAGATTAACACATCATAATATTTTTTCTACAACCCCATATCCTCGTTGACGACCAGCACGCGCATGTCGGTGTTCCTCGGCCGCTTCTCGATGATGGTGGTCACCCGGCAGATCCGCTGCGGCGAGTTGCAGTCTCCGCAGAAACCGGTCACCGTGCAGGGGGTGGAGAGGTTGAGACGCTTCGCGTTGGGCGGAGAGGCGTAGGTCTTGACCCGGCGGATGGCGTCTTCAACGGTGCCGTCCACGAGCTTGTTCCTCCCGACAACCACGATGACCTTGAGCGGGCCGAAGAACATGGAGGCGGCGCGGTTGCCGTTGCCGTCGATGTTGACCAGTTGGCCGTTGAGGGTGACCGCGTTGCTGCCGGTCAGGAAAAGGTCGCAGGTCAGCTGACGGCGGGTGATGGCGAGCTTTTCCTCGGGAGTGAGCCCCGGCAGGCCGTGGTTGAGGATTTCCTTCCCCATCCCCTTCAGCTTCTCGGAGAGCTTCAAGTCAGCAATGGAGAGAGAGCCGCCGAAACCGACGCTGTGAGCATACTCGGCTTCGTTGAGGATGTAGTGAAAGACCTCTTCTCCGCTCTTGCAGAAGACCGCGTCGAAGCCGTTTCTCTTCAGTCCTTCGACCGCTTTCTGGCACTTCTGGGCATACGCCCAATCGTTCAACTCTTCAGTCTGACTCATGTCTCCCCCCTTTCTCGTAGTTGATGCTACCGGTTGGCCCAGTACTCACGCTCGTACGGCCAGTACTCTCCCATGAAACCGATCAGCTGCTGCATTCTCGCCCTGAAGGCCAGCCGCCACGCGTCCTGCTCCGGGAAGTGCCGCTTCTCGCGCACGGACGCGCAGAGCTCGCGCCCGAGGGTGCGGGCCTGCTCGAAGAGGGCCTCCTGGTTCGGGAACATCCGCGGTCCCATCCCGGGGGAGCCGATCTTGCCGACGCACTGGGCGCCCCAGGAGTTTACCACGCGCAGCATGTAATCCAGCACCTCGTCGTCCCCCCCGCCGCCGGAGGTTTCCACCACCACGGCGTATTTGCCTTCCAGCGCGGTGCGGTGCGCGAGGCCGTTGCAGCGATCGATGAAGGCCTTCATCTGGGCGGTTACGCTGAAGATGTAGTTGGGGCTCGCCAGGATGACGGCCTCGGCGGCCTCCATCTTGGCCCTGATGGTCTCGTACTCGTCGTTGACTCCGCAGGGGCCGACCTTGTGGCACATATCGCAGGCAACGCACGGCTTGATGGGGGTCTTGGAAAGCTCGACGATCTCGACCTCCGCCCCGGCCTCGGCAGCACCCGCGATGACTTCTTCCAACAGTTTTCCGGTGGTCCCCCCCATGCCGCGGGGACTGCCGTTGACGGCGATTATTTTCACTGATGGTTCTCCTGTTTTTTAGAATCTCCCTCACCCCTGCCCCTCTCCCGGAGGGCGAGGGATAGATGCAAAAGGTAGGGTGATGATGCCCTCTCCCTCCGGGAGAGGGTGGCCGAAGGCCGGGTGAGGGAGTTTACCCTGCGATGAGGCTTTTCCCGGTCATCTCCTTAGGCTGCGGCAGGCCGAGGATTTCGAGCATGGTCGGCGCGAGGTCGGCCAGCACCCCTTTGCGAAGCTTCACGCTCTTGCGGGAATCGTCCACCAGCACCACCGGAGCCATATCGCAGGTGTGGGCGGTGTGGGGGCCGCCGGTCTCGTCGACCATCATCTCGGCGTTGCCGTGGTCGGCGGTGATGATGGTGACGCCCCCCTTGGAGCGGACCTTCTCCACCAGCTTGCCGACGCACTCGTCCACCGCCTCGACCGCGCAGATGGCGGCCGCCATGATGCCGGTGTGGCCGACCATGTCCGCGTTGGCGAAGTTCAAAATAATGACGTCGTACTTGTCCTCGTCGAGCCGCTTCATGAGCTCGTCGGTGACCAGGTAGGCGCTCATCTCCGGCTTCTGGTCGTAGGTCGCCACCTCTTTCGGGGACGGGATCAGCGCGCGGTCCTCGCCCTCGAACGGCGCCTCGCGACCGCCGTTGAAGAAGAAGGTGACGTGGGCGTACTTCTCGGTCTCCGCGATCCTCAGCTGGGTTTTCCCTGCCGCCGCGATGACCTCCGGGAAGATGTTGGTCAGCTCCTCCACGCCGAAGGCGACCGGAAGACCGAAGGTCTCGTCGTAGGTGGTCATGCAGACGTAGCTGGAGATCTTCGGGAAGATAGGACGCGCGAAACCGGAGAAAGAGGGGTCGGTGAAGCTGCGGGTGATCTCGCGGGCGCGGTCGGAGCGGAAGTTGAAGAAGATGAAGGCGTCGCCGTCGCTAAGTTTCCCGACCGGAGTTCCGTTCTCGGTGATGACGGAGGGCTTCACGAACTCGTCGGTGACCTTGGCGGCGTAGCTCGTCTTGATGGCCGCCTCGGAGGAAGGGTACTTTTCCCCTTCGCCCATGACGATGGCGCGGTAGGCCTGCTCGACGCGCTCCCAGCGATTGTCGCGGTCCATCGCGTAGTAGCGGCCGATCACGGTGGCGACCTTGCCGGCGCCGATCTTCTTCATCTCCGCCTCGAGTCTCTGGAGGTACTCGCCACCCGACTGGGGCGGAGTGTCACGCCCGTCCATCAGGCAGTGTACGAAGATCTCCCTGATCCCCTGCCGCTTGGCCATCTCGATCAGCGCATAGAGGTGGGTCTCGTGGGAGTGGACGCCGCCGTCCGAGAGGAGACCGGAGAGGTGGAGCCTGCCGCTTCCCGCCTTGCACTTGGCCAGGCAATCCAGCAGCACCCGGTTCTCGAAGAAATCGCCGTCCATGATCGACTTGGAGATGCGGGTCAGGTCCTGGTAGACCACGCGGCCGGCACCGATGTTGGTGTGACCGACCTCGGAATTCCCCATCTGGCCGGCGGGAAGCCCGACCGCCATCCCGGAGCCGTCGATCTCACCGGCGGGATACTCGGCGCAAAGACGCGTCATGTTCGGGGTCTTAGCCTGGGCGACGGCGTTGTTCTCCTTTACGGGGTTGATCCCCCAGCCGTCGAGAATCATAAGGAGCAGCGGTTTCTTTGCCATGGTCTTCTCCCTCACTCGAGAAATTAAAAAAGGTGAAGAGGACTTCACCTTAATTTGGATGCAACACGCACGCTACTCATGATGGTACGGCTCCCCGTTCATGATGGTAAAGCCGCGGTAGATCTGCTCCAGCAGGAATACCCGGACCATCTGGTGGGTAAGCGTCATTTTAGAGAGCGAAATGGATTTGAACGCCTGGGCGCGAAATCCGTCGGTGAAACCGTAGGCCCCGCCGATGGCGAAGGCCAGATCCTGTATCCCCTGGTCGCGGCTTTTGGAGAGGAAGGAGGCGAACTCGGTGGAGGTCATCTGCTCCCCCCGCTCGTCCAGGACCACCAGCCGCGCCCCCTTGGGGAGAAGCTTCGCGAGCCTCTCGCACTCCTTCTCCCGCATGGCGGGCGCCGCGGCACCCTTCTCATCCCGCGCTTCCAGGATCTCCAGCGGGGCGTAACGTTTGATCCGACCGGCGTACTCGTCGATGCCGGACTTGACCCAGGCTTCCTGGGTCTTGCCGACCCAGAGGAGCTTCAGCCTCACGCTTCCTTGTTCTCCCACTGGTATTCGTCGGGAACCTCGACCTCGGTGGCGCGGCTCCAGAGCTCGTCCAAGTTGTAGAGGGAGCGGACCTCCTCCTGGAAGATATGGACGATCACGTCCCCGTAATCGACCACGACCCAACGCCCCTGGTCGTACCCCTCGGTGTCCAGCGCACGGTCAAACGGCTTCAAGCCCTGCTTCACCGAGTCGGTGATGGCCTGGACCTGGCGGTCCGAGCGGCCGGAGGCCAGGACCAGGAAATCGGCGATGGAGGAGATCCTGCGGATATCCAGGACCTTCACGTTGAGCGCCTTCTTGTCCAGCGCGAAGGCTGCGCACTTGATGGCACGCTCCTCGACCGGCATCGCCACTTTATCTTGCATCGATGTATAACCTCTGTTCCTTGATGTAATTTTCGACCGCCGCCGGTACCAGGTAGCGGATCGAGCGACCCGCCCTGACGAGCTTGCGGATCTTGCTGGAAGAGATGTCCAAAAGGACACCGTTTAGCGCGTAGACACAGTGTCCCGAGCCGTGATTAAGACGATTAGCCGCGGGATCATAACAGAATTCCGGGGCCAAGGCAACAGGGAGGGCCTTGGCCAGGCTGTCGATGGTGGATCCCGGGCGCTGCACGCAGATCAGGTGGCAAATACCGAAAATCGCGTTGTATTCCCGCCAGGTGGAGATGTCGTTAAAGGAGTCGGCGCCCACGATGAAGTAGATCTCGTCCTCGGGGTACCTCTCCCTGAGCTCCCGCAGGGTATCGATCGAGTAGGACCGTCCCCCGCGCACCCCTTCCATGTCGGAGACGGCGAAGGAGGGATTGTCCGCCACCGCAGCCTTGACCATCTCCAGCCGGCTCGTGAAGGAGAGCTGGCCGACGGTGGGCTTGTGGGGGGGGGTTGCGGCCGGGATGAAGATCACCCGGTCCAGGCCGAACAAGTCCCGCGCCTCCTCGGCGATCCTTAGGTGCGCGTTATGGATCGGGTTAAAGGTCCCGCCCAGTATCCCAGTCTTCATGCCGCCTCTTTTCCTCTATCAGGGGACTGGCTCCGCAGGTGCCTGTCCCCTTTTCGGACCAGTCGGACGAAGGGGACAGACACCTTACGGAGCCAGTCCCCGAACGGCTACGCCCTTACCTGCCCTTCGCCGTAGACGATGAACTTGGTGGTGGTCAGGTCGGTGAGTCCCATCGGCCCGAAGGAGTGGAGCTTGGTGGTCGAGATGCCGATCTCGGCGCCGAGGCCGAGCTGGTTGCCGTCCGAGAAGCGGGTGGAGGCGTTGACCATCACCACGCCGGAGTTGACCTCGCGGATGAAGCGCTGGGCGTTGCCGTAATCCGAGGTGATGATCGACTCGGTATGGAGCGACCCGTAGCGGTTGATGTGCTCGATGGCGGCGTCCATGTCGTCCACCACCGCCGCTGCCAGGATGAGATCGAGGAATTCCGCCGCCCAGTCCTCCTCCACCGCCTTGGTCGCCTTCGGGGCCAGCCGGCAGAAGGCCTCGTCGCCGCGCAGCTCGACCTTCAGCCCGGTGAGCACGTCGAAGATGAAGGGGACGAAGGTCTCGGCGATGTCGCGGTGGATCAAGAGCGTTTCCAGCGCGTTGCAGACACCGGGACGCTGGGTCTTGGCGTTGATGACGATGTTTTTCGCCATCTCGAAGTCGGCGCTCTCATCCACGAAGATGTGGCAGACCCCCTTGTAGTGCTTGATGACCGGGATCTTGGACTTCTCCACCACGAAGCGGATGAGGCTCTCGCCGCCGCGGGGGATGATGACGTCGATGAACTCCTCCTGCTTGAGCATCTCCTCGACCCCCTCGCGTTCGACGAACGGGATGATGGAGAGCGCCGCCTCGGGGATGTTCCGCTTGGTGAGCTCGTCCTTCAAAAAGCGGGCGATCGCCATGTTGGAGTAGATGGCCTCCGAGCCGCCGCGCAGCACCACCGCGTTGCCGCTCTTGAGGCAGAGGGCCGCGGCATCCGAGGTGACGTTGGGGCGGGATTCGTAGATGATGCCGATCACCCCGAGCGGGATCCGCATCTTGCCGACCATCAGCTCGTTGGGGCGCTTCCACATGTTGGTCACCTCGCCGACCGGGTCGGGAAGGGCGGCCACCTCGCGGATGGCGTCGGCCATACCCTTGATCCGCTTCTCGTCGAGCATCAGGCGGTCGAGCATGGCGGCGGAGAGCCCGCGCTTTTGGCCCGCCTCGAGGTCCTTGCGGTTCTCCTCGATGATGTGGGGGGCGTTAGTGGTGAGCGCCGTGGCCATATCCATCAGGAGGTCGTTCTTGACGCTGGTGGAGAGTTTCGCCATGGCGAAGGAAGCCTGCCGGGCGGCAGCGGCGATGGAAGCGATCTTTTCAGCTACGGACATCTTTGGAACCTCCGGAAACATTAAACTCGTCGAAAACTCGAACCAATTAATTATACACCAGGGGGAGGGGACTGGCTCCGCCAGGTGCCTGTCCCCCTCGTTGGAAACAACATCCCCCATTCTCACCCCACCCCTCCGCTTGAAGGGAAGGCAATCCCCCTAAATCCCACTTTATCATGGGGGAGTTCACCTCTGGATGCAGGCAGCGCTACAGCACCACCATATTGTCCCTATGGATCACATCGTCCCCGTAGCGGAAGCCTAAGATCTGCTCGATCTCGCTGCTCTTATGGCGGCTGATGAGCTCGATCTCCTGGCTGGAGTAGTCGACGAGGCCGCGGGCGAACTCCGCCCCGTCCGGCCCCACCACCTTCACGCAGGCGCCGCGGGCGAAGCGTCCCTCCACCTTCACGATCCCGGAAGGGAGGAGGCTCTTCCCCTTCTTCCCGACGAACTCGCGTGCCCCGGCATCCACCACCAGCGTGCCGGTCGGCCTCAGGGTGTAGGCGATCCAGTGCTTGCGGCGGTTGAGGGCATCCCCGGCGGGAAGGAAGAAGGTGCCGACCTCCTCGCCGGCCATGACCCGCGAGAGGTTCCCGCCGACCTTGCCCGCGAAAACCACCGTGCCGCCGCCCGCCTTGGTGACCTTCTTGGCGGCGGCGAGCTTGGTCGCCATCCCGCCGGTGCCGACGCTGCTGCCGCTCCCCCCGGCTCCCCGCTCCATCTCGCGGGTGATGGTCCGGACCTGGCTGATGAGGGTGGCGTCGGGGTTGCTGCGGGGGTCGGCGGTGTAAAGCCCGTCGATATCGGTCAGGATGAGGAGGAGCTGGGCCTCCACCAGGTTGGTGACGAGGGCGGAGAGGTTGTCGTTGTCGCCGAATTTCAGCTCGTCCACCACCACCGTGTCGTTTTCGTTGATGACCGGGACGATCCCGGAGGCGAGCAGCGTGTCGAGGGTGCCGCGCGCGTTCTGGAAGCGGCGCCGGTTGGCCAGGTCGTCCCGGGTAAGGAGGATCTGGGCCACCGTCAGCCCGAAGGCCGAGAAGGCCTCTTCGTAGGCCCGCATCAGCCGGGACTGCCCCACCGCGGCGGCGGCCTGCTTCTGTGGCAGCGTCTTCGGGCGGTCGGTCAGCCCCAGCAGCGAGCGGCCGGCGGCCACCGCACCGGAGGAGACGATGACGATCTCCAGGTGCTTCTCCCTGAGCAGGGCGATCTCCTTCGCGAGCCCTTCCAGGAATTCGGCGGAGATCCCCTCACCGGAGGCATCGGCGAGCACGCCGCTTCCGATCTTTACCACGATCCTTCTGGCTTTTTTTAGCAGTTCCTTGCGCATCGAAGCTGTCTCATCATGATAGTTTTTTAAAAAACGGGATAGTAGCACGTTTCAAAAGTCATGGCAAACGCCTTCACTGAATGTGGCTCAAATGATTTGACAAACCGCGGACGGGTCTTTAGACTGTCGGCGCCACACTGAGGTGACCTATTGCTTAACAAATCGCTCTGGAAAAAACGAATATACACCATTCTTTCCCTCGACAGCCATCCCGCCCATATCGCAGCTGGTTTTGCCGTCGGTGTCTTTATCAGCTTCACACCGTTCTTCGGACTTCATACCCCCCTTGCCATAGCCGCCGCCTTCATCTTCAGACTCAACAAGATCACCTGCATCACCGGAGCCTGGGTCAACACGCCGATCACCGTGGTTCCCATTCTCGGGCTGAGCTACAAGCTGGGAAGGTTCCTCAGGGGGCGGACCATCAACGAGCTTCCGCCGCAGGCGCTCCAGGGGGGGCTCGAGTGGCACAACCTCGCCAAGTACGCCAAGTCGATCATACTCGGGAGCTCCATTCTCGGTTTCCTGGCCGCCATCGCCGCCTATTTCGTCTGCTACTACCTGGTGGTCAGGTTCCGCGCCAAGGACGCCGCCCAGGCCGAGATCGACAAGGAAATGGACGAAGTCGGGGAAGAACTCGATTAACACCGACATCAAAAAACTTGGAACGCGGTTGACGCGGATTTAACGGATTTACGCGGATAAATCTTAAAAGCTTAGGGTTACCCCAAAGGCTTGAGACCTTAAAAAAAAGATTCCGTCTTGCCTTTGCCGTATCTCGTTAATCCGCCCAACCCGCGTCATCCGTGTTCTATTGCCTTTGCCTTCCCCCAAATATAAAAAGCGCCGAAGCGTCTCACGCTCCGGCGCTTTTCATTTCATGTCGACCCGAGACCTATCGTCCCAGGAATGGGGTCACTACGGTGTACAGCATGAATGCCATGAAGGCGGACGCCGGGATGGTGATCACCCAGGCGGCGACGATCCGGTAGGCCACGCCCCAGTTGACCGCCGACATCCTCTTGGAAAGACCAACCCCCAGGATGGCGGAGGTGATGACGTGGGTGGTACTGGTGGGAAGCCCCATGGCGGAAGCCCCGAGGATGACCCCCGCCGAAGCGGTCTCCACGCAGAAGCCGTGAACCGGCTGCAGCTTCACGAAGTCGTGCCCGACGGTCTTGATGATCCTCCACCCGCCGGCGGCGGTGCCGAGCGCCATGGCGATCGCACAGCCGATCTTGACCCAGGTGGGCACGTCGAAGGTGGCCAGCGTCCCGTAGCTCACGAGCGCCATGGTGATGACCCCCATCGATTTCTGGGCATCGGCGGTCCCGTGGGAGAAGGCCATGATGGCTGCCGAGAGGATCTGGAGCTTGCGGAAATTCTTGTTGAGACTGTAGGGGGCGCTGTTTCGGAAGGTCCACATCATGGCAACCATGAAGAGAAAGCCGAAGAAGGCACCGACGACGGGGGAAACCAGCAGCACGGTGACGATCTTCTGCAGCCCTTTCCAGTGCAGCGCGCCGAAGCCGGCGTGGGCCACCACCGATCCCACCAGACCGCCGATGATGGCGTGGGACGAAGAGGAGGGGAGCCCGTAGTACCAGGTGATCAGGTTCCAGACGATGGCCCCGAGGATGCCGGCCAGTACCACGGTCTGGGTGACGTTGTTGGCGTCGACGATCCCCTTGCCGATGGTGGAGGCCACCTTGGTGGAGATCATCGCCCCCAGGAAGTTCAGGCCGGCGGCCATGATGATCGCCGCCCGCACCGAGAGGGCCCGGGTGGAAACGCAGGTGGCGATGGCGTTGGCGGTGTCGTGGAACCCGTTGATGTAGTCGAACAACAGCGCCGAACCTACCACGGCGACCAGAAGTACGAGCATTGTATCAGGCATTTTTTACCACCACGCTTTCCAGGATGTTGGCGGCGTCTTCGCACTTGTCGGTTGCGGTCTCCAGCGTCTCGTAGATCTCTTTCCACTTGATGAGCTGGATCGGGTCCTTCTCCTCATCGAACAGGCGGCTGATCGCCTCGCGGCAGACGCGGTCGGCCTCGTTCTCCAGGGCGTTGACCTCGATGCAGTAGGCGCTGATCGGCTCAAGCTTGCCCCCAAGGACCGCCACCGTCTTGTCGATGGTCTGGCAGGACTTGAGGATGAGGAAGGCGAGCTCCTTGGACTCCGGGGTCGGCTTCTCGACGTTGTACATCACCACCCGCTGGGCGGAGGCGTCGATCAGGTCCAGGATGTCGTCGAGCGCGGCGGAGAGGGCGTAGATGTCCTCGCGATCGAAGGGGGTCACAAAACTCTTGTTGAGCTTCTTGATGATGTCGTGGGTGATGGTGTCGCCCTTGTGCTCGACCTCTTTGATCTTGCGCTGGCTGGTGGCGGGATCGCTGAAATTGTCCAGCATGTCCTTGAGAAGTTCCGCTCCCTGCACGATGTTGTGCGACATCTCCCTGAACATGGCGAAAAACTTCTCATCCTTAGGTATCAACCCGAACATTGCTCCTCCGATGCGGCCTCTGGCCCAGTCTGTGTAACAAAACCGTGAAGATATACCATATTCGAGACAAAGTTGACAGTGTGAATTTGGTATACGGCGGCCTTTAATGAAGCGCCCCCCTTTATCCCTTGATTTCCGGGGAGGTTTCGCTTATGTTGCACGAAGTTTTAATCAGATAGGCAGGAGCTACACCCACATGAACCCGATTCACGCCGCCGTGCTCGGCACCGTTCAAGGCCTCACCGAGGTCCTTCCCATCAGTAGCTCCGGCCACCTGATCCTGATCCCCAAATTCCTCAAGTGGCCCGAATCCGGGCTCACCTTCGACGTCGCCCTTCACCTGGGAACCTTCATCGCCCTGGCCCTTTACTTCTGGCGCGACATCCTCGAACTGTTCGGAAGCTTCCTCGCCTCCCTGAAGGAAGGGGCCAACACCCCGGCCAAACGGCTCCCCTACTACATTCTGGCGGCCACCATCCCTGCGGCGGTGGTGGGGAAGACGCTGGAGGGGCCCATCGAGGAGATGTTCCGCAAAAGCCCGGCGACCATCGCGGCCCTCTTGATAGGGTTCGGCGTGCTGCTCGCCTTCGCCGACACCACCGGCGCCAAGAGGTGGCGGGTGGACCGGATGACCCTCAGGTGCGCCATCATCATCGGGCTCGCCCAGTGCCTGGCACTTTTGCCCGGCGTCTCCCGTTCCGGCATCACCATCACCGCCGCCCTTTTGCTCGGCTTCAACCGCGAGGCCTCGGCCCGCTTCTCCTTCCTCATCTCGCTTCCCATCGTGGCGGGAGCCGCCATCCTGAAGGTGGGACACCTCGTGAAAGTCGGCATCCCCGCCGGCGAAGTAGCCCCGCTCGCCATCGGGATCGCCACCTCCGCGGTCTTCGGCTTTCTGAGCGTCGCCTTCCTGCTCAAGCTCGTCCAGCGCGACTCCTTGTACCCGTTCTTCTGGTACCGCCTGCTGGCCGGGGTCGGCGCCCTGACCCTCATCTTCCTAGGCTACTGAGGCAAAATCAGTCCCCCACCCTGGCAAAGCTTATTAAATTAGGTAAGCTTAATCTTCATTATTCGGCGACCGCTGGAGGTGGGGATGACAGGGGGTATCAAGAACTGGCCGCAAAGCGAGCGGCCGCGTGAAAAGCTGCTCCAGCACGGTTGTACCGCCTTAAGCGACGCGGAACTCCTCGCCCTCATCATCGGCAGCGGCGACGCCGCCACCAACCGCAGCGCCCTCGACCTCGGGCGCGAACTCCTCACCGAATTCCAAACCCTGCGCTCCCTCTCCGACGCCTCCTGCGCCGAGATACAGCGGATCAAGGGGCTCGGCCCCGCCAAGGCGAGCTCCGTCAAGGCCGCCCTCGACCTCGCCCGCCGCCTGCGCGGCGAACAGCGCCCCATCGAATCCTTCACCCGTTTCACCTCCGCCCTCCAGGTCTACGAGCAGTTTTCCGAGCTCGACTACGAGTTCAGGGACGTCCGCAAGGAGTACTTCATGGTGCTCCTTTTGGACGGCAAGAACCGCATCATCAAGCGGACCCGGGTCTCAGAGGGGTCGCTCAACCAGAGCATCGTCCACCCCCGCGAGGTCTTCAACGTCGCGGTCCGCGAATCGGCCGCCGCCGTCATCCTGCTCCACAACCACCCCACCGGCGATCCCACTCCCAGCCCGGAAGACCTGGAGGTAACCAGGCGTTTGAGGGAGGCGGGAGAGGTGATGGGGATCAAGGTGCTCGACCACATCATCATCGGCGAAGGTGCCTTCTACAGCTTCGCCGAGCGGGGCCACCTCTAGCCCCGGACCAACAAGGAGATCCCATGCGAAAGACCATCGTCCCGTTGTCGGAAAATCACCAGGAAGCTTGCCGGTGCCTCAACCTCGACGCCATCGCCCGGGTGGAAGTTACCTCGGAGGAGCCAACGCATCCCATCGAGGCGGCCCTGGTGCCGCCGGTAGGGGAAGGGTGGCGGGCGGCGACGCCGGGGAAACAGCTGATCCGGCTCAAGTTCGACCAACCCCAGCGGCTCAGGGTGATCGCACTGACCATCAAGGAGCTTGAGCGCCCGCGAACCCAGGAGTTGGTCATCCGCTGGGCCCGCAAGGGAGAGGGGAAGTTGCAGGAAGTCGTCCGCCAGCAGTTCAACTTCAGCCCCCCCGGCACCACCATCGAACAGGAGAGCTACGAGGTGGATCTTTCCGACGTGGAAGCTCTCGAGATCGAGATCAACCCCGACCTGTCGAGCCCCCAAGGCCGGGCCACCCTCGCCCGCTTCCGCGTGGGCTAAAGATCGGGAACTCTCCACGAGGAGGGATACGCCATGCGACTTACCACGGACGTGCTGGTGATCGGATCGGGAACCGCCGGCTACACGCTGGCCCTGGCCCTGCGCAAGGCCGGTCTCCAGGTGGCGGTGACCGACGACAAACCATACGGGGGAACCTGCGGGATGCACGGCTGCGAGCCGGAGAAGTTCCTGGTAGCCGCCGCCCAGGTCGTGAAGCTCTCCCACCAGATGTCCGAGATCGGGATTCACCCGCCCGCGCAGATCGACTGGCCGGCGCTGATGCGGTCGAAATCGGCCTTCACCGACGGGGTCCCGGACCGGACCGAGCGCGCCCTGGAGACGGCCGGCGCTCAGCTATTCCGGGGCACCGCCCGCTTTGTCACCCCCGAAGAGGTGGCGGTCGGTGACGACACCACCATACGCGCGCGGGCCGTGGTCGTCGCCACCGGCGCGAGGACGGCTCCCCTCGACTTCCCCGGGGCCGAGATCACCGTTACCCCCCAGGCGTTCATGGACTTCCCCGCCATACCGCGACGGGTCGTTTTCATCGGGGGAGGCTGCCTTTCGTTGGCGATGGCGCACGTGGCGAGAGCGGCCGGGGCCGCGGTAACCGTCCTGCAGAGGGGGGATCGCATCCTGAAAGTCCTCGATGGCGACCTGGCGGCGCGGGTGGCGAAGTCGGCCCAGGCCGATGGAATCCAGATCGGCACCGGGGTCGAGGTCAGCATGGTCGAACCGTTCGGGGGTGCCCTGGTTGCCTACGGAAAAAAGGGGTGCACCGAGGCCTTCGCCTGCGACCTGGTGGTCAACGGAAGCGGCAGGGTGGCGGACCTGTCGAAACTGGAGCTGGGTGCGGGACAGGTGGCATACGGGACCGGCGGGGTGAAGGTGAACGAGTACCTGCAAAGTGTCAGCAATCCCCTGGTCTGGGCCATCGGCGACGCCTGCGATTCCCCCTTCCACCTCTCGGTGGTCGACGACATGGAAGCCGAGGTGGCCGCCGACAACATCGTCAACGGCAAAAGGAGCATTCCCGACTACGCGAGCATTCCGTCCGTCGTCTCCACCCTGCCGGCGGCCGCGCAGGTCGGGATGACCGAACAGCAGGCGCGGGCGAGCGGCATCGACTTCCGGCTCAACCGGGGAACCATGGAGGGGTGGCCGTCCTCGCGCAGGATCGGCCAGCGCTACGGGTTCTACAAGATCATGGTGGAGCAGGGGAGCGGCAGGATCGTCGGCGCCCACCTCTTCGGCCACAACGCCGCCGAGACCATCAACATCTTCGCCCTGGCCATGAAGCACGCCATCCCCGCCCAGGAGCTGAAAAAGATGCTCTGGGCCTACCCGACCGAGGTCTCCGACCTCCGCGACATGATTTCCTGACCGTCCGATTTCAGGCAAAAAAAAGGCGCCGGAAGGAAGGAGAACTCCCACCGGCGCAAAAATTTGGGGACCTGCGTGTTTTTCTTGTGGTATTAGCTGCTGCGGTTAGCTGTTCTTCTTCCAGACGTCGATACTGATGTTTCTATCCAAAAGCTCCCAGATGCGCTGAGGGCTGGGAAGAGGCTTGACCGGTCCTGCTTTGGTGAGCTTGTCGGCCTTGGCCTGACGGTTCGCCCGGTACTCGTCTATGTAAATGACGTTGTGCATCTGAGTCCTCGTTACCGGCGGCTGTTCAACTTTAGCTACGTGCCGCTCTTGGACTTTCTATCTACAAAAGCGGTGCCAATTTCTCCCGAAGACGAAAAAATCCCTCAAGTCGCTGATAACTTGAGGGATTTTTCTTTTTCAGACGCTGAGGGCCGACGGTGCCCTCCCAGCAACTTTTGAACTCCCGTCACCTCCACAGCTGCCGCAGCGAGGACAAAACGACGGCAGGTCAGCTACTTTCACACTTCGTACAGCAGTTCAAAATTTGCACAGCCTGACACCTATTTCTGGACCCAGCGGCCGTTTTGCAACTGGATCCACCAACCGGGCTCGGCTGCGTCCTGCCTGGTTTCGGCGAAGGTGGCGGCCGCCTTCGGCATCACCTGGTTGAGGGCGCCCTGGCTCTCCTTCTCCTTCCTGAGTTTCAGGATCGCCTTGGCCATGCTCATCACCACCGTCTTCCGGCTCTGGTTTTCAGCCGTGATCTGCGCCTGGTCCTGGGCGGTCACCTTCGATTTGTCCCGCACACTGACGAGCCCCTGGTTGGAGATACCGATGGCGCCGTTGGCGAAGAGCTGGTGGATAAGGGGAAGCCGGCGGCTCATGTCGTCGTAGGCCTTCACCACCTCCGGCATGCTCGAGAGCTCGATGGCCAGGGTATCGGCCTCATTTTCGGCCGCGTAAGCGGAGCCGACCAGCGAGAACGACGGCACCTCGTCAAACAGCCTGCTCTGCGGCTTGGCCGCCTCCGGAGCCGCCGGGGCCGGCGCGGGAGGCGGCGTCGCCGACGGCTGCGCCCCCTTGTCGGCCGGCTTGAGGAGCATGTCGTCCAGCGATTTATAGGCCTCCTTGGCCGCCTTCTCCGGGAAATAGACGTTGACCGTGATGACCGCACAGGCGGCCAGGAAGAAGCAGGCCACCGTCAAGATAAGTTTCCAGATGTTTTTCATGACACCTCCCAAGTCATTTCTCCGACACCTTCGCGCCGGGATACCTACACGAATATAACACGCTCGCCTTTTATTGAAAGCCGTAACCCCTCTCGATCATGAGAACCCGTTCTACCCCGAGCTAGAATTCGTAGCCCGCGGGGAAGGGGACTGGCTCCGCCAGGTGCCTGTCCCCCTCGTGAAACCATCATCCCCTGTTACCATCATCCCCGCCTGAACGAACATCCCGACGCCCCTCATTCCCCCCACTTGAATTCGGTGGCGGGCGGTGCCGCCTCCGGAGTTTCCGGCGCAGCCGCCGGTGCCGGCGCCGGGGTGGACGCTTCCGGCTGCTTCGCCGCCCCGCCTTTACCGCGCACCGCCGCCTCCTTGATGGAGTCGAAAAGGTGGTCCAGCGCGATCCGGTTCTGTTCCGGTGCGATCGACACGCTGAGATCCCTCACCCCGACCATGTTGGTGTGCTCGATGATGAGCGACTCGAAGGAGAGATCTCCCTGCTGGAGCATCGCCTTGATCTCCGCCCGGTCGTAATCGCGGTCGGAGCGGAAGAAGAAGCCGCTCAGCTTCTGCTTGGCGAGCTTCTGGAGGAACTCCTTGCTGACCAGCATCTTTTCGCCCCCCCCTTTCCGCGCCCAGAGATCGGTGAACCCGGTGATCCCGGCGAGGTTTCCACCCTTGCCGCTCAGGCTGACAACCCCGTCCACCCGCCCCGAGATGTAGCCGGTAATGGCCGGGAACATGCTGCACAAGGTCTTGAGGCTCAGGTCGCTGATCAGCAGATCGGTTCGGAAGAGGAGACGGTTCGACAGGGTCAGATACCCCTTGCCGACCAGGGTCCCCTGAAAGAGGGTCGTCTGGAACTTGGTAATCTCCGTCACCCCCTTCTCCGCCACGAGCCTCATGGAGAGCGCCCCCATCCTGACGGATCCCAGCGACAGCTTTCCGATGGTGAAGGTCTCGCCGCGCCCGGGATCGGCGGCCAAAAGGGGAAACAGGCGCGGGTAGTTTTCCCGGTTGTACGCGGTGACCTCGGGGGGGCGCATGGTTCCGCCCCCCGAGAGATCGAGGGAAAAGGGGATGCTGCCGTTGATCTCGCCGAGGGAGAGTTTCTGGGCGGGGACGTCGAAGCTGCCGTGGTCGACGGTTACCGTTCCCTGCAGCAGCTTGGCCCCCTTGGCGAAGGCGATCTCCGCTGCGGCCGAGAGCGAGCCGCCGAGAGTCCCCTCCTGGAGGGAGCGCGGGAGGAGGTTCACCAGGGGATCGATGACTCCATTCACCTGGGTGCGCGGGAGGGTGGCGGTGATTCTCCCCCGCCGCTCCGGCTTGAAGACCTGGTTCACCTGGCCGCTAGCCGTGACCTTGCACGCCGGCCCCAGGGAGAGCGTCCCTTCCCTCACCGTGAGATCCCCTTTGGCGAGGCTCCCGCTTAAGGTAAGCGCCGCGCCGGACAAAAGGGTCTTGCCGGCGGCGCCGGAGAGGGCGATACCTTCCCCGGCGGACTCGAAGCTGCCCGCTAACCCGTCCGAGGTGGAGTAATGCCCCTTGCAGCGCAGGTCGACGGTCCCCGCGCTCGGGCGGGTAGGCGAGGAGCCCGCGGGAGACGACCACTGGAGGGCATCGACGACGCGCGCCTTGGCTACCGCGAGGTCGAACCCGGTGCCGGCCGCGGGGGCGAAGGGATCGAGGGCGACCGAGCCGGTCAGCCGGCCGCCAAGAAGGTCGCCACCTGCGGTGATACTGGCGCCCGATCGCGCAAAGGTCGCATGCAGCGCGGGGGCGCCGAGGCGTTTCCCCTTGAAGTTGACTCCACCCGTGCTGACATCGGCTCCCCCTTCCAGCCACCGGCCAACCCCGGCGGTGAAGTAGCTTCCCTTGACCGTCCCCGCCATCTCGCTCACGTCCCAGTCGCCACGGGTGACGCTGACGCCGCTGAATTCTCCCTGCAGCGGATAGCGTTTCCCCTTGTCCACCGGCGCACCCCGGGGAACGGTCGCGGTCAGCTGCCTGATCGCCAACTTGAGGCCGGCCAACTCGGCCTGGGCATCCTGCAGGGTCAGCACCTGGTTGGCGAACTGGAAGTGGAAGCGGGCGTCGCCAGCGGTGGTATCGATGGCGAGGCGTCCCAGGTCGGCATTGCCGTCGGCGGATAATTTTCCCGCCGCACGGCTGAGGGCGAGGGTGACCGCTCCGGTTCCTACGCCGATGGTTCTCTTCCCGCTCTGGCCGCGCAGGTCGTGGACGGCGAGGCGGGCGGTTGCCTCGAAGTCGTTGGCGCCCCTTCCCGAGAGTTGGGCGTCCAGGGAAGCGGTTCCCCCGTCCGCCTTGATGCCGTAGCGGCCAAGAAGCTCGTTGAGGTTGGCGATCCGGGTCGCCGGGAAGTTCAGGTTGGCAGCCAGGGGGCGGGCGGCGCCGGCATCGAACGAGAGGCGGCCGGTAACCGGGATTCCGGAAACGGTCGCGGAGAATGGCGACGCCTCCGCGCGGACCGGTTTGAATTTGGGCGACAGGGTGGCTTTGAGCGGGAGCTTCAAGGCACTCACCAGCGCCGCGGGGTGATTCCCCGTCACCGAGAACTCCGCGGCCGTCGCGATGCCACCCTTTTGGCGTGCGAAGTTGACGCTGCCGTTGACCCCTTCGGCCAGCAGCCGATCGCCGCGAGAGAGGGTGCCGTCACGCAGGGTGAGGAGTCCCGTCAGGTTGGCGAGGCCGGAGCGCTCCCCCTCCAGCGTCAGCGAGTCGCAGCGCAGCCGGCCGCCGACCTCCATCCCCTTGAGATCGAGATTCGGCACCAGCAGCGTCAGGGCGGCCAGATCGACTTCGTCCATGGCGACCGAAAACGCGTAGGCCCGCCGCCCTTTCAGGCCGTCCACCGTCCCCTTCGCGTGGAGCCTCAAAAGGGTTGAGAGGGACAGGGTGGCCTCGCTTAAGTGAAAGGAATCCTTGGGGGCGTCGTAACCGGCCGAGATATGAAGCGCGCCGTTGACCGGCTGAGCCCCCTTGACCGGTGGCCGGATGCCGGAGAGCCGGAGATCTCCGACCGCCGCGAGGACGGAGCGCTGCAAGGTGGCGTTCACCTGGAGCGAGCCCCTTCCCCCCTTGAGAAGCTGGGCGTTTTTCATCTTCAGCCAGGCCGCGGTCTCCGGGAGGGAGAGCGAGGGGGCGGTCAGGGAGAGATCAACGGCCGGCTCGGCTCCCGCGCGTGCGGTCCCCTTGAGAAGGTAGGCGTTATGGGCGGGGTCCTCGAAGGCGAGATCGACCGTGGAGCTGCCGGAGCCCTTGGTGGCGACGTTGCGGACCGAGAGGGAGATGCCATCCATCCCTTCCCCCTGGACCTGGAGCGATCCCCCGTGGATGGCCAGTTCGCCGATCACCGTTTCCTTGGGGGAGGGCTTGCGGCTGGCGAGATAGCGCTGGAGGTTCGCGAAGTTCCAGTTTCCGGCCGGGTCCTTTTCCAGGTCAGCCGTGACGCCGTCGATGACGATCTGGCGGAAGCGCTGGTTTCCCCGGATGAGCTCGCCCCAGTTCGGTGCGATGAGGACGCGGTCGGCGGCGAGCAGCGGACGGGATGGAAAGCCGGGTGGGTTGTCGAGGCGGACCTTGACGAGGACGATGCTTCCCCCTTCGAGGTGAAGCGAGGAGATCGTGAAGTCCTGGTGCAGTTGGGAGCGAACCAGCCGGGAGAGGTGCGCTGCGGGAAACGGCGAGGCGAGATAGACGGCGAGCGCAGCCAGCACGACCAGGAAAAAGAGAAGGAGAGCCATCACGGAGATGACCCAAAGTTTCCTCCGTTTTTTCAGACCTTTGTCAGTTTTTCCGGCCTCGCCCATTGCCCCGCCCAAGGTGAATTTCCATTTCCCTCAATAATAACAGCGCAGTTGCCGTATCGCCATCGAAACGTGTCATCGGAGTAAAAAAGGCGCCGGAGGCAGACCAAACAACCGTCAAGGCTATTGCAGCTAACCATCCCCTGGCGATTCCATCGAAGGAATCGCTGTCATGTCAAAGGCGGTAGCCGATCCCTGCTACACCTTCGCCTTTGACAACAATAAGCGCCCCCTATATAGTCGCCGTTAATTTGAAGATGTACATAGGAGGCTTGAGTGCTTGGAAAGGAAGATAACGGAGCGAGAAGGAAATAGAGAAGCTGGAAGAGGATTTCATAAGCCGTCCGGTCTCCCCTCGTTGAGTCCATTACCCGTGGCGCTGTAATTACTAAAGGAGAGAACATATGCCAACGACAACGACCCCTCCCAAGCCTTATTCGTTTGACCGCGAGTCCCTCGACCAGATCAGCAGGTACCTGACCAAGAAGAACCTGGTGCCCGAAAAGTTCCGCGATACCGACAAGTTCGTCGACGTCGTCTCCTGGAACCTGCGCTGGTTCGACCATCGCGACCCGAGAAGGGTCGAGGCAATCACCGAGATCATGGCCGAGATGAATTCTGACGTGTTCGTTCTCACCGAGGTCGCAGAAGATGGTGCGCTGAAGCAGGTTGTCGATGCACTGGCCGAGCGAAGGGCCGGCTTCTACTCGACTGCCTACGGTACGACCGGTGGTCAACAACGGGTCGTCCTGATGTGGGATCGGGACTGGATACGGGCTAAGAGAGATCCTGTGGAACTCTTCAAAAATGAGGATCTGGTGGTCTCCAGTGACGGCGAGCTGAAAGCCGACGTTTTCCCCAGACTTCCTCTCTGGTGCTACTACGAGGCGTTTCCGTCGGATGAGACAACCGGTGACGAAGGGTTCAATTTCGAGCTTGTGGGGGTGCACATGAAGTCGCAGATGGCCCCCAGGGGAGCGGACGTGAAGCGCGGCGGAATTCCGCAACGCACAAAAGGGGCGGAAAGACTGGCGACTTGGCTGAAAACGCCCCACGAGCACTACGACGAGGATGTGATCCTCGTCGGCGACTGGAATGCCAAGCCTTCGGAAAAGGAATGGAATGCGCTGCGCAAGCTCGAGGAAAAAGGGGAAATCGCCTTTACCAAGATCAATCGTGAGGAGGAGATATCCCACATCGCCCGTTTCAACAAGTCCGGCCCCGGAGGCACCCGGCTGGATCTGCAACTGGTGAACAGGAGAGCCATGGTTGCCGCCGTACCTAAGGGCACCGGCGTGGTTATTCGCTGGAGCCTGTTCGACGACCTGAGTGTCATGGAAAGTGAGAAGAGGGAGCAGCTTTTCAAGAACTTCACCCATCTCATCAGCGACCACTTGCCGGTACTGAGCCGGTTTTACACCGTCGACAAGGACAACTAAATAGCGAGGGCGTGCGTTATTGAAGCAGACGACCACCGTAAAAGCGGCCGGCGCGGTCGGCACCGGCGGCAAAGGAAACAGCATGGCAGAGATGGTGGTCGTCTGCTGCCCGCTTTGCTACGGCTTCCAAGGACTCCGCATTTCCTGTTCATCAGGGCAACTCTTTTCCATTTCTTCGACACCGACACAACCTGTTTGCTCCCGCAGGGTGCCCGTGACATTCCCCAGGATAACCGTGACCTGACGCAATGGCCCGTTGTCAACTTCGCCAATTCTCCCATCCCGATAGCCGCCTGGAGCGAGACCGCCTTCCGCGGTGCCAGTCCCCTCACCTCTGCGGATTTCCGGAAGCACCAGATGGAGATAGTCGCCGACATCCGCTCCAAGGGCGTCACCAAATACTGGGACTGGTCTGTCCCGGCCGCGAAAGCTACGGTAAGCTTTTTCGTGGCGGGACTTGGGCTCATGTACGCCGTTGGCTACGTCCCTGGGGGCAGGTACAAGATGTCGCCATGGGACCCAGCCTTGCGGGAGGTGATGTCAACATCGCGCATCAAACTGCTTTACCTGGCGACCTTCTTCGTCGTGGCTTCCATAGCTTTCGGCCTCGCCACCTACCTGATCGAGATGCAGCGGCTTTCTTAGTGGAGGCGTAGCACCCACGTTGTTTGTTGCGTCATGGCGGGCCTCCATTCGACTAGATACCGCTGATCTCTGCAACGATTCGTAGCGATGCTAGCGCGAAATCGATTTTTTCACCGCATTCGGGGCGTGGAGTGACGCACCGGGGTAGAGATTTGCCGTCAACAGGAACGTCGGGAGATCACCGACCAAGTTTTGCACTGCACGAAGCAAAATTATTCACGAAAACAGCTCCCTCCCAACCAGTTGAAAAAATAGGCTATTTGGCCACTGTAGTTGAAGAATCAAAATTGTTAACGCACATTTCCTTTTCCTTAATGCACATTTCCTTTTTCGTGACGCAAAAACCGAGTTCCGTTACGCAAAGTCGTCGCGCTCGAACCACCCGATGCAGTTCTCCACGATCTCCGGCAAAAAACGTGGTGCAGGTTCGGAAACTGGTCGGCTTGGATTTGGAAAGGTTGGAGAGGGTCCGCAAACAATTTAGGTGGGAAAGGAGCTTCAGCGCGTAACAAGCAACATCCGAGGTGAACACGGCCGCAGATGCAGTCGACAAATCGGTTGACGTAACGTCAGCAGCATCTGTTGGTGTGACAAAATGTGGTTAACCTCAAGCCTTTGAGAAGGACGGTGGTCATCCCGAAACCGACAAGGCCTAAGGGCGCCGGGTTCGCGGTGGAGTCGTTGATCTCGAAGATGGTGCTCTGTTGAACGTTGGTCATGTGAATTCCTCCTGTAAAAATGGCCCCGGTGGCATTGGAAAGAGCCACCGGGGCGGCCGCTCGCGAGTCTGGTGCCGCAGCTTCGAGTACCACGAGCCTCGCTCATTGATACTGCTCACCAGCCTTTTGAGCTTTTGCCCGAGCTCGTTCAGCCTCTGCAGGGAGATCTCGATCTGTTTGATGCCGCTGGCATTGTCGGTGCTGGCCTGCCTGATGTTCTGCATGGCCTGTGCTATGTGATCCATGCCCCGCCTTTCTCCCCGCCTGGGCCACGGATACCGCTTCCTGCGTCACCGCGGCAACCTTGCGGTCCTTCTCGCTGGAAGACTGCGCCGTTGCCTTGACCTCCTCCACGACGCTCGTGGTCTCGTTCACGGTAACGGCGGACTCCGTGACGCCGGACGCGATCTGACTCATGAAGGCCGTGATGTCGTTGGACGCCCCCCATCCTCCACCTGTCCTCCCCCTTGAAGGGAGAGGGACCCGCAGCCGAAGATCGATGCCCAATCCGGTTCACCTTTGACATAGATTATCGATCGCTATATAGTCCCCTTTAATTTTCAGATCAGTCACCAGCTTCCGCTGCAGACAACTTCCCCCTCTCTTTCAAGGAGAGGGTCGGGGTAAGGATGGGGTAAGGGGCGGCATGGATGAGAGCATTGTGGCGAGCAGGGTTTTGAAGAGAACGGACAGCCGGAGGGGATGTGAATGAACTCGAAGACGATCTTGTCCGCCGTATCCTTCCTGGCGTTTCTTGCCGTTAACAGTCCTGCGGAAGTCCCGGCGGCAGGCTTTGACTGTTCCAAGGCGAAAACCAGCATGGAAAAGCTGCTCTGCAACGACCTGGAACTGTCCTCGGCAGATGATCGACTGTCACAGCTCTACAAGAGGGTGCTGGCCAAGAGCAGGGATCGCGACAAGGTGGTCGCCGGCCAGCGGGAGTGGCTCAAGAAGCGCAACGGGTTCAGCGACCGGGAAGTCCTGTTGAAACTGTACAAGGACCGCATGATAGAGCTTGAGGGCCCGGTCGTGGTCCCTCTTCGTTCCGTCACCGCCACCTGCGACGCCTTTCTCAAGCGAAACGACATCGACGAGATATCCGCCTGCAAGGTCTCCGAGTCGGGGAGAATCGGTACCGTCGACAACAAGACCTACCGTTATGCCTTGTACTGCATAATCCCCGACGGGTCTACGGAGTCGGACGGCTGCGATCCGGAATCGTACCATGGCAGGAGGGGGATGTCCGTTTATGTCCAGGACGGCGCATCTCCGCAGCTGAAACTCTTCCTCGATCGCGGGTCGTACGAAATAGGGCTCTACATCTACGGGAAACCGGAGATCGTGCAGAACAGCTTCGGTAAGCTCTTATACCTTCCGATCGTCACCGACGGGACCGGCAACTTCAACGAGAGCGATTACTTCATCTGGGACGAGGGGATCAAAGGCTGGAAGTATCTCGATTCGGCGAGCTGGCTCACGGATCTGCAGAAGGAGATCCCGCGCGACACCCACGTTGCCGGCGGCGTTTGGCCGGAGCTCCGGACCATGACGGCGGAGGTGTTCCTGTCCCACGAGAACGACCCGAACTGCTGCCCCTCCGGTGGCAAGGCCCTGGTGACCTTGTCGATCAAGAACGGCCGCTTTCAAATCACCTCCGTGAAGCTGGCCAAGGATGGTGAGGAGTGAGGTGCGCAGAGGGAGGTGCGTCCGGTACCTGGAACGCCCCTTTCCTCTGGCGATGCCTCCAACAACCGGTACTGCGGTGGTGCCGCCGCGGCGCCGGTTGGGCCGGCGGGTCAACGGCAGAGACGGCAGCCGTCCTCAGGGGTTGAGTTTCTCATACTCCTTGTAGAGCATGTTCTCCTCGCTGCGGAGCCTCCTCGAAATGGTGGCGAACAGATTGCCGAATGCCTTGGCGAACTCGATGTCGACCTTGGCATCGTTGCGGGAGTAGATTCGGAAGAACTCCCCCGCCTGACGGGTGATCTCGTCCATGTCCTTGGCGTAGAAATCGACCGTCCGCTTCAGGGCCGGGTTCTTCTCCGCGGCGGCATTGAGTACCGGATAGAGCTGCAGGTCCTCCTTCTTGAGGTGGGCCAGCAGGCTCGCCTGGGCGGTCAAAAGGATCTTGTGAGCTTCCTCGTTGCTGACGCCTCGATCTTTGAGGCGGTCGAGCAGCGAGGTGATTTGAAGGTGGTCTTTTTTCAGGTCATCGATGAGCTTTGCCATTTGATTCTCCTTCGCCAAGTGAAGTAGTTACCGACGCCTTCACTCTACGCCTGCCGGAGGGTGAAGCGCTTGACGCAGGTCAACTACTCGACACAACCTGACCGCTTTTGTGCAGTCACCAGGTCCGGCATGTCAGCGGGAGTTGAGCAAGCCCGCCGGATCAAGATCAAGGTACCGGGAATTATTCGGAGCAAGGTATGGAAAAGGTACTCGCGGTAGAAGACAGCAAGGTCTCGCAGGCCCAGTTATTGGACATTCTGGCCGGGAAGTACGAGGTAACCGTGGAGGGAAACGGTGCCTGTGCAATGTCCGCCGCGGTGAAAATCGCTCCGGACCTGATTCTCCTGGACGTCAACCTGCCGGGGATGAATGGCTATGACATCTGCCGCCGGTTGAAGGGGGACACGAGGACCCGGGAGATCCCGGTGATCTTTCTCACCAGTTGCGACACGGGAGAGGAGAAAGTGAAGGGGTTCGAGGCGGGGGCCGATGACTATCTCGTCAAGCCCTTCTACCCCGAGGAGCTCGTGGCGCGGGTTTCTCTCCACCTCGCCTCGAGAAGGGAGCAGCAGATGGCGGTCGAGCTGGAAAGGCTGAAACTTTTGCGGGAAATTGCGGTAGCCATCAGCCACGAGTTCAACAACCCCTTGACCGCCATCCTCTGGCACCTACATCTCGCCTCCAACCAGCTCGGCGAGGGAAACGAGAAGACGAGGTCGCACCTGTCCGAAATGAAGCTGGAGATCGACAAGATCCGGCGGATCGTCTCCCGGCTCGCCGAGGCCTCCCGGGATGCAAAGATAGAGTACGTGATGGGCGAGGAGATGATCGACGTGGAAAGAATCTGACCGGATGCCGTCGCGGACGGCCGGACGGCCATTCAGCCATCAATAGCAGAAGATGAAAAGGGCGCCCTGCCTGTCGCGGAGGGCGCCCTTTTTTTTGCTGATCTCTGGCCGAAGCGGCTAGCCTTTGGCCTCGATCGGGAGCGACGGGAGCTCGACGCCGGCCATCTTCTGGACCATGCGGACGACCTGGCAGCTGTAGCCGAACTCGTTGTCGTACCAGACGTAGACCACGCAGTGGTTCTCCTTCACGATGGTGGCCAGCGAGTCCACGACGCCCGCATGACGGGAGCCGACGAAGTCGCTGGAGACCACGTCCGGGGAGTTCGTGTAGTCGATCTGGTGCTGCAGCGGGGAGTCGAGCGAGATGGCCCGCAGGTAAGCGTTGAGCTCCTCGGCGGTGGTCGGCTTGGAGAGCTCGAGGTTGAGGATCGCCAGCGACACGTTGGGGGTCGGGACCCGGATGGCGTTGCCGGTCAGCTTGCCGGTCAGCTCCGGGAGCACCTTGGCGACCGCCTTGGCGGCGCCGGTCTCGGTGATGACCATGTTGAGCGGGGCGCTCCGCCCGCGGCGGTCGGCCTTGTGGTAGTTGTCGATCAGGTTCTGGTCGTTCGTGTAGGAGTGGCAGGTCTCCACGTGCCCGCTCACCACGCCGAAACGGTCGTTGATCACCTTGAGGACCGGGACGATGGCGTTGGTGGTGCAGCTCGCCGCCGAGAAGATCTTCTCCTCGGGGACGATCAGCTCGTTGTTGACGCCGGCCACCACGTTCGGGATGTCACCCTTGCCGGGGGCGGTCAAAAGCACCTGGGAGATCCCCTTGGCCTTCAGGTGGCGCTCGAGGCCGGCGCGGTCGCGCCACTTGCCGGTGTTGTCGATCAAAAGGGCGTTGTGGATCCCGTACTCGGTGTAGTCCACGTTCTCGGGTGCGTCGGAGTAGATGATGCGGATCATGTTGCCGTTGGCGATGATCGCGTTCTCCTCCTCGTCGATGGTGATGATCCCGTGGAAGGGGCCGTGCACGGAGTCGCGGCGCAAGAGGCTCGCCCTCTTGACGAGGTCGTCGGCGCCCCCCTTCCTGACCACCGCGGCCCGCAGCCTCAGCTTCTCGCCGGAGCCGGCCTTCTCGACCAGGATGCGGGCCAACAGGCGCCCGATGCGGCCGAAGCCGTAGAGGACGATGTCTTTGGGTTCGTCGAGGAGCGGGGTGCGGCCGGTGTTGACCGTGGCGAGCTCCTGGCGGACGAAGTCGTCCACGCTGACGGCGCCCTGCTGGGCCTGGTAGCGGACGGCCAGCCGCCCGATGTCGATACGGGCCGGGGCCAGGTCGAGCCTCCCCATCGCTTCCAGGATCGGGAAGGTGTCGGCCACGGTGAGGTCTGAATCGAGGATCAGGCGCGCGAAACGGTGGGCCTTGAGGAGGTCGATGGTCGGACTGTTGACCAGGGTGCGCCCGTAGACGGTGGTGACGATGTTGTTGTCACGGTAGAGGTGTCCAATGATGGGAAGCATCCGCTCCGCAATCTCTTCCTGCCCCTGCCACTCCTTGAGATGACGTTCCTGCATTTGAATCTTCATGCTCATTTCCCTTCCGTTTACGAAAATAGTCTCCGGACGTTATAGAATGGCCGGAGCGCATTGAATCTGGGCTCGCAGAGGCTCGATGCGACGGTGCTTTCCCGTACTGGCAAAGCAGGCTAGGTTGTGACAGAGCGCTCCCGCTTATAAGACAGATCCGCGTATCTTACTTCATACCGGCGCTGTAAACAAAGAAAAACCTCATAGCACTCAACTATTTAAGTCGGCTAATATGCCGGCTGTAACATTACGGCTCCCTCCGGCGGCCTTGCTAGCAAAGGTTTTGCGCCCGGGCGCAACCACGTGTTATGCTTGCCGGGATTCCACTTCCATGCACAGGGTAGTAGCTCATGAGAACAGTCGTACTCCTCGTCATGTCCAACGTCTTCATGACCTTCGCGTGGTACGCGCACCTGCGCAACCTGCGCAGCGCACCGCTCTACATCGCCATCCTGGCCAGCTGGGGACTCGCCTTCTTCGAGTACGTGCTGCAGGTCCCGGCCAACCGGGCCGGCTACGGGACCTTCTCGCTGGGACAGCTCAAGATCGTCCAGGAGGTCATCACCCTCTCGGTCTTCGTCCCCTTCGCCGTCTTCTACATGGGACAGCCGCTGAAGCTCGACTACCTCTGGGCCGGCTGCTGCCTGGCCGGGGCGGTCTTCTTCATCTTCCGCAGCTAGGGCTCGCCCTCATCCCAAACTCCAGGGAGAACCTCCGTGGCCAAACATCAACCAGGATCCAGAGAAAAGACCGGTCTTCACATCGTCGCCGTCTTCGAAGCCGCCAAGGGGGCCACGGTCCTTTTGGCCGGCTGCGGGCTTTTGGCCTTCATCCACAAGGACCTGCACGAGGCGGCCATGAAGCTCGTCATGGCCCTGCACTTGAACCCCGCCAAGCACTACCCGAGCATCTTCATCGACGCCGCCAACCGGGTCACCGACCTGCAGCTCTGGATGCTCGCGCTCTCGGCGCTCATCTACTCCATCGTCCGCTTCGTGGAGGCCTACGGGCTCTGGAAGCAGCAGTCGTGGGCGGAGTGGTTCGGGCTTCTTTCGGGGGCGGTCTACATCCCGATGGAGATCTTCGAGGTCTCCCGCGAGCTCACCTGGCCGCGGATCACCGTGCTGGTGATCAACCTCTGCGTGGTCGGGTACCTGGGGGATGTGCTGGTGAGGGGGAGGAAGAAGGGAGAAAACGGCGGCTAGCCGGCGGCGGTCACCTAGGATTCGGAGACAGGGAGGGAGGCCACCGGGAGCCTGATCACGGCGGTGGTCCCCTTGCCGGGCGCCGACTGGAAGGAGAGGGTCCCCCGATGCTCCTGGATGATGGAGGAGGAGATGTAGAGCCCGAGCCCGGTCCCCCCCTTGTCGATCTTGGTCGAGAAAAACGGCTCGGTCAGACGCTTCTGCACCTTCTTGTTCATCCCGTACCCCTCGTCGATCACCGCGATGGTGACCATGGCGCGCCCCTCGTCGAACCCGCTCTCCACCCGCACCGCGCACTCCTTCCCCGGCAGCGCCTGCAGGGCGTTCATGATCAGGTTGATGATCACCTGCTCGATCTGCTGGGAGCTTCCCCTCCCCACGGGAAGCCCCTCGGAAAGGGACATCGAGAAGTCGTCGGTGTACCGGTGGATGTGATGCCACAAGAGCGAGGCGGCCCCGTCGATGGTCCGGTTGATGTCGATGACCCCCTCGGTCCCCCCATCCTCCTTCTTCACGAAGTTCCGCATGTTGCCCACGATGGTGGCGATGCGGTTCGATCCCTCGGTGATCCCCGACAAAAGCCGCGGCACCACCTTCTCCATCTCCGAGTAGGGAAGCCCTCCCAGGAAGAACTCTCCGCTGCGCTCCCGGTGCTCGGCCAGTATGGGAGCGGTCTCCTGCCAGACGTCGGTCAGCATGAGCGAGTTGACCGAGATGAAGTTGTTGGGGTTGTTGATCTCGTGGGCGATCCCCGAGACCAGCATCCCCAGCGAGGTCATCTTGTTGGCCTGGATCAGCCGGGCCTGGGTGGCCTTCATCTCGTCCTCCAGCCGGGCCTTGGCGGTGATGTCGCGGATGCTGCAGAGGATCACGTACTCGTTTCTCAGGACGAGGATCTTCCCGCGGATGGCGACCGTGAAACTCCCCCCTCCCGAGCGGTAGCAGGTCGCGCGGTCGAGCTGGAACCCGCTCGATTGCTCCTCCCGCGCGAGCCCCCTGATCACCCGCCGGAAATCGGACGGGCTGATGAACTCCCACGGCTTGGCCTGCTTGAACTGCTCCATGGTGGCGCCGTACAGCTTGAGCGCCGCCGGGTTGGCCTCCACGATCCGGAAGGTGTCCATCTCGAAGAGGATGAGGCCGTCGTCGCTTTGGGCGAAGATCTGGCGCACGTGCTCCTCGCTCTGCAAGACCGCCTGTTCCGCCACCTTGCGCTTGCTGATGTCGGAGAAGGTGGCGGCGAACTGCCCCTTGCAGGGGGAGTAGACGGCGACCTTGAGCCACTTCCTCAAAAAGCGCGAGTAGGCCTCGAACTGGTCGGCCTTCTCGGTGAGCGCCACCTCGCCCAACCGGGTGATCCAGCTCTGCTCGGCGTTTGGGATGAGCTCGGTGAGCGTCCGCCCGATCATCTCCTCGCGGGGGAATCCCATCAGGGTGGCGAACGACTCGTTGGCCTCCAAAAGCCGGAAATCGAACGGGGAGCCGTCCTCGCCGGCCATCACCTCGGCCACCGCGTAACCGTTCAGCATCCGGTCGAAGAGGAGGCGGTATTTCTCCTCGCTCTGCTTGAGGGCCTGCTCGGCCCGGGTCCGCTCCATCTCGGCCGCCGCCCGCCCGGCGAAGACCCCCAGCATGGCCTCCACCAGCTCGGGATTGGAGAAGTGCCCGGTCGCCAGCACGGTCAGGGTACCGAGGAACTCCCCCGAGGCGCTGGTGAGGTTCACCCCCGCGAAGCTCTCGATGCCGTTTTCGGAGAGGAAGCAGACCCCCGGGTAGAGTTCCTGCACCCCTCCGTCCAGAAGCACCATCCCGTTTCTCTCCACCTGCTCGCAGGGGGTGCCGTCGAGGGTGTAGCTGAAGTTGGGAAGGAGCTCGCCGTGGGCGCAGACCGCCACCGTGGAGACCCAGCGCGCCTCGTCCCCCAGCTCCGCCACGATGGCGTACTGCACCTCGAGGGCCCGGGCCAGGTGACTCACCAGGGCCTGGAAGAACTGGGTCCCGGTGGTGGACGACACCCCGGCGTTGATGATCTGCAGGGCGATCTCGTACTGCCGGCGGTCGGTCACGTCCTCGCCGATGCAGGCCACCCCGATCTCCTCCCCCTCCGGGGTCCGCAGCACCGTGGAGTTCCAGGAGATGATGCGGCGCCCCCCCTGGTGGGTGAGGATGGTCCGCTCGCGGTGCAGGAAGTAGATCCCGTTGCCGATCGCCTGGTGGAAGCTTCGCCGCGACTCCTCGGCGTCCGGGTAGAACATGTCGAACCAGTTCTTGCCGAGGACCTCGGAGCGCTCCCAGCCGGTCAGCTCGAGGAGGTAGTCGTTGCAGAAGGTGACCCGCTCGTTTCTGTCGAACATGATGGCGATCAGCCTGAGGTTCTCGAGCATCTCGGTGAAACGCCGCTCCGACTCCTTGAGCGCCAGCTCCCCGAGCTTCTTCTCGGAGATGTCGCCCGCGGTCCCGATCACGTAGGTGGCGCCGTCGAGCTCCACCTTTTTCCCGGTCACCAGGAAGTGGCGCACCCCCTCGCGGGTGGTGAACCTCGCCTCCCACTGGGCCTCTCCCCGCTCCATCACCTCGGCCATCTTCTCCCGGGAGAGGGCGCGGTCGTCTTCGTGGAAGGGGAGCGGGACGGCGGGGGAGGAGAGCTCTGCGGGAGTGAAACCGCTCGCGCGCTCGAGGGCGGAATTCCAGCGCACGAACTTCCCCCCCTTGTGCAGGTAGAAGATGACCGGCAACGACTCGATCACCTGCTCCACGAACCCCTTCTCCCGCTCGAGCTCGCGCTCGCGCTGCGCCCTGAGCTCCACCTCCCTCAAAAGGTCGGCCGTCCGCATCCTGATCACCTGGCGCATCCCCAGGATCGCCACCAGCGCCAGGATGACCAGGAAGGAGATCCACTTGGCCACGTCGCTCGACCGGATGCCGTGCTCGTAGCGGAGGGTGAGCCAGCGGTGCCGGATGGCGTCGTGTTCCTCGGGGGGGAGCGAGGCGAGCGCCTTGTTGATCAGGCGGGCCAGCTCGGGCCAGTCCTTCCGGACCCCGATGGCCAGCTGGTCGTCCGGATAGGGGGCTGGGGCTGCCACCTTGAGGTTGAGGGCGCCGATCCGCTCGATCCCGAAGGTGCCGGGGGCGAGGCTCCCGACGTAGGCGTCGGCCCGTCCCGAGGAGACCGACTGCAGCGCCTCCGCCGAGTTGGCCCGCACCAGGATGCGCACCCTCGGGATGTCCCTCACGAGGAGCCTGGTCAGCTCCTGGCGGCGGGTGACCGCCACGGTGCGCCCGGCCAGGTCGGCGATCCCGGCGACGAAGTGGCCGTCCTTCCTGGTGAAGATCACCTGGGGCGACCGCAGAAAGGGCATGGTGAACTCGACCTGCCCCACCCGCTCAAGCTCGAGCGGGATGTTGAGGGCGACGTCCACCCCGCCGCTTTTGCCCAAAAGCTCCACGGAGCGCTGCACGTTCAGCCCCGGCACCGCCTCGAACTTGAGCCCCAGCCGGCGGAAGGCGGCCTTGAGATAGTCGCTCGCCATCCCCTGCCGCAGCTCGGCGGCGAAGTAGTCCTCGTAGACGTTGCCGGTGCTGACCCGGATCACCGGATGCTCCCGGAGCCACTGGCCCTCCTCGGGCGAGAGGACGAGCTCATCCGACAGCCCCGGCGGGTTCCCCTCCCCCCTGGCCGGTGCGGGGTGGATGATCAGGAGCGCGACGATGAAGAGCAGGACGAAACGCATGAAGATAACGGAACCCCTCTGGGTGATATCGGAAATAGCGATTGCGCCAGCCTTTATAGCACCTTAGCACCTTTCAATCAAAATAAACCGTCGTTACTGCGAAAGAAAAATGAAAGGGGGGGGAGGCGGCACTCTTGCCTGGACCACCCGATTCTGCTATAAATCCGCCGGGGAGGAGGTCTCATGGAAGAGCAAACCGGCGTTTCGCATTCCACCGTCGTGCTGGTCGACGACGAGCCGGAGATCCTTTTCAGCTTCGGGGTCATGCTGCGGCGGGCCGGTTTTTCCGACGTCAAGGACCTCCAGGACAGCCGGGAGCTCCTCCCCCTCTTGGCCCGTCACGAGGTGGGGGCGGTGGTGCTCGACCTGCAGATGCCGTACCTCTCGGGGAAGGAGCTTTTGGGCGAGATCACCTCGAGCTATCCCGAGGTCCCGGTCATCATCATGACGGCGGCCAACCAGCTGGACACCGCGGTGGACTGCATGAAGGAGGGGGCCTTCGACTACCTGGTGAAGCCGGTCACCCCCGACCGCTTCGTCTCCGCCATCCGCAAGGCCCTCGAGATCAACTCCCTGCGCTGCGAGATCGCCTCGCTCAGGGAGAGCCTCGCCCCGGGGGAGCCGCACCGGGCCGGCGCGCTCTCCCAGTTCCACACGAGAAGCGACAAGATGCAGTTCGTCTTCGCCTACCTGCAGGGGGTCGCCCCCTCCGACCAGCCGGTCCTCGTGCTGGGGGAGACCGGGGTCGGCAAGGAGCTGGTGGCCAGGGCGCTGCACGGGCTTTCCGGCCGGGCGGGGGAGTTCGTCGCCCTGAACAGCGCCGGGCTCGACGACCAGGTCTTCGCCGACACCCTCTTCGGCCACGGCAAGGGCTCCTTCACCGGGGCCGACAGCAACCGGGACGGCATGGTGGCCCGGGCGGCCGGCGGCACCCTCTTCCTCGACGAGATCGGCGACCTCGCCCCCGCCTCCCAGGTCAAGCTCCTCAGGCTTCTCCAGGAGGGTGAGTACTACCCGATCGGCTCCGACCGCCCCCGCTTCTCCACCGCCCGCGTCGTGGCGGCCACCAACTGCGACCTCACCTCGCTGGTGGCCAGCGGGAGCTTCAGGAAGGACCTCTTCTTCCGCCTCTGCTCGCACCAGGTCCGCATCCCCCCCCTCAGGGAGCGCAGCGAGGACATCGCCCCCCTTATCGAGGTCTTCCTCACCGAGGCCGCCCACTCGATGGGGAAGCGGAGGCCCTCCTTCCCCCCCGAACTGATCGGCTACCTCTCCGGCTACACCTTTCCCGGCAACATCCGCGAACTGCGCGCCATGGTCTACGACGCGGTGGCCCGCCACCGGGGCGGGGTGCTCTCCATGGCCACCTTCCGCGACGCCATCGGCCACGGCCTCACCTCCCTCAACCGCGACTGTCCGCCGGCCGCGGGGTTCGCCACCCTCAAGGAGATGGAGGAGCGGCTGGTGGAACAGGCGCTGCAGCGGACCGGCGGCAACCAGGGGGCGGCGGCCGCCCTCCTCGGCATCAGCCGCCAGGCGCTCAACAAAAGGCTCAACCGGCGCTAGCCCCTCCCGCACATTCTCCCCCGGAAAGCTCGTCAATAATTCCCGCACAAGGGATGCGACAAAAGTTGCCGAGCGCAACCAAGGTTGCGCCGAGGCAGAAGTAGGGGAATCCCTTAGGGATTTTCAGGACCACCCCGGTACCCGGCAACTTATGTCGCACCCCTTCCGTTCCGCCACCCGCCGACTAACCCACCGATCTCACGGCATTTTTCCTCATCCCCGCCTCGGGCACGCATCCTGCTAGTGCAGATGTTCATGAACAATCACCTATCGGAAGGGAGCCGCGCTATGCAACCTGCCCAAGGGACCGTGGTGGTAGTCGAAGACGACCTGTTGGCTCTGGACATGCTGACCGTCCTCCTGCGCAGCCGCGGCTTCACCGTCCGCCCCTACAGCGACGGGGCCGCCGCCCTCGACGGCCTCCTTGCCGAGCCTGCCGACCTGGTGCTGACCGACATCTACATGCCGCGCATGAGCGGCACCACCCTCATGGCCCGCCTGCGCGCCTTCGACCAGGACACCCCGGTCATCTTCATGACCGCCGCGGCCGACGTCGAGGTGGCGGTGTCCGCCGTCAAGCTCAAGGCCTACGACATGATCCTCAAGCCGTTCCAGCCGATGCAGCTCGTGCTGACCGTGCAAAACGGGGTGAGGGCCAAGAGCGAGCTGGTCCGGGAGCGGCAGTTCCGCGACGAGCTCGAGCGGCTGGTGGTCGAGAGCGGCTGCGAGCCGGTGGAGGCCATCCGGCAGCACAACTCCATGAGCGTCGAGATCATCGAAAGGCTCTCGGTGGCGGCCGAGCTCCGCGACAAGGAGACCGGCGAGCACATCACCAGGATCGGGAGCTACGCCGCCATCATCGCCCGCTCCCTCGGCATGCCCGAGCAGTTCGTGAGGAACATCACGGTGGCCGCCGCCCTGCACGACATCGGGAAGATCGGGATCCCCGACTCGATCCTCTTCAAGCCCAGCCACCTCACCCCGCGGGAGTTCGAGGTCATCAAGACCCACACGGTGGTCGGCGAGCAGATCCTGGCCGGCTCCACGCATCCCATGCTGCAGATGGCGGCCTCCATCGCCCTCACCCACCACGAGCGCTGGGACGGCTCCGGCTACCCCTTCGGCGTCGCCGGGGAGGCCATCCCGCTGGCGGGCCGCATCGTGATGATCGCCGACCAGTACGACGCCCTGCGGAGCCGGCGCTCCTACAAGCCGGCCATGGACCACGAGGCCGCCTGCCGGGTGATCACCGAAGGGGACAGCTCCACCCGCCCCGAGCATTTCGATCCCTGTATCATGAAGGCCTTCAGGGAGTGCGCCCCCCTCTTGCGGGACGCCTTCGACAACGCCCCGCCCCCCCGCTCGCGCCGGGCGGAAGGCACCAAGGTCACCGAACTCTTTCCCGCGCCCGCCGCGGGTTACAATGCTATGGTCCGCACCTACTAATGGAGGAAGTTATGCTGCAAAAGGTTCTTATCGTCGACGATTCCGAATTGATCCACCACATGTACCGCCTGGTGATGCAGCGCTACGGCTGCCAGTTCCTCGACGCTTTGAACGGACAGGAGGCGCTGGAGATCCTGGAACGCGAAGACGACGTGGAGCTGATCCTCTTGGACATCAACATGCCGGTCATGAACGGCGTCCAGTTCATGGAGAAGGCCGGCCAGCTCGGCATCAGCCGCCGGATCCCCATCGTGGTCATCAGCACCGAGGGAAAAGAGGAGGACACCGTGCTGGCGCTGAGACTCGGGGCCCGCGGCTACCTCAAGAAGCCCTTCAACTCCACCGATCTCTACAACCTCGTTGAAAAGATCCTCCCCGCCCAGGTCCAGGGGAGCCGTCCCTCCTCCGCATCGCTGGCCGCAGCCGAGGCCTGCTAGATGCAGGATGTCGATCTCTCCATCCTCTGCGCGGATTTCGTGGAGGACGCCCAAGGACACCTGGAGCAGGCCGAGCAGGCGCTTTTGCTCTTCGAGCGCGGGGTGCGCGAGGGGGAGGCGGACCTCTCCCTGGTGACCAGCATGCTGGGAAGCCTCCACACCTTCAAGGGGAACGCCGGCATGATGGGATTCACCCACCTGCAGGGGTTTCTCCACGAGCTGGAGGAGGTCTTAAAGCTGGGTAGCGCCGGGAAGATCCCGCTCAACGAGCGCCTCTTCTCCGCCCTCTTCTCGTCCCTGAACGCCCTGCGGGGCGCCCTGGACCAGCTCGCCTCCGACCCCGCCGCCCCGGTGGACCTGAGCGCCGAACAGATGCTGCTGGGCTTCCTGGTGGCCTCCCCCGAGGAGACCCAGGCCGCGCCGCTCCCCGCCCTCCCCGAGCGGGGTGAGGGGTACGAGTACCTCAACCAGAAGTCGGACACCGTCAAGGTGAACTTCGCCAAGCTCGACCAGCTCTTGAACCTGGTGGGGGAGCTGGTGATCCAGCGGACCACGCTCTCCTCGCTGGAGGGGCGCCTGAAGCACGAGGTGAAGGACCGCGAGCTTTTGGCCCTCCTCTCCGAGACGAGCGAGCTGATCGGCAAGAGCGCCGCCGACCTGCGCGAGTCGATCATGAAGGTCCGCATGCTTCCCGCCGCCACCGTCTTTAGGCGGTTCAACCGGCTGGTGCGCGACCTGGCGCTTAAAAGCGGCAAAGAGGTCTCCCTCGTCTTCGAGGGGGAGGAGACCGAGCTCGACAAGACGGTGATTGACGAGATCGGCGAGCCCCTTTTGCACCTGATCAGAAACGCCGTGGACCACGGCATCGAATCCCGGCCCGAAAGGGTCGCGGCCGGCAAGCCCCCGGTCGGCACCCTCACCCTGGGCGCCCGCCACGACAAGAGCCACATCATCGTCTACCTCTCCGACGACGGCCGCGGCCTTTCCCCCGCCAGCCTCAAGAAGAGCGCCCTCGACAAGGGGCTCATCGACCCGCAGCAGGCCGGCCAGCTCTCCGACCAGGAGGCGCTCCAGCTGGTCTTTCTCCCCGGCTTCTCCACCTCCGGCCGCCTCACCGAGACCTCCGGGCGGGGGATCGGCCTCGACGTGGTCAAGAAGGGGGCCGAGAGCTTCGGCGGCGTCATCGAGCTGGAGAGCGTCCCCGGTAAAGGGACCACCTTCTCCATGAAGCTCCCGCTCACCCTGGCCATCATCCAGGCGCTCCTGGTGGAGGTCTCCGGAGAGATCTTCGCCCTGCCGCTCTCCGGCGTCCTGGAGAGCCTCACCATCACCGATTCCCAGCTCCACGAGGCGTCGGGAGGGGAGATCTTCAGGCTCAGGGACCGCCTCCTCCCGGTCAAACGGCTCGACCGCTTCTTCTCGCTCCCGCCGCGGGTGGAGGAGGGGGGCTACCTGGTGGTGGTGGAGAGCGCCGAGAAGCGCGGGGGGCTCCTCGTGGACCGGCTCTTGGGACAGCAGGAGATCGTGGTCAAGGGGCTGGACGACTACCTGGAGGAGCCCCCGGGCATCTCCGGCGCCACCGTGCTGGGAGACGGCACCGTGGCACTCATCTTGGATCTCCCCTCGCTTTTGGCGAAGGGGAAGGGAGGAGCAGCGTGAACGGCACGACGAAGATCGAGCTCCCGGCCTCGGGACTCGCTGAAGAGATACTGGCGGGCTTCATAGCCAAGGCCCAGCAGGAGGCCGACCGGGAGGTCGAGGCGGTGGCGGAGAGGCGGGAGACCTTCCACCTGGTGAGCTTCGGGCTCGGCAACGAGTGCTACGGGGTTCCCATCGAGAGCGTCCAGGAGATCATCAGGGCCGAGGGGATCACCCATGTCCCGGGAGCCCCCTCCCACGTGAAGGGGGTCATCAACCTCCGGGGGCGGATCATCCCGGTGGTAGACCTCCGCAGGCGCTTCCTCCTCCCCGAGGGGGAGGCCAGCGACGCCCAGAGGATCATGGTGGTGGAGCTCGGGCCCAAGAGGATCGGGATGCTGGTCGACTCGGTCTCCCAGGTGATCCGGGTCCCGGCCGCCCTGGTCGAGGAGCTCCCGGAAGAGGCGGTGGCGGTGGAAGAGAAGTACCTG
The DNA here is from genome assembly GCF_054784495.1 of Geomonas sp. Red276. NCBI lineage: Bacteria > Pseudomonadati > Thermodesulfobacteriota > Desulfuromonadia > Geobacterales > Geobacteraceae > Geomonas > Geomonas sp. Red276. Next base: position 363,773 of record NZ_BLXW01000001.1, read on the forward strand.
CAGGGGGTAGGAAAACTCGAGGACGCGCTGGTCTTCATCCTGGACCTCCAGCGCGCCCTGATGCTCGGCAGCTGACAAACCACTTACTTCCGGTCGGGATGGGGGGTGCGGCATGGCGATGTTCAACACACTGCGTGGCAAACTGACGGCAAGCTTCCTCCTCATGGCGCTGATCCCGCTGGGGATCATCTCCGGCGCCTCCTACTACCGGGCCAAGGCGAGCCTGGAGTCCACCACCGAGACCATGCTGGACAACACCAGCGAAGGGGTGATCGGCAAGGTGGACCTCATGATCGCCAGCCGGGTCCGGGAGGTGGCCATGCTGGCCCAGTCCCCCGGCGTCGCCGCCGCCCTGGAAAGCGGCCGCAGCGACGAGGGGGCGCGCCTTCTCGAGGGGTTCGAGAAAGGGTACGGGGTCCTGCGGGAAACCATGGTCGTCGACCTCGCCGGCCGGGTCAGGGGGGTGGCCGACCGCTCGCTCCTCTCGCTTTCCGGCTTCAAGGGGAAGGTCTCCGGTGAGCCCTGGCTCAAGGAAGTGGCACAGGGGAAGATCGCCGTCGGCGACGCCGCCCTCTCCCCCACCTTGAAGACGGTGGCCATGAGGATCGGTGCCCCGGTGAGAAACGCCGCCGGCCAGGTGATCGGCGCGGTGGCGAGCACGCTCCCCTTCGCCGAGGTCGAGAAGCTGGTCGCCGAGGGGAAAGAGGGGGAGACCGGCTACTGCTACCTCCTCAACCGCGACGGGGTCCTCATCTCCCATCCCAAAAAGGAGAAGGTCCTCAAGGAGAACCTGACCCGCAACGAGAATGCCGACCTCGCCGCCATCGCCACCCGCATGACCAAGGGGGAGCGCGGGGAGGGGCGCTACAGCTACGAAGGGGTCCAGAAGCTGGTCTCCTTCCTCCCCTCCCAGGGAAACGGCGACTACCGGGGGCTCGGCTGGAGCTGCGCGATGGTGATGTCCGAGCGGGAGGTCCACGCGCCGGTCTACGCCCTGAGGAACCTGATGATCATGGTGATCGCCGGCTCCGCCCTGGTGATCGCCGCCTGCACGGTGTTTCTGGCCGGGAACCTCGCGCGCCCGCTCGTGCAGGCCGCCTCCTTCGCCGGGGCGATCGCCGGCGGCGACCTGACCCGCACCCTGGAGGTTAAACGCAGCGACGAGGTGGGGGACCTGGCCCGGGCCCTGAACGGGATGCGGGAGTCCTTGCGGGGGATCGTCGGCCAGGTGAAGGAGAGCTCGCTCAAGCTCTCCGGGACCGCCTGCCAGATCTCCTCGGGTTCCGCCCAGTTGGACAGCGCGGCCCGTACCCAGTCCGGCGCCACCGAGGAGACCTCGAGCACCATGGTGCAGATGGCCGCCTCCATCCAGAGCGTCGCCGAGCACGCCGATGCCCTCTCCTGGCGGGTCTCCGAGATCTCGGCCTCCATCCAGGAGCTGGGGGCCTCCAGCGCCGAGGTGGCCAAGAGCTCGGAGCTCATGTCCGGCGCGGTCGCCGAGACCTCGGCCACCGTCGAGGGGATGATCGCCTCCATCGAGTCGGTGGCCCAAAGCGGCGAGGAGCTCGCCTCCTCGGTGTCGGAGACCTCGGCCACCATCGAGCAGATGACGGTCTCCATCGGCGAGGTGGCCCGCAACTCCCAGGCGCTGCAGCAGGTGGTGGCCGAGACCGGCGAGGTGGTGGACGAGCTGATCGGCTCCATCCGCCGGGTGGCCGACAGCGCCGCCGAGGCCGACCAGGTCGTAAAGGGCGCCGCCCACGAGGCACTGGCCGGGCAGTCGGCGGTCCGGGAGGCGCTGGCCGCCATGCAGCGGGTGGGCGAGGTGATGGACCGGACCGCGGCCTCGATCGGGAACCTGGGGAAACATTCCGAGGAGATCGACAACATCGTCCAGGTGATCGGGCAGATCGCCGACCAGACCAACCTTTTGGCGCTCAACGCCGCCATCGAGGCGGCCCGCGCCGGGGAGGCGGGGAAAGGATTCGCGGTGGTGGCCGACGAGGTGAGAAAGCTCGCCGAGAGGAGCGTGGCGGCCACCAAGGAGATCGCCCAGGTCATCAAGCAGGTGCAGGCCGACACCCGCGACTCGGTCCGCTACGGCGAGCTCGCCAGCCGGGAGGCAGGCTCCTCCATGGAGCTCTCGGCGATGGCCGGCGGCGCCCTGGCCAACATCGTCGGGAGCATCGAGCGCTCCGCGGCGCTCATGGGTGAGATCGCCGCCATGACCGAGGAGCAGACGGCCGCCTCCCACAGGGTGAGCGAAGCGGTGGAGAAGATGAGCGGCTCGGCCCAGCAGGTGGCCACCGCCGCCCGCGAGCAGGCCTACGGCGGACGCCAGATCAGGATCGCGGTGGAGAAGATGAACGGGATCACCCAGGCGGTGACCGGGGCCACCCGGGAGCAGGCGCTCGGGGGTACCCAGATCCGGGTCGCCCTGGAGAGCATGACCCAGGCGACCTCGCGGGTCACCCTGGCCACCCGGGAGCAGGCCTCCTCCTCCGGACAGATGGTCCAGGCGGTGGCCGAGATGACCGCCATGACGCAGCTGGTGGCCAACGCCACCGCCGAGCAGAAGAAGGGGGGCGAGATGGTGGTGATCGCCACCGAGAGGATCGACGGGCTGACCCGCGAGAACCTGACCGCCGTGGAACAGTTTGCCGTATCGGCCGGGGAGCTCGACTCCCACTCCCGCGAGCTTTCCTCGCTGGTGGAGGCCTTCCAGGTGTAAGGCGCCGAGGGAGTGGCGCAGAATGAGAGGGATCGAAGGCTTGAGGTTTCCTGATTACTGATGTCCCGCTACGCGGCCCTTCCCCTTCAAGGGGAAGGACAGGTTGAGGATGGGGTTGGCAATCGAAGGTTTAAGCCATTGACTGACTGAGGGAGACCGGGGGGACCGGTGAGCCCATGCCATTTATTGCACAAGGAGATGTGAATGCTGCAGAACTACAAGATTGGCACCCGCCTGGGGGCGGGATTCACCGTGATGCTCCTCCTCATCGTTATCAGCGGGATCACCGCCTACTGGGGCGTGGACAGGGCGACCAGCGCCACCATCAACCTCCTCAACGGCGACGCCTCGGTCAGCGAGTACGCCTTCAAGTGCGAGGTCGACATTATCAACATGAGGCGCTTTGAGAAGGACTGCTTCCTGAACATCGCCGAGGCCGGCAAGGTCCAGGAGTACTTCGACAGCTGGAAAGAGCAGCGGGCCAAGCTGGATGACAACCTCACCCAACTCGCCAAGTACGCAACGACCGCCAAGGACAAGGAAACCGTGGCCAGCATGAACGCCCTCAAGAAGGCGTACGAGGACGGCTTCACCAAGGTCCACGACCAGATCGTGGCCGGCAAGGTAACCACCCCGCAAGGCGCGAACGCCGCCATCATCCCCTACAAGGACAAGATCCATACCCTCGACACCGTCTCCCACGAGCTCGCCGTGGAGGGGAACACCCGCATGGACAGCCAGGAGAAGGTCATGGCCGCCCTGGCCCGGCACATCACCCTCATCGTGGTGGGGATCGTCGCGGTCGGCATCCTTCTCTGCCTCGGCATCAGCATCGTCATCACCCGCTCCATCACCACCCCGGTGGCCAACGCCGTGCGGATCGCCGAAACCCTCGCCTCCGGCGACCTCACCGCCAGCTGCCAGACCTCGGCCAGGGATGAGATCGGTCAGCTCTTGAACGCCATGGACGGCATGGCCGCCAAGCTCCGCGCCATGATCGGCAAGATCCTCGACACCTCCACCCAGCTCGCCACCGCCTCCGAAGAGATCATCTCCGGAAGCGACCAGCTGGCCCAGAGCGCCAACTCGCAGGCCTCCGCCACCGAGGAGACCTCGAGCACCATGGTGCAGATGGCCGCCTCCATCCAGACCGTTGCCCAGCACGCCGAGAACCTCTCCGGCCGGGTCTCCGAGGTCTCCTCCTCCATCCAGGAGCTGGGAGCCTCCAGCGAGCAGGTGGCCAAGAGCTCGGAGGTGATGGCCTCGGCGGTCTCCGAGACCTCCGCCACCGTCGAGCAGATGATCGCCTCGGTCGACCGGGTGGCCAAGAATTCCGAGGAGCTCGCCGCCTCGGTATCCGAGACCTCGGCCACCATCGAGCAGATGACGGTCTCCATCGGGGAGGTGGCCCAGAACTCCCAGGCCCTGCAGCAGGTGGTGACCGAAACCGGCGAGGTGATCGCCGAGATGACCGACTCCATCCGCCGCGTGGCCTTAAGCGCCGCCGAGGCGGACTCGGTGGCCTCCGTCGCCACCAAGGAGGCCATGGCCGGCCAGTCGGCCGTCCAGGAGGCCCTGGCCGCCATGCAGCGTCTCTCCGGCGTCATCACCATGACCGCCGACTCGGTCTTAAACCTCGGCAAGCACTCCGAGGAGATCGGCAACATCGTCCAGGTGATCGGGCAGATCGCCGACCAGACCAACCTGCTGGCCCTGAACGCCGCCATCGAGGCGGCCCGCGCCGGGGAGGCCGGCAAGGGCTTCGCGGTCGTGGCCGACGAGGTGAGAAAGCTCGCCGAGCGGAGCGTGGTGGCTACCAAGGAGATCGCCCAGGTGATCAAGCAGGTGCAGGCCGACACCCTCGACTCGGTCAAGTACGGTGAGCTCGCCTCCAAGGAGGCCCAGGCTTCCATGGAGCTCTCCGGGGTGGCCGGTAACGCGCTTTCCAACATCGTCCGCAACATCGAGGCCTCGGCCGGGCTCATCGCCCAGATCGCCGGCATGACCGACCAGCAGTCCGCCGCCTCGCTCAGGGTCAACGAGTCGGTCGAGAAGATGAGCAGGTCCGCCCTCCAGGTGGCCAACGCCGCCAAGGAGCAGGCCTTCGGCGGGCGCCAGATCCGGATCGCGGTGGAGAAGATGAACGGCATCACGGTGGCGGTCACCGGCGCCACCCGCGAGCAGGCCCAGGGGGGGCAGCAGATCCGCATCGCGCTCGACAACATGAACAGCGCCACCCGCCAGGTCTCGCTCGCCACCCGCGAGCAGGCGCTCTCCTCCGGGCAGATCGTCGAGGCGGTGACCGGGATGACCTCGATGACCATGCAGGTGGCCAACGCGACCTTCGAGCAGAAGAAGGGGGGAGAGATGGTGGTGATCGCCACCGAGAAGATCAGCGGCCTTACCCGCGAGAACCTGGCGGCGGTGGAGCAGTTCGCCGTCTCCGCCCGCGAGCTTTCCGCCCGCGCCGAAGAGCTCACCATCCTGGTCGGCCAGTTCCGGGTGGCGTGACCGGACAGGGAAACGCGATGCTGAAGATGGATCTGGAAAAAATAGCCGGGTTTCTCCGGGAGGAGAGCGCCCTCTGCTTTGCGGGGAGGCGCGAGGCTGCCCTGCGCCGCCACCTGGAGGGTAGGATGGAACGGCTGGGGGTGGACCACGCCCTCGACTACCTCGACATCCTCACCTCCTCGGCCGAGGAGCGCTGGGAGCTCTACAGCCTGGTCACCGTCAACGAGACCAGCTTCTTCCGCAACCAGCTGCAGTTTCTGGACCTGAAGACCTCCATCATCCCCGGGCTGGAGGAACTCAGGAACCAGCGGCCGGCGCTTCCCTGCGGCGCGGGGGACCGTTTCCGCAAGCTTAGGTTCCTGAGCGCCGCCTGCTCCACCGGAGAGGAGCCGTACTCGCTGGCCATGACCGTCCTGGAAGCGCTCCGCTACCCGCTGGCCTGGGATGTGGAGATCGTGGCGGGCGACCTGAGCGAGGAGTGCCTCCGCTCCGCCCGCGAGGGGCGCTACCCGGAGGCGAGGATCAAGGGAATTCCCCCCGCCTACCGGGACAAGTACCTGAAAAAGGATCACCAGGGTTGGGTGGTGAAGGACGAGGTGAAAAGGCTGGTCCGCTTCACGCGGTTGAACCTCGCCCACGTGATGGCCGGCGGGAACATCCCGGGGACCCCGGAGGATTTCGCCGGTTTCGACCTCATTTTCTGCCGCAACGTCATGATATACTTCCCGCTCGAGCGGCAGCAGCTCCTCCTCGACGGGCTCCAGCGGCTACTGGTGCCGGGTGGCTACCTCCTCACCGGGGACGCGGAGCCGCTCCATCTCTACCGCCACGAGCTCGAGACGGTCAGTAACGCCACCTCGCTCATCTACCGTAAGCGCCTTGCCCCGGAGCCGCCCCGGGAAGAGACGGTGGCGCTCCCCGCCGCCCTAACCCCGCCGCCGCTTTTTCAACAGCCGGTAGTCCCTCAGCAGCCGGTAAGCTATCAGCAGCCGGCCTATCAGGAACGGGCAGCCTGTCAGCAGCAGGTAAGCTCACCGCAGCGGGAAGAGTCCCAGGCCTTTTCCCAGCAGCAGGTACTCCCGCAGCAGCCGTCGATCTCCCCGCAGGTCCCTCCCCCGGTCACCCGTTGGGCGGTCGACGAGCTGCTCCTCCAGGTGGCCGGCGCGCTCCCCGGCAAGCGTGACGAGGCCCTGGCCGCCCTGGCCTCCATTGGCCTCGACAGCCTGGCCCCCGTCCTCGAGGAGGGTGTGCGCAACAACAACGAGGCGGACCTGAGAAACGGCGCCATGGAAACCCTGGTCGCCTTCGGGGAGGAGGCGGTTCCGCTTTTGGAGGGGATCTTGAAGGATCCCGACCACGAGGTGAGGAACTTCGCCACCGTCATGCTCGGCAATATCGGGAGCCCCTGCGCGGTAATGCCGCTCATCGCCGCCCTCGACGATCCCGATCTCAACGTCAGGCACGGCGCGGCCGAATCGCTCGGGAGGATCGGTGACCGCCGGGCCTGCCGTCCGCTGCTCACCCTGCTCGACCAGGGTTTCTGGCTCCAGTTTCCGGCCATAGCCGCCCTCGGCGAGCTCGGGTGCCTGGAGGCGGTACCCCGCCTGATCGGACTGTTGGACGAGGAGCTCCTCTTTCTCCCGGTGATGCAGGCGCTGGGCAAGATCGGCGACCCCGCTGCGCTCCCGGCGCTCAGGGAAGCCGCACTCCGTGCCGATCCCGGCCGGGCCTCGCTCGCCTCGCCGGTGATCGCCGCCCTCGAAAAGATGGCGGCAGTCCCGCGGCAGTCAGCCTGGGGATAGGTGGATAGGTGCGATCGACAGGTGACGACGTGCAGGAGGCAAACCGCATGAAACCGGTGGGGTCCAGGATCAGGGTGCTCGTGGTGGACGACTCGTCCTTCGTCCGGAAGGCGCTGGTCAGGATGTTCGAGGAGAGCCCGGAGATCGAGGTGGTCGGCGTGGCTCCCGACGGTGCCGGCGCCCTGGAGCTCATCGAGGAGCTGGCCCCCGACGTGGTCACCCTCGACGTGATGATGCCGGGCATGGACGGGATCTCCACCCTCTGCCGGATCATGGAGAGCCGCCCCACCCCGGTCATCATGCTGAGCAGCTGCACCGGCCGGGGCGCCGAGAAGACCATCCGGGCCCTCGAGCTCGGCGCCGTCGACTTCATCGACAAGTGCTCGGTCGGGGGGGCCATGGACATCTCGGGACTGGAACGGGAGCTGACCCAGAAGATCCGGGTGGCCGCCGGCATCCGCGTCGCCCTTTCCCCTGCCCCGGAGCAGCCCGCCCCCCTCCCCCTTTCCGAGAGCGAACCTCCCCGCATCCACCCGAAGCTGGTACTGGTGGGGACCTCCACCGGCGGCCCCGCGGCGCTCACCACCGTACTGGCCAAGCTTCCCGCCGAGCTCCCCTGCCCCGTGCTGGTGGTTCAGCACATGCCTCCCGGCTTCACCGGCCCGCTCGCCGAGCGCCTCAACCGCAGCTGCGCCGTCACCGTCAAGGAGGCCCAGGACGGCGAGGAGCTCAGGGCCGGCTGGGTCTACATCGCGCCGGGAGGAAAACATCTGAAGTTGAAGTGGCGGGGGGAGCGGCTGGTGACCCGGCTCGACCTGGAGCCGGAGGGGACCCTGCACCGCCCTTCGGTCGACGTGCTGTTCGACTCGGCAGCCGCCCACCTCGGGAAGGGCTGCCTGGCCTTCGTGCTGACGGGAATGGGATCGGACGGGGTCCGGGGAGCGCTGGAGATCAAGAGACGGGGGGGGAAGGTCTTCGTGGAGGCGGCCGAGACCACGGTGGTCAACGGCATGCCGAGGGCGGTGGCGGCCGCCCTGGAGGTGGACGGGACCCTTCCGCTCCCCGAGGTGGGGGAGCGGATATCAGCCGAGGTAGGGCGCCAGGGCCTTTAGCGACCGCTCGAGGTTTTCCAGGCTGTGGGCCTCCACCGTGTAGGCGGCCTTGGGGGCGTAACGCTCCATGAGCGAGAAGAAGAGTTCGAAATCGATTCCCCCCTCTCCGGGAGGGGCGTGATCGTCGCGGGTGCCGCGGTTGTCGTGGATATGCACCTCGGCGATCCTCTCCCCGAGCGCCTCGAACCACTCCACCATCCCCACCTTGTGGAAGAGATTCCAATGACCGACATCGAAGCAGTGGCCGAAGTGCTGCCGGTCGTCGATCGCCTCCATGAGCGCCTTGAGAGTCGAGGGCTCCTCCTCGAAGATGTTCTCCACCGCGATGACGGTCCCGATCTCCCGCCCCCTCTCCAGCACCCCTTTCCAGATCTCCAGGCTCAGGTTGTGCCAGAGCTCCTTCTGCTCGCCGTAGCGCCAGCGGTCGTAGCCGGGGTGGAAGACCATCACCTCGGGCTTGAGGTGTTCCGCCGCGTCCAGCACCTGGTGGAAGCGCTTGCGGGACGCCTCCCTCAAAAGCGGCTCGAAGGAGCCGGGGTTTAAGTCCATGAAGGGACAGTGGATGGTGCAGGAAAGCCCCTCCTCCCGGAGCATGCGGGCCCCCTCGGCGATCTCGGCGAGGCCGGTGGCGTCGAGGACCGGGGCGGAGAGGAAGAGTTCGGGGTTGAGGCGACGGCTGGCGAGCAGCGGGAGCCGCTCCTTCAGCTGCGGAAAGGGTACGTGGACGAAGAGCCTTTTAGGGGTGACTTTCGTGCTGCTGGTGCTCATGCGGCCTCCGGTGTTTCTTGATCAGCTCCTCGGCGCAGTTGTCGCACCGCACCAGCTGGTCGAGTTTCATGATGGCGTTGGGTTCCCCGAGGACGATCAGGGTGTCGTGGGCCTCGATCCTCGTGTGCGACTCCGGGTTGAACCCCATCTTGCCGCTCACCTTCTTTATCCCCACGATCATCACCCCGGTCTCCTTCCGAAAGCCGGAGCTCGCCAGGGTCTCGCCGATGAAGGCCGAGTCGGCAGGGATCAGGATCTCCTCCATCTGCAGTTCCATGTGCTCGTGGCCGGTGGCGATCTCGATGAAATCGACCACGGTGGGACGGAGCACCGCCTGGGCCATCCTGCTCCCCCCGATCAGGTACGGGGAGACCACCTTGTTGGCCCCGGCGCGCTTCAACTTGATCTCGCTCCCCTCCTCGCCCGAGCGGGCCAGGATGAAGAGGTCGGGGTTCAATCCCCGGGCGGTCAGGGTGATGTAGACGTTCTCGGTGTCCGAGGTGACCACCGAGATGAGCCCCTTGGCCCTTTTGATGCCGGCCTTCAAGAGGGTGTCGTCCTGGGTGGCGTCCCCCCTCAGGAAGAGGTAGCCGTGGCCGTCCTGCTCCATCCGGTCGACGGTGGCGGCGTCCTTCTCCACCACCACGAAGGGGAGCGGCTTGGCGGCCAGCTCCTTACAGACCAGGGCACCGATGCGGCCGAAACCGCAGATGATGTAATGGTTCTCCAGCCCCGCGATGGCCTTTTCCACCTTTTTCCTCCCGATGATCCGTTGAAACTGCCCCTCGAACATGATCTGGGCCAGCGAGCCCACGATGTAACCGAGCACGCCGACCCCGAAGAAGATCAGCACCATGGTGAAGACCTTCCCCGCATCGGAGAGCTCGTGGACCTCGCGGAAGCCGACCGTACTCAGGGTGAGAACGGTCATGTAGAGGGAGTCGAGGAGGTCCCACCCCTCGATGGCGACGTAGCCGAAGGTCCCGCACGATACCAGCAGGGCCAGCACGCAGATGGAGATCTTGAGATGTCGGACCGGATCCATGCCTCCCCCTTCAGGCGCCAAAGATACCGTCACCGCCCCCGGATTTCAAGCAATTTCGCCGCTCTGCGGGCGCCCACCGCCGGGAGAGGGCCCTTTTTGTTCGGATACCGTATACAAGAAACTTGACAATCATTGTATACTGTATACAATACTGCGGCTATTGGGGGGCCGTTCTATGAAGAAAAACGTCGAGAAGCATCTGACTCTGAGGGAACGGATCCTGGAGACCATCCGGGACGCCATCATGTCCGGCGCCCTCAAGCCGGGAGAGAAGGTGGCCGAGCCGGAGCTGGCCGCTCGTTTCGGCATCAGCCGCACCCCGATCAGGGAAGCCTTCCGCCAGCTGGAGTCAGAGGGGTATCTCTCGGTGGTCCCCAGGAAGGGAGCGCTGGTCGCCTCCTTCTCCGCCAAGGACGTGGAAGAGTTCTACGCCATCAAGAGCATCCTCGAAGGGTACGCCGCCCGCAAGGCCTGCTCGCTCCTCTCCACCCGCGAGATCAACAAGCTCGAAGCCATCAACGAGAAGCTCCGCGAGATCGCCTGCGAAGGGGACGTCCGCCACTTCTTCAAGGTCCACAACAGTTTCCACGACCTCTTCATCAGGGGCGCCGGCAATGAAAAGCTGCACGACATGATCGCCGCCCTCCTCAAGAAATTCCAGCGCCTGCGGCTCGCCTCGCTGAGCAAGCCGGGGAGGATGCTCATCTCCGTGGAGGAGCACGAGAAGATCATCGAGGCCTTCCGCAAACGGGACGCCACCCTGGCCGAGATGCTCGTGCAGAAGAACGCCGAGTACGGCGGCAAAGTCCTCATCCAGGACAACGGCGACGCCACTCCCGCCAATCCCGCGCTGCCGCAGATGGACATCTGAGCCGTCTTTCCCCCGCTTACCCGACTCATCCCGAGCCGGTGACCGCCCCCCGAGGCCGGTCACCGGCTTTTTTCATTCCAGCCCCGACCCTCCCGATCCACATCCCGCCTTTCCATGAAGGCTGTGTGATTATACCCTCGCCCCTTTAGGGGAGAGGGTGGCCGAAGGCCGGGTGAGGGCAGCTTTTAAAACCTCTCTCCCCCTGCCCCTCTCCCCTGAAGGGGCGAGGGGGTATAGATTTCTGTTCTTCTCCCTCATGGGTTTACCATCCTCCTGTTTTTCTTTGCCTAATCCCCCTCCTTTAGGGTACATTTCCCCGGATTCTCGAATGATCCCCGCAAGGAGGCCGCATGCAGCAGATGAAGCTGATCCCCAAGGTCGACCGGGTCCTCGAGTGGGGGGGTGTCCGCGCCCTGGCCGCCCGCCACCCGCGAGCGCTCCTGCTGAAAAGCATCCGCACCGTGCTGGACCGGCTGCGCGAGGAGGCTCGCCATGGAATCCTCGCCCCCGAGCTCTTCGGCGAGGAGAGCATCGTCTCCCTGCTCGCCCGCGAGCTCGCCGCCCTCTCCGCCCCGAGCCTTCGCCGGGTCATCAACTGCACCGGGGTGGTGGTCCACACCAACCTCGGCCGCTCGCTCCTCCCCCAAAGCGCCCGCAAGGCCCTGGAGACCATGGCCTTCTCCTACTCCAACCTCGAGTACGACCTCAAGGCCGGCGCCCGCGGCAGCCGCCACAGCCACATCGAAGCCCTTCTGTGCGAATTGACCGGGGCCGAAGGGGCGCTGGTGGTCAACAACAACGCGGCCGCCGTGCTCTTGGCGCTCTCCGCGCTCGCCGCCGGCCGCGAGGCGGTGGTCTCCCGGGGCGAGCTGGTGGAGATCGGCGGCTCCTTCAGGATCCCCGACGTCATGCGGCTCTCCGGGGTGACTCTCAAGGAGGTGGGGACCACCAACCGGACCCATCCCCGCGACTATCTCAACGCGGTGACCCCCGAGACCGCCCTCTTCCTCAAGATCCACTGCAGCAACTTCGCGGTGATCGGCTTCACCGCCGAGGTCGAGGCGGCCGAGCTGGTCCGGCTCGGCAACGAGGCAGGGGTGCCGGTGATGGCGGACATGGGGAGCGGCAACCTGGCCGATCTCTCGACTCTTCTTCCCCAGGCCGAGCCGACCGTACAACAGTTCGTGGCCGCAGGGGTGGACGTGATCACCTTCAGCGGGGACAAGCTTTTGGGCGGCCCCCAGGCCGGCATCGTGGTCGGCAAGAAATCGCTTGTGGACGCCATGAAGAAGCACCCGCTGATGCGCGCCCTGCGCCCCGACAAGCTCACCCTCGCCGCCCTGGAGGCGACCCTCGCCTTGTACCGGGACGAGCGCCAGGCGCTCATCGAGGTCCCGACCCTCAGGATGCTGACCGCCCCCTTCGAGGAGCTGGCCGCCCGCGCCAAGAGCATGGTGCGGCAGCTGCGCCGCCGCCTCCCGGACGGGATCACCCTCTCCTTCCAGGAAGGGACCTCGCAGGCGGGCGGGGGGGCCCTACCACTTCTGGACCTCCCGACCCTGCTGATCGAGGTGCGGGTCTCCGGGCTCTCCCCCAACGACATCGAGACTAGGCTCCGCAGCGGGCAGGTGGCGGTGCTGGGGAGGATCTCCAAGGGGGCCTTCCTGATCGACCCCCGCACGGTGCAGGATACCGACGTCGCCGATCTGGCCGCCGCGCTGGCCGCACTGCTGGAAAGCCCCCACCAAGGTTAGTTTTTATTGGTTTTTTGACGTCGCCAAGCTATAATCCGGCTTTTTCCGGAAGTGTTATACTATCTCGTGCACCGCAGATGACATAGAGGTCACTTTGAGCAAGATCTACGCGCTGGTCCCCGCCGCCGGAATGGGTAAGAGAATGGGAGCCGGGACCAACAAGCAGTACCTTTTGCTGGACGGCATCCCGATCCTGGCCCACACCCTGAGGGTCTTCCAGGATGCGCCCTTTATCGACGGCATCTATGTCGTCTCTCCGCAGGCCGAGATCCCCTTCTGCCGTGCCGAGGTCATTGACCGCTTCGGATTCTCCAAGGTCCGCGCCATCGTCCCCGGCGGCGCCGAGCGCCAGCACTCGGTGGCCAACGGTCTCAAGGCGATGAAGGGCGTGACGGACGAGGACCTGGTGCTGATCCACGACGGGGTGCGCCCCTTCGTGCCGCTCCAGGTGCTGGAAGCCGCAGCGGCCGCCGCCCGGGAGACCGGCTCCGCCGTGGTGGCGGTCCCCTCCAAGGACACCATCAAGGTGGCGCGCGGCGGCCTGGTGACCGCCACCCCTCCCCGCGAGGAGCTCTGGCTGGCCCAGACCCCGCAGGCCTTTCGCTACGGGCTGATCCGGCGGGCTCACAGCCAGGCGGAAAGCGAAGGCTTCCTCGGCACCGACGACTCCTCGCTCATGGAGCACCTGGGGCTGCCGGTCCGGGTGGTGATGGGGGATTACCGCAACATCAAGATCACGACCCCCGAGGACATGGTGCTCGCCGAGGCCTTCCTCAAGGGATAAAGAAGGGAGAATCATGAGAATAGGAAACGGTTACGACGTGCATCGCCTGGTGGAGGGGAGAAAGCTGATCCTCTGCGGGGTGGACGTCCCCTACCAGAAGGGGCTCCTCGGGCACTCCGACGCGGACGTGGCGCTCCACGCGCTCTCCGACGCCATCCTGGGCGCCATCGGGGAGGGGGACATCGGGCGCCACTTCCCCGACACCGATCCGAAGTACAAGGGGGCCGACAGCGTCAAGCTCCTCGAACACGTCATGGGGCTGGCCTTCGAGAAGGGATACCGGATCGGCAACGTGGACGTCACCATCGTGGCGCAGCGCCCGAAGCTCGCCCCCTTCATCGCCCAGATGCGCGCCAATGTCGCCCGTGCCCTCTCCACCAGCGAGGACCGGGTCAACGTCAAGGCCACCACCACCGAAGAGCTCGGCTTCGCCGGGCGCGGCGAAGGGATCGCCTCCTACGCCGTCGCCCTCCTCGAGCCCAACCGCTAATTATCCGGAGGCTTGCCGCCTCCCATGGGAAAGAGATATGAACAGCACAGAGATTCCGCTGCCGGAAAAGGCAAACAACTTCATCAGGAACATCGTCACCGAGGATCTCAAGAGCGGGAAACACGACTACATCGTCACCCGCTTCCCGCCGGAGCCTAACGGCTATCTCCACATCGGCCACGCCAAGTCGATCTGCCTGAACTTCGGCATCGCCCGCGACTTCGCCGGCCGCTGCCACCTCCGCTTCGACGACACCAACCCGGCCAAGGAAGAGGTCGAGTACGAGGACTCCATCAGGGAAAGCGTCAAGTGGCTGGGCTTCGACTGGGGCACCAACATGTACTACGCCTCGGACTACTTCGAAAAGCTCTACCAGTTCGCCGTCCGGCTGATCGAGATGGGGCTTGCCTACGTGGACAGCCTCACCGCCGACGAGATCCGGAGCTACCGCGGCACCCTGAGCGAGCCCGGCAAGGAGAGCCCCTACCGTAACCGCCCGGTCCAGGAGAACCTGGAGCTCTTCCAGGGGATGCGGGACGGCAAGTACGAGGACGGCTCGCTCGTCCTGCGCGCCAAGATCGACATGGCTTCGCCCAACATCAACCTGCGCGACCCGGTCATCTACCGGATCAAGACCGTCGAGCACCACCGCACCGGCGCCAAGTGGTGCATCTACCCGATGTACGACTACGCCCACTGCCTCTCCGACTCCATCGAGGGGATCACCCACTCGATCTGCACCCTCGAGTTCGAGGATCACCGCCCGCTCTACGACTGGGTGCTGGACGTCCTCAAGGTCCCCTGCCACCCGCAGCAGATCGAGTTCGCCCGGCTGAACCTCTCCTACACGGTGATGAGCAAGCGCAAGCTCCTCGAGCTCGTCCAGGAGAAGCTCGTGGACGGCTGGGACGACCCCCGCATGCCGACCCTGGTGGGACTTAAGCGCCGCGGCTACACCCCGGAGTCGATCAGGAACTTCTGCGAGACCATCGGGGTGGGGAAATCCGACAGCATCATCGACATGAGCATCCTCGAGGACGCGGTCCGCGAAGACCTGAACGCACGCGCCCCGCGCGCCATGGCGGTCATCAAGCCCTTGAAGGTGGTGATCGAGAGCTATCCCGAGGGTGAGAGCGAAGAGTTCGACGCCGCCAACCACCCGAACGATCCCGGGATGGGAAGCCGCAAGGTCCCCTTCTCCCGCACCGTCTACATCGAGCGCGACGACTTCCAGGAGGAGCCGGTCAAAGGGTTCTTCCGGCTCGCACCCGGGCGTGAGGTACGGCTTCGCTATGCCTACATCGTGAAATGCGAGAGCGTCGTCAAGGACGAGAGCGGCGAAATCGTCGAGGTCCGGGTGAGCCACGATCCCGGCTCCCGCGGCGGCAATGCCCCCGACGGCCGCAAGATCAAGGGGACCATCCACTGGGTGAGCGCCGAGCACGCCGTCGACGCCGAGGTCCGCCTCTACGACCGCCTCTTCAGCACCCCCAACCCGGGCGGCAAGAACGAGCCGGACTACCGGACCTCGATCAACCCGAACTCCATGGAGATCGTCAAGGCCGCCAAGCTCGAGCCGTCGCTGGCCGGAGCCGGTCTGGAGAGCCGCTTCCAGTTCGAGCGTCTCGGCTACTTCTGCCTCGACTCGCGCGACTCCAAGCCCGGTGCGCTGGTCTTCAACCGGACCGCCACCCTGCGCGACTCCTGGACCGAGAAGAAATAACCAACCAATCTTTTCTGAAACGAGGATTTCATGGCCTTACGCGTCTACAACACCCTTTCCGGCAGCAAGGAAGAGTTCGTACCGTTAACCCCCGGCAAGGTCGGGATGTACGTCTGCGGCGTCACCGTCTACGACCACTGCCACATCGGCCACGCCCGCGCCAACGTGGTCTTCGACATGATCTTCCGCTACCTGAAGGCGAGCGGCTACGACGTCACCTACGTCCGGAACTACACCGACATCGACGACAAGATCATCAACCGGGCCAACCGGGACGGCGTCGCCTATAACGAGATCTCCGAGCGCTTCATAAAAGAGTTCGACATCGACATGGCGAGGCTGATGCTCCAGCTTCCCACCCACCAGCCCAAGGCCACCGAGCACATCGGGGAGATCATCTCCCTGGTCGAGAAGCTGATCGAGAAGGGGTACGCCTACCAGTCCGATGCCGACGTCTTCTTCCGGGTGGACAAGTTCGCCACCTACCTGAAGCTCTCCAAAAGGAACCTCGAGGACATGCAGGCCGGCGCCCGCATCGACGTGGACGAGCGGAAAGAGCACCCGATGGACTTCGCCCTCTGGAAGGGTGCCAAGCCGGGCGAGCCTTTCTGGGAGTCCCCCTGGGGCAAGGGACGGCCGGGGTGGCACATCGAGTGCTCGGCCATGAGCATGAAGTACCTGGGTGAGACCTTCGACATCCACGGCGGCGGCAAGGACCTGATCTTCCCCCACCACGAGAACGAGATCGCCCAGACCGAGGCGGCCACGGGAAAGCCGTTCGTCAAGTACTGGCTCCATAACGGCTTCGTGAACATCAACGCCGAGAAGATGTCCAAGTCGCTCGGCAACTTCTTCACCATCAAGGAAGTGCTCGACCGCTACGACGCCGAGGTGCTCCGCTTCTTCCTGCTGTCGGCCCACTACCGCTCGCCGATCGATTTCTCCGACCAGAACCTGAACGAGGCGGACCAGGGGATCGAGAGGATCTACAAGGCGCTGGCCGGGGTCGACGAGAGGCTCGCCGCCGGCTGCCCGGGTGCGGCTGACGGTGAGGAGGTCTCCGAGCTCGAGGAGAAGGTCGCTACCCTCGCCACCCGCTTCGCCGAGGCGATGGACGACGACTTCAACACCGCGCTGGCGCTCGGTCATCTCTTCGACCTGGTGAGAAGCGTCAACAAGGCGCTTCCGATGGCCGGGAAGGCGCTTTTGGAAAAGGTCAAAGGGGAGGTCGCCGCCATCGCCAAGGTCCTCGGGGTCTGCGACTCGGTGCCGGCGGAGTTTCTGAAAAGGATGCAGGAGCGCAAGAGCTCCGCTTTGGAGATCTCCGTCGAGGAGATCGAGCGTCTCATCGAGGAGCGGACGGCGGCCAGAAAGGCCAGGGACTTCAAGCGGAGCGACGAGATCCGCGACCTGTTGCTGGCCAAGAACATCCAGCTGCTCGACAGCGCCCAAGGGACCACCTGGAAGGCAAAGTAGGCGGGAAGGAAAAAAGAGGATAAAAAAAAGGCCGCTCATGGCGGCCTATTTTTTTGCGCTCGTTATCGTGTGGCGCGATGGGAGAGGCGGCTGATTAGGCCGCCTTCTGGTTGATGTCGGCGCAAGCCCTCATCTTGACCAGTTCCATGGCCTCCCTCATGATGTCGGAGACGCTCTTCTTGGTGGTGGTCATGATCTGCTCAAGGGTTTCGCGCTCGGCGTCGCTGATCCTCATCGAAATTACGTTGTACCTCGGATTTTCTCTCATTCTGCCCATTTTACTCACTCCTTCTTAGACGTTTCATTCAACTGCGGCGCTGATACCTCTATATAGCTATATCCGTGCCAACAGTGAAACAACCGTCCTTTTTCAGCTAACTTGCTGAAATTACGTGAGCTGTCTTTGTCAAGGTTAAGGCCTTGTTATTTTATGCTGTATACAAAGTGAGACAGTTTTGGCACACGGATGGAAATTGTGTCCCAAAGTGGTCAATAGTAAACAATTCCACCCCCGTCGTTTCGGACTAAATCAGTCCTCTTCACCCTCCCGTGCCCGCATGGTGCGCCCTTTAAGTCCGTGTTTATCCAGGAGACGGTAGAATGAGCGCCGCGGGATGTTGGCGAGTTGTGCCGCTTTTGACACATTGCCGCCAGCATCGGCCAAATAGCGCTGGATCAGCTTCTTCTCCACCCGCAGGACATGCGGCTCGCGCTCTTTTTTGAAGGAGCGGAGGTCGATGACGTTCTCCGCCTCCTCCGCATAGCTCTCGGCGAAGGCGAGCGGGAGGTTCCCAAGCTTGACGACCTCGTCGTGGGTGAGGACGGCGGCCCGCTCGATGACGTTCTGCATCTCCCGGATGTTCCCCGGCCAGGGGTACTTCACCATGGCGTTGATGGCACGCTCCTCGATCCCGACGATGTTCTTGTTCAGCTTCTGGCGCGCCTTTTCGAGGAAGTGGTGGGCGAGCATGGGGATCGACTCCACCCGGTCGCGCAAGGGGGGCATGGTGATCGAGAAGACGTTCAGCCGGTAGTAGAGGTCCTCCCTGAACCAGCCGTCCCTCACACCCTCCTCAAGCGGCTTGTTGGTGGCGGCGATCAGGCGGACGTCGACCCTCTTGGCGGTGGTGCCGCCGACCGGCCTGACCTCCCCCATGTCGAGCACCCGCAGAAGCTCCGCCTGCAGCTTGGGGGTGATGTCCCCGATCTCGTCGAGGAAGATGGTGCCTCCGTCGGCCGCCTCGAAGAGCCCCTTCTTGTCGGCCAAGGCGCCGGTGAAGGAGCCTTTCTTGTGGCCGAAGAGCTCGCTTTCCAGGAGGCTGTCGGTGATGGTGGTGCAGTTCACGGTGACGAGCGGCTTGTCGTTACGTTTGGAGTAGCGGTGGATGGCGCGGGCGGCGAGCTCCTTGCCGGTACCGGACTCCCCCCGTAAAAGCACCGTGGTCGGCGTGGGGCCTACCTGTTTGATCTGGTCGAGCACCTCGTGGGTGTTGCGGTCGCTCCCCACGATGAACTCGTCGCCGTACTCGCGGTCGAGCTCCCTCTTGGCCAGTTCGTACTTCTGGATCAGCCGGCCGCGCTCCTCTTCCAGCTGCTGGAGGTTGTGGGGTAGGCACATCTCCAGGTCGGCGAGCCCCTGATAGACCGCCACCGCGTACTCGCGGCAGGTGTTGTAGCCGCAGGTGCGGCAGTTCAGCTCGTCCTTTTGGGTGAACTTGTTGGTGGCCTGGAGGATCTTCTTGACGTCCCCCCCCTTCGGGGTCGGCAGCTTGGCGAAACGGTCGGCGAAGGTGCGGGAGAGACTTACCGCCGGGTGCGCCTTCTTGTAGACCGGGCGGGTCTGGTAGGGGGTCTTCTTCCTGAAGTGGTTGATCACCAGGTTGCGGCGGGAGAACTCGGTCAGCGCCTGGTTCCTCCCCGGCCCCCCGATGCAGCCGTCGTAGCAGAAGCGGAGATCGACCAGCTTGGGGCTGATCCTTCCCTGGGCCAGGTCTTTCACGATCCCCATGACGTTGACCTCACCCTCGGCGGTGACGATCTCGGTGTCGAGGGGGTCGGTCTCGATGCCGAAGGCCTGGAACGACCCCTGGGAAAGGGAGAAGACCCTCCCCATGTGCGGCTCGTTGCCGTCGAAGGGGGCGTCGTCGAGGCTGGGAAGGTCGATGGAGCGTGCCTTGAACATCGATTCCAGCTCGCGGTAGGTCAGCACCACGTCCACCGCCCCCTTGGTCTCCTCGGCCTGGACCTCGAATTTCCCGGCAATGCAGGAGCTGATGTAGGCGATCTTCACCTGGTCGCCGAGCACCTTCTTCAAGTAGCGGCCGGCGGCCACCATGTGGGTCACCACCCCCACCAGGTTGCCGATCAGCTGGGGATAGTGGCGCTCGATCAGGTCGACCACCGCCGGGCAGTGGGAGGAGATGAGCGGGACCTCGCTCCTGCCGATCGCTTCCCGGTACTCCTCGGCGATCAGCTCGACCCCTTCGGCCCCCTCGTGGACCTCGGCGAAACCGAGGAGCTTCAGACCCGCGGAGAGCTGGCCGGGGGAAGCGTAGTGAAAATAGGAGGGGAACGAGCAGCCGAGCACGGCGACCACGCGGGCGCCCGAGGCGAGAAGCGCCTCGGTCTCCCCGACCTTGTCGGCGATGACCTTGGCATGCTGGGGGCAGGTGCTCAGGCAGTTGCCGCAGCCGATGCAGCGCTCGAAGATGATCTCGGTATAGCTTCTCTCCACCTTGATCGCTTTGACCGGGCAGCTCCTGACGCAGGAGTAACATTTACGGCACTGATCGGTAAGGGTAACGATGGGATACATGGCACCTCTGGTCCGGCTGTTTTCATTCGAGGCGCCATTGTATACGAAGAGCATAAACTGTGCAAGATTTGGCACACCCTTTCCGGAGCGCGGGCAAAAAAAACCCTAGCGACTAGGAGGGCAAGTCAGCTAGGGGAAAGGAGGATCCTACGACCCTCCGCAACTCTTATCTCTACTTTCATTATACTGCCGCCCCGATAGCGCCGCAAGTATCTAATTTTCGCGCTATTTTCCGCTGGACGGGGCGTGACAAAAGCTAGATTGCATACATTAGCCATATTTAACCACAACTCCTTGGGAGTGCAAGCGGCTCCGATTGCACCTGCCTCGGCTGCTGTGCTATATGTCTATTAAAATCGGTTCCAACGAGAGCTCATTGATTCCGCGGCGGCGGTTTGAGGGCGGAGTGCCCACGCACCTTCGGAACATCGCCGGGCCGGGACCGTGGGCTCCTTTACTGTCCCTCGCTGCCACGCCGCAATAAGGCGCCAACCTCATCCCTCGTCACCGCCTTTACCGGCCGGTGCAATCTCGAGAGGCCTTTCACCCAGGTAACCACATGAAAACTCGCTATCTCACCTTACTGCTGGCCGTGCTGCTGGTCCTTATCCCGCTGCACCTTATCGCCGCCCCCCTCCCCAAACTCGCCGCCCCGCCGCTCGGGGAGCGCTGGTTTACCGTCAGCATGGGGGGGGAACGGGTCGGCTTCGCCCATCTCACCATCACCCGGGAAGGGGAAGGGTACCGGATCTCCTCCGAATCCGGGGTGAAGATGAAGGGGCTCGGCTTCTCCCGGGAAGCCTCCGCCAAAGAGAGCTACCTGGTCCGTCCCGACCTCACCCTGCTGTCGTTTTCCTCCGACACCGTGATCGACGGAAGCCACCTGACCGTCAACGGCGACGTCGCCCCCAACGCCATCCGGGCCACCGTCCAGTCCCGCAGCGGGACCAAGGAGCGCACCATCAAGCACAAGGGGGTCTGCTACCCTCCCGAGGCGCTCAACATCTATCCCCTCATGCAGGGAGCGGTCCCCGGCAAGAGCTACAAGATCCCGATGCTCGACCTGGAAGCGCTCAAGGTCAAGCAGGTCAAGGTCAAGGTGGTCGGCCAGGAGCCCCTCCCGTCAGGGCTTCCCGCCGTGCACCTGTCCAACGACCTCTACCCGATCGTGGACAACGACATCTGGGTCGACCTCAAGGGGAACACCGTGAAAGAAGCGGTCCGCGAGGACCTCGTGGTGACCGAGGCGGCGGATGAGGCGACCGCCAAGCTGCAGCTGGCCGACGACGCCCTCTCCAGGAAGGACATGGTGCTCGATTTCAGCCTGGTACCGGTCACCCCTCCGCTGGAGAACCCGCAGGGGCTGAAACGGCTCGTCGTAGAGGTCTCCGGCATTCCCGAAAGCTATCCCCTTCTGGAGGGGCAAGGCCAATCGGCAACGCGGCTCCCCGACGGCTCCGTTCGGTTCGCGATGCCGAACCCGGCACCGGCACCCGAAGGGGCGCCCCCGGCCGGGAACGGACTCGAAGCGACCCAGCGCATCCCCGCCGACGCCCCCCAGATCGTCGTCCGTAAAAACGAGATCGTCGGCAAGGAGAGCGATCCGGCTGCCGAGGTACGGCTCCTGGTGGCCTGGGTCGCCAAGGAGATCAAGGGGAGCGGCACCGACAGCCAGTCGCCGCTGGAGACGCTCGAGAAGAAGGAAGGGAACTGCCAAAGCCACGCCCGGCTCTATGCCTCCCTGGCGCGTGCGGCCGGCATTCCGACCCGCTTCGTATCCGGCCTGGTCTATCTTCCCGAACGCGGATTCCTCTACCACAGCTGGGCCGAGAGCTACCTGAAAGGCTGGGTACCGGTGGATCCCACCTTCGGCGAGGTTCCCGCCGATATCACCCACATCAAGCTCGTGGAGGGGGACTCTGCCGGCGAGATGGAAGCCTTGGCCGGGGTGATCGGCAGGATCAAGCTGAAGGTCGCCGACAAGGCTTACTGAAACGAAAAGGGGGGTGGACATGGTCCACCCCCCTTTCAACTCCTCTTCCATACGGTATCCGAAGACACCTGCTACGTTGCAGACCGGTCAGCACCGTTGCTGACTTCTCCCGGTTACGCCTGCTTCTTGCCGAGCATCCCCGACAGAATCTGCACCGCAACCATGACCGCGTACACAACTCCAAGAAGCACAAACAGTTTTCCCATCTTTTCACTCCTTACCGTGTATTGATAGCCTGCCGCTCGGACAGGCAAGGGATCAAAACGGTGCCCGCTACTTTTTGTCCTTGCTGAACAGGTACTTCTTGAGAAGATACATTCCGTACACCCCCACTACTACCGCATAAACGATGCTCCAGCCCCAGATGATCTTTCCCATGATCGGACTCCTTTTGTGAGCCATAACGCTGGCTCTGGCTTCGTAGTGAGGCATGAGAGGGCGTTGCTGACGCCATCCCCGCACCGTCGGTGGTGCGCCTCATGAGAGTTACGACATTCCAAGCACCGCAATTTCGCGTAACCAGCCACCAATGAGTGGCATGTATGAAAGGTTACATTAAAACAATGGAATTAATTTTGTGATGGAATTTATAAGACCAAATTAGCCCTCTGTCAAGCTCTTTTAGAATTTTTTCAATGTAGTTATTACTTTCGTTGCTTTGTCTTTTATTGTCGGGCAATTAGCTTCACTCAGCATTCATAAAACTAGTTTTTATAGGAAACAGAGGAACATTATGAGTAAGAATAATACCGTAGAGTTTTCTTGTCTAGTTTCAGTAGGTTACCTTTAATAAAACGGCATAACATTGAAAGCCAATAAAACCGATTTTTTTACTCTGACCCGCCAATGCCCTGCATTTGTGACAGTTTCGTCATTTTCCCGTTACCTGATGGTTACTCATTAAGTAGAGCGCGTCAAGCTGTCGAAATGACATACCATTATTATTCCACAGAAATATTGACCCCGCTTTCGGGGCTGAGGGAGGAACGCGGAGCAAAATAAAACATATGTTTTGTCTTTAATGAACTAAAAGTCCTTGTGAATTCACTTACCACTCGTACGGCCGCCTGTCGGGCCGGCCTCGGCGCAAAAAAAAGAGCCGCCCCTTGGGGCAGCTCTTTTGGCAACTTACTCGTTTCCGGCATGATCAACCCTTTTGCCGGCCCAGCGTCTCCACGATTTCTCTCCTGGCCTCACCGATGGTAAGCGGGATCCGTCCGAAGGGGAGCCCCTCCTCATGCTTGAGACGGTAGATCAGCTCGGCGATGTGCGGCAGGCGCAGCTTGACCTGTTGCAGTTCATCGGGAGCGGTGAGGACCTCTTCCGGCGCGCCCCCCCTGACCAGGGTCCCCCGGCTGAGGATGTGGAGCCGATGGAGAAAGACCGGCACCAGGTCGACACTGTGGGTCGCCATGACGATGGTGACCCCTTTCTCGCGGTTGAGGCGGGTCAAGAGCTCCATCATCCGGTACTCCCCCATCGGGTCGAGGCCGGCGGTCGGCTCGTCCAAGAGCAGGATCTCGTGCCCCATGGCGAGAAGGCCGGCGATGCAGACCCGTTTCTTCTGGCCGTAGCTCAGGTTGTGGATCGACTTGGCCGCATGGTCCGCCATATCCACGCTGGCAAGCGCATGCTCCACCCGCTCGCGGACTTCCGGCTCCGGGCATCCCATGTTGCGGGGCCCGAAGGCAGCGTCCTCGAAGACCGAGGCGGCGAACAGCTGGTCGTCGGGGTTCTGGAACACCAGGCCGACCTTGCGGTAGATGTCGCGGGGATGCAGGCGCAGGACGTTTTCGCCATCAAGGAGCACCTCTCCCTGGTACCCCTTGACCAGCCCGTCCATCGCCTTGAGAAGGGTGGTCTTGCCGGAGCCGTTGGAACCGAGGATGCCGGTGAACTCCCCCCGGACGACCCCGAGGTCGATGCCGGAGAGGGCGACCGTCCCGTCGGGGTAGCGGAAACTTTCTATACGGGCCGAGATCCTGATGTCGTCCATGCCGCTCCCCCTAGACCACCAGCATCCGCAGCGCTCCCATGGCGGCTACCACCACGAGGGAGAGCGCCACTTCGGCGCCACTAAAGGGCTTGTGGGAAAGCATCGGCATCCGGCCGTCGTAGCCTCGCTGCACCATCGCGGTGGTGACGTTTTGGCTGTTGTCGAAGGCCTTGATGACCAGCACGCCGGCCAGGGTACCGAAGGAGGAGAGTCCCCGCCGGTATCCCGCGTACCCGAGCCGGTTCCGCTGCGCCTGGTAGACCACCTGGGCATCCTCGAGCAGCAGGAAGAGGTAGCGCCAGGCGAACAGGGAGACGTCGACCAGGGCCTGGGGGACTTTCAACCAGGAGAGGGCCGCCATCACCTCGGTGAAGGGGGTGGCAAAGCCGAAGAGGGCCACCAGCGAGACCCCGCCGACGATCCGGCTGGCGATGGCGGCGCCGTCGAGCAGCCCGTCGCGGTAGCCGGCGAGATGGAGGCCAAAGAGGTCGAAGGAGAAAAGCGGCAGGTGGCCGCCGAAGAAGAGCTTCAGGAGGAGCACGCCGGACGCGATGAAGAGCGGCTCGGAAAAGCGCAGGACCAGCAGCTTGGCCGGCAGGCCGAGCCGCAGACAGAGCAGACAGCTGAGGGCGGCCACCAGCAACGGAAAGACGATCCCCTGGCAGGTGATCACCATGAGGAGCAGCGCCAGCACGCAGAGGAGCTTCACCCTGGCGTCGAGCCGGGTCAGCAGATGGGGCACTGGCGGGTTGTGGGGGGCGAAATGGTGCATCACGTTTCCTGAGGGTTAATCATCTTTTTTCACCAGGTCGCGCCAGTAGTACCCTGCCGCGAAACCTCCCACCGCTCCGGCCAAGAGGAAAAGGAACAGCAAAAGGTCTCCCGAGCCGGGGTCGAGCAGGGGCGAGGTGGCCTGGCGGCCGTGCTCCTTGGCGATCTTCTCCACGACCGCCTCGTCGACACCGCTCCAGGACTTCCCGGAGAAATAGCACGATTTCACCGTAAAGAAAAGAAGGGGAACAACGACCACCAGGGCCGCTACCACCTTCCACGTCGAGCTTCTGGCTGGCTCACCCATTGCTCGGCAGCTCCCTTTCCGTTATCACCTTCATCTTTACCAGGAGATCGGGACGTTTGTTGTAAAGCAGCTTGAGCATCCCGGCGGTGATCACCCCTTCGAGGATGCCCAGGGGAAGCTGGGTCGGCAAGAAGGCCAGCGCCACCTTGGTGAAGAGGGGGATGAGCGGGGCGTCGCCGCGGATCCCGAGTGCGAGGACCAGCGCGGTGGCCGCATAGGTGGCCCAGTCGGCAATGACGCCGGCGACGAAGCCGGCCAGCGCCACCCCGCCCCCCATCCGGCGGATGGCCCGGTACACCCCCCAGCCGGCGAACGATCCCACGATCCCCATGGAGAGGATGTTGGCCCCCAGGGTGGAAAGGCCGCCGTGGGCGAGAAAGAGCGCCTGGATGAGGAGGGCGACGGAGGCGATCAGCACGCTCACCAGGGGGCCGACCAGGACCGCGGAGAGGCCGGTGCCGCACGGGTGGGAGCAGGTGCCGGCGGTAGGAACCGGGATCGGCATGCACGAGATTATGAAGACCACCGCCGCCAGCAACCCGACCAGGGGCTTGAGGGAAAGATCCTCACGGCCGAGGAGGTTCAGCCGCCTCACCCCCAGCGCCACGAAGGGGGCGGCCACCGCGTACCAGATCGCCGCCCACGAGAAGGGGAGGATCCCCTCCGAGATGTGCATGGCATGGGCGGGGGTGGCGATCAGCAGCAGGATCGGTGTGATATAGGCAAAACGCACGAAGACTCCCTCTAGAGCTTGTCCCCGCGCAGGTCGGCGGCGAAGATCTTGCCGGCCCCGCGCGAAGCGCAGAAATCGCCGCACATGGTGCAGGTCTGCTCGTCCTCGGGGACCCGGCTCTTCCTGATGGCGGCGGCGTCCTCGGGATAGAGGGCCAGCTCGAACTGCTTCTGCCAATCGAGGTCCCGGCGCGCCTTGCTCATTTCCTTGTCACGCTGGCGCCCCTTCTCGGGGTACTTGTTCATGTCGCCTATGTAGGCGGCGACTTTGGCCGCCTTGACGCCGGCGCGGACATCGTCCTCATTGGGAAGCGCCAGGTGCTCGGCGGGGGTGATGTAGCAGATCAGGTCGGCACCGAAACGCGAGGACTGGGCGGCGCCGATGGCGGCGGTGATGTGGTCGAAGCCGGGGGCGATATCGGTGGAGATGGGGCCCAGCATATAGTACGGGGCGCCGCCGCTCATCCGCTTTTGGAGCTGGATGTTTCCCTGCACCTCGTCCAGCGGGACGTGCCCCGGCCCCTCGACCAGCATCTGGCATCCCATCTCCCGCCCGATCTCGGCCAGTTCGCAGTTGATCAAGAGCTCCTGGATCTGCGCGCGGTCGCTGGAGTCGTGGATGGCACCGGCCCGCAGGCCGTTACCGAGCGACAGGACGGTGTCGTAGCGCTTGAGGATCTCCACCACCCGGTCGAACTTCTCGTAGAGCGGGTTCTCGCGGCGGTTGACGATCATCCAGGCCGCCATGCTGACCCCCCCCTTGGAGACCAGGCCGCCGTAGCGGTATCCCTGCTTCCTGAGGCGCTCCAGGGTGTAGAGATTGATCCCGCAGTGGACCGCCATGAAGGACATCCCGTCCGCGCACTGGCGCTCGATGATCTCGAAGAGCATCTCGTCGTCGAGCTTGTTGGGGTCGCCGTACTTCCTGGCCGCCTCGCAGAAGGCCTGGTAGAGGGGAACGTTCCCCACCGGGAGGTTGACGGCCCCGATGACCTCACGGCGCACCCGGTCCAGGTCGCCCCCCACCGAGAGCTCCATCAGGGTATCGGCGCCGGTCTCCTCGGCGGCCTTCGCCTTGCGGACCTCGGCCTGGTAGTCGATGATGTCGGAGGAGGTCCCGATGGAGGCGTTGACCTTGGTCCTAAGCCCTTCCCCGATGCCGGCCACCCGCGGCTTGTGGATCCGGCTCCAGGGGATGACGATCTTCCCCTCGGCCACCTTCTCCCTCACGTACTCGGGGGTGAATCCCTCGTCCGCCGCCACCTGTGCCATCTGCGGGGTAACCACCCCGTCACGCGCCTGTTCGATCTGTGTCTTCATAGGACACTCCTTTCCTTGTACGCCCTGCAGTGTCCCACAAAGCTGAATGCCATAGCGGTCGCGCCGCCGAAATGGATGTGAATATAGGAGGCGAGGCAGTTCCCGATCCGGTACCCCTCCGCTCCAATGACGACGCCTCTTCTTTTTACCGTGTAAACCCGCTCGACGGAGGGAGGCATCTCCTCCATCTCGGAGTAGTGGAACTCGTGCCCGCGCGCGACGGCGCCCGTCCCCCCCAGCGGCGTATCAGCCATGAGCTCCACCTCGCGGTACCCCAGCGCCTTGCGGCGGGGGAGCATCCGGGTCTCGACCGGGAAGACGCCGGCCAGCGGGTGCAAGTCGTCGCCGCTTCGCACGCCTCGGGTGAGATAGATGAACCCGCCGCACTCGGCGTAGACCGGCATGCCGGCCTTTACCGCCTCCCGCACGCTCTCCATCAGTGCTTCGTTGCGGCCAAGCTCCTCGGCGAAGAGCTCGGGGTAGCCGCCGGGGAGGTAGAGCCCTCCCACGCAGGCGGGGAGGTCGTCGCCGGCCAGCGGAGAGAAGAAGCGAAGTTCGGCGCCCGCCTCCCTCAGAAGGCGGAGGTTGTCCTCGTAGACGAAGCAAAAGGCGGCGTCGCGGGCGACGGCGAGGGGGACGGTTTCCCCTACGCCCGCCTCCCTCACCCCTTGCCTAGCTCTGGCCGAACCAAATCCCCCTAAATCCCCCTTTTTCAAAGGGGAACTTCCAATCGTCCCCACACCCTCGCCCCCTCCCTCCGGGGAAGGGAGGATTAAAAGGTCGAGGGTGAGGTGACGTTCGATCACTTCCACCAAGTGGGCGAGGAACGGGTCGGAGAGCGGGTTGTCGTCGGCGGTGGTAAGCCCCAGGTGCCGGGACGGGATGGCCAGTTCCGTGTCCCGGGGTAGGCAGCCGATCACGGCGATACCCGGCAGCGAGGTGGCCATCGCTTCGCGCAAAAGGCGTTCATGGTTGTCGCTCGCGACGTTGTTGAAGATCACCCCGGCCAGCCGGAGCTCCGGATCGAAGGAGGCGAAGCCGTGCACGAGGGCGGCGGCACTGCGCGCCTGGCTGCGGGCATCCACCACCAGCACCACGGGGGCCCCGAGCAGCTTGGCCACCTCGGCGGTGCTCCCGGCGTCGCTTGCCCCATCCATGCCGTCGAAGAGCCCCATCACCCCTTCCACTACGGCGAGGTCGGCTCCTTGCGTGTGGCAGGCGAAGGTGCTTTTGACGAAGTCGCGGCCGCACATCCAGCCGTCGAGGTTGACGGAGGACCGGCCGGTGGCCAGGGCATGGTAACCGGGGTCGATGAAATCGGGCCCCACCTTGAAGGGGGCGACACAAAGCCCGCGCGCCCGGAGGGCGGCCATGATGCCGAGGGTGACGGTGGTCTTACCCGAGCCGCTGTGCGGCGCTGCAATCACCACGCTTTTCATGAGATACGCTGGCTCCCCATCCCCGGCTAGCCGTTAACGAGCTTCACCACCGCGTTGCCGTCGGCGAAGTAGTCGATCACGTTGAGGCAGCCGTAGCGCTGTTCGACGCTGAACATGTTGGACAAGGGGGCACCGAGGGCGTCCATGAGGATGACGCGGTTGACGCCGCCATGGGCGACCACCAGCACCTCTTCGCCGCGATGCCTCTCCACGATCTCGGCCAGGGCCGGGAGCACGCGGCCCGCGAGCTGCCCCACACTTTCACCTCCATGTCCACGGAAACCGACCAGGTCGGCCAGCCGCGCCGCCCACTCGTCCGGGCGCTTCTCCATGATCTCGGTCAGCGAAAGCCCTTCCCACGCCCCGCAGTCGAGCTCCCTTAAATCGCGCACCTTGACGGGATCGAGCCCCAGGTATACACCGAGGATCTCCCCTCCCCTGACGGTCCGGGTCAGGTCGCTCGTATAGCACGCGGAGATCCGTTCCTGCTCGAGACGCGGCTTCAACTGGTGGTACTGCTCCACCCCCCGCTCGGTAAGGTCAACGTCGCGGTGGCCGTTGTAGCAGTGGGAAGGATCGACCTCTCCGTGGCGGACGAGGTAGATCCGGGTCATCTCCATCATTTTGAAAGACTCCTTGTTTCAGCTGAGCCAACCGCGGTTGAAAAGCACCAAGAGCACCAGCAGGGCGGCTATCTCGTTCAACTCGCTCGCGCAGCCGATCACGTCACCGGTCACCCCGCCGAGCCGCCGGTGCGACCAGCTCTTGATTCCCCAGGTGACGAAGTAGAGAACGAAGATGCAGGCGAGCCCGTTCAGCCCGAGCAGCAGGAACCCGATCCCCATCGTGAGAAGAAAGGCGGTGGCGAACTGGGCGACCCCGGCCCCGACCAGGAAGGACGAGCCGAGGCCGTTTTGCCGGGCCCGCGCCGACCCCACCGTCATCTGCACCTGGGCAAAGCGCGCCGCCATCGGGAAGAAGAGGAGGGCCTCCCGCTTGGAGGCAGCCGGCAGGGCAAGGAGCGCCTGGTATTTGAGCCCCAGCGCCAGCACGAGGGCCACCGCCCCGACCGCACCCACCCGCGAGTCCTTCATCACCGCCAGGAAACGCTCCCTCGATCCCCGGGCGGCCAGGCCGTCACAGACATCGGAGAGGCCGTCGAGGTGGAGGGCCCCGGTGACCACGGTGACCAGCACGACGAGGAGCAGATCCCCCACCGCACGGGGGAGCACCGGCGACAGGAGGTAGTCGGCTCCCGCCAGCATGGCCCCGAGCGCCAGCCCCACCAGGGGGAAAAAGGACATGGAACGCCCCAGGTCGCGCTCCTCGCAACGGACCGCGATCGGGATCGGTACTATGGTCAGGAACTGGAAGGCCAGTACCAACAGTCTCATGTGGTCCCCCGGACCGTCCCTACCCTTCCGAGACCCCGGCCTCGGCAAAGGTGGCCATCTCCTTCATAACCTTGGCACCCGCCTCGATGAGCCCCATGGCGAGCGCGGCGCCGGTCCCCTCGCCGAGCCGCAGCTTGAGATCGAGAATCGGTTCCGCCCCGATCCGCTCCAGCATCATCCGGTGGCCGATCTCCACGGAGTTGTGGGCGGCGAAGACGTAGTCCCTCACGCAGGGGTGCATCTCGCTCGCGATCAGGGCACCGGCCGTGGAGATGAAGCCGTCCACCACCACCGGGATCCGGTTGGCGGCGGCGCCCAGCACGAGGCCGGCGATACCGGCGATCTCGTAGCCGCCGACCTTGGCGAGGACGTCGAGCGGGTCCTCGGGGTTGGGGCGGTTGACGGCCAGGCCGGTCTCTATGACGGCGACCTTGTGTTCCAGTGCCTGGTCGTTGATCCCGGTACCGCGGTGGGTGACGTCCTGGACGCTGCAGCGGGAGAAGGTGGCGATGATGGCCGAGGAGGGGGAGGTGTTGCCGATCCCCATCTCGCCGGTCCCGAGCAGGGCGACCCCTTCGGCCTTGGCCTGGTTGGCGAGATCGATGCCGACCTCGATGGCGGCCACCGCCTCCTCGCGGGTCATGGCCGCCTCCTTGGCGAAGTTGCGGGTCCCCTTGGCGACCTTGCGGATGATGAGCCCCGGTGCGGGCTCGAAGTCGAAGTCGACCCCGACGTCCACCACCCGGACCTCGGCCCCCACGTGGCGCGCCAGCACGTTCACGCCGGCGCCCCCGCGCAGGAAGTTCAGCACCATCTGGGGGGTGACCTCCTTGGGAAACGCGGAGACCCCCTCCTCGACGATGCCATGGTCGCCGGCGAAGGTGTAAATGACCTTCTTTTCGGTGTCGGGGGAGAGATTCTCGGTGATGGCGGCCAGCCGGCGGGCCATCTCCTCGAGCCTTCCCAGCGAGCCGAGCGGCTTGGTCTTGTTGTCGAGTTTCGCCTGGGCCTTGGCCAGGAATGCCTCGTCTACCGGC
Source organism: Geomonas sp. Red276 (assembly GCF_054784495.1). Taxonomy (NCBI): domain Bacteria; kingdom Pseudomonadati; phylum Thermodesulfobacteriota; class Desulfuromonadia; order Geobacterales; family Geobacteraceae; genus Geomonas; species Geomonas sp. Red276. The sequence continues at coordinate 394,644 of NZ_BLXW01000001.1, forward strand.
TGGATCTTAGCCAGGGCGTTTTCCAGAAGTTTCATGGGTGCCTCCGATGGTAATTATTAAAATGCAGCTGCAGTTGGTGCGCTTCGGCTACCCCTTCAGTTTCAAGGGGAGCCCGGAAATGGTCACGTAGACTTCGTCGGCCTTGGTGGCGAGGATTTCGTTGGCCTCGCCGGCCAGATCCCGGAAGGTGCGGGAGAGCGGATGCTCCGGGACGATCCCCATCCCTACCTCGTTGGTGACGATCACGAGGGGGGTGGCCAGCGTGGGGAAGCTTGCCGCCAGCTCCGCCACCCGCGGCAGCACGGCCTCGGCCCCCTCCTTGAAGAGGAGGTTGGAGATCCAGAGGGTGATGCAGTCGACGAGGGTGACCGAGAAGAGCCCGTCGTTGGCCCGCAGGGCCACGGAGACGTCGATCGGCTCCTCCACCGTCACCCAACCGTCGCCGCGGCGGGCCCGGTGGCGGGAGATGCGGGCCGCCATCTCGTCGTCCCTCGCCTCGCTGGTGGCGAGATACCCCCGCTGGGGCGGAAATGCCTCGGCCAACCCTTCGGCGAAACGGCTCTTGCCGCTGCGCGCCCCCCCGGTGACCAGGACGATTTTGGACATAAAAAAACCCCCTTCCAATGGAGGAGGGGGGTCGAAAATCGGGTAATGGTCGCGATTCCGGCTTTAGCCCCTCTTCCACGGAGGTACTGTAAAGCTTTCATCCAGGCAGGTTTCCTGACTCACGGGTCCACTTACTCGCCGCGCCTTCCCGATACTCTCAGTGGCGTAGTTGCGGCTTTCATAACCGTTCACAGTTGCGGGACAGCGAGGGATTCTCACCCTCTTCCCTTTTAACCCCTCTCGGGGCACCCGGACGACTGATGGCTCTAGATAGAGTGTCGTTCTAACAGAGGGGAGGTCGAAAGTCAAATTTATTCAAGGGAAAGGGGGACAAAGAGAGTTGTCCGGCCCGCAGAGACAGTGGCCGAAAGCAGACAAGACACCTGAGGCCGCCGGGGCCCCCTCCCCTTCAAGGGGAGGGTTGGGGTGAGGATGGGGTATCGTCGTCGGGCGACCCGTCAGCCGACGCGTCGGCCGCCTCGCCGCTCCAGCCGAGCTCCGCCTCGATCCGGGCCCAGATGCCGTCCTTCCCCTCCTTGGAGAGGGCGGAGAAGAAGTTCAGCTCCCCCTTCGGGAGCTTAAGGGCGGAGGCGATGATGGCGCTCTGCTTGGCCCGCTCGTTCTTGGATACCTTGTCGCACTTGGTCACCACCACGATGGGGGTGATCGAGAAGGCCCGCAGCCACTCCAGCATCTGCAGGTCCTCCTCAACCGGGGTGCGGCGGATGTCGAGAATGAGGACCACCGCGCGCAGGTTCTTGCGGCGGGAGAGGTAGGTCTCCATCATCGGCCGCCAGGCCTTCTTGACCGCCAGCGGGACCTTCGCGTAGCCGTAGCCGGGGAGGTCCACCAGCATGAAATCCTCGTTCACCTGGAAGAAGTTGATGAGCTGGGTACGTCCGGGGGTGGAGCTGGTGCGGACCAGGTTCTTCCGGTTCACCAGCACGTTGACAAGGGAAGACTTCCCCACGTTGGAGCGTCCGGCGAAGGCTACCTCGGGGAGATCCCCCTCGGGATAGTGGGCGGGACGGGTGGCACTTTTGACGAATTCGGTGTTTTTTACGATCACGTTGGCTAGCATCCTTTCCGGCGCAGTATAGCCCGCCCCCTCTCGCCCTTTCAATCATTAAATAGCTGCTTGATAATGGCCAGAAGTTGATATAATCTGTCCCAGTGTCTGGAAAATAATGTGTATCCGAAGGGATAGAGGCATGGTGATTGACAGGGAACCGACGCTGAATAAGGAATTGGAAAAGGCCATCATGCAGGCGGCCGACCTCCCCACCATTCCGGTTGTGGCCCTCAAGGTCATGAAGCTCATCGAAAACGAGAACGCGACCGCCGACGAACTGGCCAAGGTCGTCGCCTCCGATCCCGCCGTCGCCGCCCGCGTCCTGAAGATCTCCAACTCTTCCTTCTACGGCTGCCAGCGCCAGATCCAGACCCTCTCCAGCGCCATCGTCATCCTGGGCTTCAGCACCCTGCGAAGCCTCGTCGTCGCCGCCTCCGTCAAACAGGTCTACAAGCCGTACGGCCTCACCGAGAAGATGCTCTGGGAGCACTCCTTCGCGGCCGGGCTCGCCGCCCGCATCCTCGCCCACGACACCCGGGCCGCCAACGAGGAGGAGGCCTTCCTGGCCGGCCTGTTCCACGACATCGGCAAGATCATCATGAACACCCTGGACCGCGACAAGTTCCAGGAGGTCATGCAGCACGTCTATAACGAGGGGATCTCTTTCGAGGATGCGGAAAAGACCATCTACCCCTTCACCCACGAAGAGGTCGGGGCCTACGTGGTAAAGAAATGGAACTTCCCGGAGATTCTCACCAAGGCGATCCTCCAGCACCACGATCTCGAACTGGACCGCATCGACGACCCCGCGGTGGCCAGGCTGAGCGCGGTCACCGCCCTGGCCGACATGTTCTGCAAGAAGCTCGGGATCGGCTCCCGTACCCCCGAAGAAGACCTCGACATCCCCGGCTCGCGGGCGGCCGCCATGCTTTCGCTTTCGGCCGACAAGTTAAACGGCCTGCTGGATACCTTTGCCGATGCCTTCGAAAAGGACCGGGCCCTCTTCGTCGGGTGAGTCAGCCGGCCGGTTCCCCGTCCCGCTCCTCGTCGTCCTGCCTGCAGCGCCTCAACGCCTCATCGGAGATACTGACACTGTCCGCCTGGGCCGGCCTCTTGGCCGGATGGTCCCGCCGGCGCCGGTGCTCCTCTCCCCCCGCATCCGGGTCGATGAAGATGCTGCCCGGAATCCTGTCCACTGCATAGTCGCCCATCGGAACCCCCTTCCCTGAATGAAAATCGCCCGCGACTGACAGTCATCTTAACACAATCGATAAAAATGTCGGCGATACTGTCATTTTTTTGCCAAAATGATGGTTGGTGCGGCGGGACATACATCTTGTCTCCACGGTACCCCTGTTGTATACTCGCAAACTTAATCGGATTTCATGTAAAAGAAGGTACCCGATGAAACTCAATACCAAGCTGGTCATGATCATGCTCTCAATGCTGATCATCGCCATGCTGATCCTCTTCGTTTTGAACCAGTTCAGCCAGAACGACCTCGTGCAGGAGATCCAGGACAGCTCCACCGTGGTGTCGAAAGCGATCCAGCTGAGTGTGGAAGACCTCACCTCCGAGACAGACGTGGAGAACTCCCTTTTGACCGACTACCTCCAGCAGGCGCGGCACAAGGGGGTCAACGAGATCAACATCATCAACAACGAGGGGGAGATCATCAACTCCTCGGACCCGGCCCAGGTCGGCAAGAAGCGGGAGATCAAGAAGCTCGAAAAGGGGCTCAAGGCCTCCCGCCGGGGCACCGGCTCCGGCTCGTCGCTCAAGCCGTACGACCTGGTGGTGCCGGTCATCGTCGGCGACGAGCAGCTAGGCTACGTCCAGATCAACCTCCTGCTGGACAACATCCGCGACATCCAGCACGCCAACTTCGTCCGCCGCCTGGTCGCCACCAGCACGGTCTTCTTGATCGGCATCTTCCTCACCATCTTCCTCGCCCGCCGCTACACCTCCCCGATCCACCGGCTGGCCAGCGGCGTCAAGAACGTCTCCGCCGGCGACCTCTCGGTGACCTTCCAGGTGGAGAGCGGCGACGAGATCGGGGAGCTGGCCAACAACCTCAACGAGATGGTGGCCAAGCTCAAGGAACGCGAGCAGCTCGAGAAAAGGCTCTACCAGGCCGAGCACCTCTCCAAGGTGGGGCAGCTCGCCTCCGGCATCGCCCACGAGATCCGCAATCCCCTGAACTACATAAGCCTCGCCATCGATCACCTGAAGAGCGAGTTCCTCCCCGCCACCCCGGACACCGCCAAGGAGTTCAACTCCATCGCCGACAACATCAAGGAAGAGGTCCGCAAGGCGAACTACATGGTGTTGAACTTCATGAACTACGGCCGCCCGCTGAAGCTGAGGCTCCAGGAGATCACCTACCCGGAGCTGATCGACAAGGCGATGCCGCTCATGGAGGACCGGCTCAAAGAGCAGCGGATCGAGGTGGTGCGCGAGATCCCCGACGACCTCCCCGCCATGCGGGTCGATCCCGAGCTGATGCGCAACTGCCTCTGCAACTTCATCACCAACGGCGCCCAGGCCATGCCGCAGGGGGGAAGGGTGACCCTGGGGGCCCGGCTGGACCGCGAGGAGGGAATGATCCTCCTCACCTTCGCCGACCAGGGGGTGGGGATCGCCCCGGAGGACCTGGAAAAGGTCTTCCAGCCGTACTTTACCACCAAGGAGGCCGGGATCGGGCTGGGGCTCGCCATCACCGAACGGATCGTCAAGGAGCACGGAGGCACCCTCACCGTCGAGAGCCGCCAGGGGGAAGGTACCACCTTCACCGTCAAGCTTCCGCAGGCGGGACTGGGGGCGGAGGAAAGAGCCTGACCGGCGGTGGCGGCAAGGGTGATTTTCTCACTGCCGCGGTTGCCACCAAGGCTGAATCCATCTGGTACAATATGAAAGATTGTTAACACTGCATAAAAAACAAGAATCGGACATTTTTTCTCTATCACTGCCCGATGGACAGGAGTGACATGACAGGCAGCATCCTCATTGTTGACGACGAAAAAGGACAGCGCGACATCCTCACCGCCATCCTCACCAAGGAAGGGTACAGCGTCACCGCGGTGCCGGGAGCGAGGGAGGCCCTCGAGGAACTGGAGAAGGCCGAGTTCGACCTGATCCTCACCGACCTGAAGATGCAGGGGATGTCGGGGATGGAGCTGATGGAAAAGGTGCTCGCCGAGGATAGCACCCAGTGCGTGGTGATGATGACCGCGCACGGCACGGTGGACTCGGCGGTGGAGGCCATGAAGAAAGGGGCCTTCGACTACCTGGAGAAACCGCTGGAACGCGACGACCTCATCCTCACCCTGCAGCGCGCCTTCGAGAGGATCATGCTCCTCAAGGAGAACCGGGTCCTCCACAGGCGGCTGGCCGAGACCAAGACCCTTCCCAACATGATCGGCGAACACCCGAAGATGCTGGAGGTGGTCAGGATGATCAACAAGATCTCCTCGACCTCCACCACCGTGCTCATCTACGGCGAGTCCGGGACCGGCAAGGAGCTGGTCGCCCGCGCCATCCACGAGCGGAGCCCGAGGAAGGAGAAGCCGTTTTTCGCCATCAACTGCGCGGCCATCCCCGACTCGCTCATCGAGAGCGAGCTCTTCGGCCACGAGAAGGGGTCCTTCACCGGCGCCGGGAGCCGCGAGATCGGCATCTTCGAGGCGGCCGAGGGGGGGACCGTCTTCCTCGACGAGATCGGCGAGATGAACACCGCCATGCAGGCCAAGCTTCTGCGCACCATCCAGGAGAAGGAGATCCGGCGGGTGGGGGGGAAGCAGAACATCCCGGTGGATGTCCGCATCATCTCGGCCACCAACCGCGATCTCGAGCAGGAGACCAAGCGGGGCGCCTTCCGCGAGGACCTCTTCTACCGCCTGAACGTCATCCGCATCACCCTCCCGCCGCTTCGGGAGCGGGGTAACGACATCCTGACCCTGGCCAACTTCTTCCTGAAGAAGTACTCCGCCTCCTGCGGCATCCCGCTCAAGGGGATCTCCAAGGCGGCCATGAAGGTGCTCCTCGAGTACAGCTGGCCGGGAAACGTCCGCCAGCTGGAGTCGGTGATCGAGCGGGGCGTGCTGATGGCGGAGAGCGACTACATCCTGCCGGAGGATCTGCCGGCCGAGGTGCACAGCGAGGCGGGCCCGGCCGGCCGCCTCCATTTCGACTTCCCCCCCGAGGGGATATCGATGGACGAGTTGGAGCGTGACCTGATCGTCAAGGCCATGCAGCGCGCCGACTGGGTCATCAGCAAGGCGGCGCCGCTTTTGGGAATGAGCTACAAGACGCTACAATACCGGCTCGAGAAATTCGGTATCGGGAGGCCGGAGTAGCGATAGCGAGGTGCTCCGATGAACCTCAGCCAGACGCTACACCGTTTCACTGTCGTACCATCGCTTCCCCGGGAGCTCGCGGGTCTGCAGAGGATCGCCTACAACCTCTGGTGGACCTGGGACCCGGACGCCATAGGACTCTTCAAGAGGCTCGATCCCGAGCTCTGGAGGGTCGCCCGCCACAACCCCCTCGAGGTGCTGGGGAGCCTGCAGCAGGCCACCCTGGAAAGCCTGATGAACGACGAGGGGTTCATGTCCCACTTAGCCCAGGTCGAGGAGCGGCTCGACGACTACCTCACCGCCCGGACCTGGTACCAGCGCTACGGCAACCCGGGCGCCAGCATCGCCTACTTCTCGATGGAGTTCGGGCTGCACGAGTCGCTCCCGGTCTACTCGGGGGGGCTCGGCATCCTGGCCGGCGACCACCTCAAGTCCGCCAGCGACCTGGGACTTCCCCTGGTGGGGGTGGGTCTCCTCTACCGCCAGGGGTACTTCCGCCAGTCACTGAACCTCGAGGGGTGGCAGCAGGAGGTCTACCCGGAGAACGACTTCTACAACCTTCCGCTGCACCTGGAGCGGGATGAGACCGGGGCTCCGGTCACCGTGGAGGTCCAGTTCGGCGGGCGCCCGGTCGATCTCCAGATCTGGCGGGTGACGGTGGGAAGGGTCGCCCTCTACCTCCTCGACACGAACCTGGAAAGAAACCTCCCCGCCGACCGGGAGATCACCACCCGGCTCTACGGCGGCGACCAGGAGATGCGGATCCGCCAGGAGATCCTCCTCGGCATCGGCGGAATCCGTGCCCTGGCCGCGCTCGGGATCGAGCCCAACGTCTGCCACATGAACGAGGGGCATGCCGCCTTCCTCGCCCTGGAGCGGATCCGGACCCTGATGGAAGAGGAGCGCCTGAGCTTCCACGAAGCGATGGAGGCCGTGAAAGGGGGGAACATCTTCACCACCCACACCCCGGTCCAGGCCGGCATCGACCTCTTCCCCCCCGAGCTTACCGAGCGCCACCTCGGCCAGTACTACCGGGGCCTCGGGCTCACCCGCGACGATTTCATGACCCTCGGGCGCCAGACCCGGCTCGGCAACGACGGTTTCTGCATGGCGGTGCTCGCCATGAAACTCTCCGGCCACTCCAACGGCGTGAGCGAGCTCCACGGCGAGGTATCGCGCCGGATGTGGGCCGACGTCTGGCCCGACCTCCCCGAGGAACAGCTTCCCCTCACCTCCATCACCAACGGCGTCCACCAAAAGAGCTGGCTCTCCGACGAGATGACCGACCTCTTGATCCGCTACCTGGGGGTCCGCTGGCTCGACGAGCAGAGCCAGGAGCTCCACTGGCGCAAGGTCTCCCGCATCCCCGACGCCGAGCTCTGGCGCACGCACCGACGCGGCACCGCGCGGCTGGTGGACTACGCCCGCCGCACCCTGAAGGGACAGCTCACCCAGCTGGAGGCCTCCCCCAAGGAGATCGCCCAGGCGGGGGAGGTGCTCGACCCCGAGATCCTCACCATAGGCTTCGCCCGCCGCTTCGCCACCTACAAGCGGGGGACGCTGCTGTTGATGGACAAGGAGCGGCTGGCCACCATCTTGAACCACCCGGAGCGGCCGGTGCAGATCGTCTTCGCCGGCAAGGCCCACCCCGCCGACCACCAGGGAAAAGAGCTCATCCGCCAGATCGTGCAGCTCTCCCACCAGGAGCGCTTCCGGCACCGGATCGTCTTCTTGGAGGACTACGACATCTCGGTGGCCCGCCACCTCGTGCAGGGGGTGGACGTCTGGCTGAACACCCCGCTCAGGCCCCAGGAGGCGAGCGGCACCAGCGGGATGAAGGTGGCCTTCAACGGCGGGCTCAACCTGAGCATCCTGGACGGCTGGTGGTGCGAGGGGTACCGGGGGAACAACGGCTGGGCCATCGGCCGCGGCGAGGTGTACGAGGACCTGGCCTACCAGAACGAAGTGGAAAGCCGCGCCATCTACGACCTTTTGGAGAAGGAGATCGTTCCCCTTTTCTACAACCGGGGGTCCGACGGCGTCCCGCGCGGCTGGACCGCCTGCATGAAGAACTCCATGCAGACCCTCTGCCCGGTCTTCAGCACCGACCCCATGGTCCAGGAGTACACCCGCCGCTGCTACCTCCCCGCCTTCGAGCACTGGGAGAAGCTGAACCGGGACGGCCTGCGGCTCGCGGTGGAGCTCGCGCGCTGGAAGGAGCGGCTGCACGCGAAGTGGGGGCAGCTCTCCATCGACGCCGTCGAGGCGGAGATCGAGCGGGAGGTCATGGTCGGGGAGAGGCTCCCGATCAAGGTGCGGATCACCCCCGGCGAGATCCCGCTCTCCGAGATCGCCGTCGAGGTCTACTTCGGGGTACTCGACTCCCGCGGGACCATCATGGGGGGAGAGATCGTGCCGCTACAGCCGCACGAGGAGCGCTCCGGGCACTTCGTCGGCGAGCTCGAGTGCCGCTTCTGCGGGCGCCACGGATTCATGCTCCGCGTCATGCCGCGGCATCCGGAGCTCGGCACCGTCTACGACCCCGGCCTGGTGCTGTGGGGATAAAGAGTCGTACCCTCGCCCCTTTCAGGGGGGCAGGGCCGAAGGGCGAATAGGAAAAGGCCTCCTCGACTTTCTCGGGGAGGCCCTTTTATTGGACTCGCGCTTTCCACTCCTCGCCTTAAGGATCGGCCACCGGTGGCTGGAGCTAGTGCCGCCTGAGGCTGTAGACGTAGGCGAGGATTTCGGCGACGGCGGCGTAGAGGGCTTCGGGGATCTCGTACCCTTCCTCCACCTGGTTGTAGAGCTCGCGGGCGAGGAAGCGGTTCTCGACCAGGGTCACCTTGCTCTCCTTGGCCACGATCTTCATCTGCAGCGCCATCTGGTCGACCCCCTTGTAGATCACCACCGGGGCCGCGTTCTTCTCCCGCTCGTACTTCAGGGCCACCGCGTAGTGGGTCGGGTTGGTCACCACCACGTCGGCGGTCGGGATGATCTGCCGCATCCGGCGGCGCGCCATCTGGAACTGCTTCTGCTTGATCTTCCCCTTGATGGCCGGGTCCCCCTCGGCATTCTTGTGCTCGTCCTTCACTTCCTGCTTGGTCATCTTCAGCTCTTCCATGAAGCGCCACTTCACGAAGGCCAGGTCGATCACCGCCAGCACGATCATGACCCCGCAGGTGTGGAGCACGATCTTTAAGGAGAGATGCCCCACGAAGGCGAAGATACCCTGCAGGTCGCTGTCCACCAGGAAGACCACGCTCTCGATCTCCTCCGCCAGGATCTTGTAGGCCACGTAGCCGACGATGATCAGCTTGACGAAGGACTTGGCCACCTCGAAGAGCGAGTTCTTGTTGAAGAGCCTCCCGATCCCCTCGACCGGATTGAGCTTCCCCAGGTCGAACTTCATCTTCTCGCCGCTTAGGTTGATCCCCCCCTGGGCCGCCTCCACCGCCACCCCGACGACGATCAGGATGAGCACGAAGGGAAGGAGCATGACGGCCAGGTAGCCGAGCTCGCGGATCAAGAGGGAGTGCACGTTTCCCGGGGTGGCGTCGAAGTGGGCCATCCCGCCGAAGATCTCCCGCATGTTCCGCTTCAGCGTACTGACCATCATCCCCGAGGTCGCGTAGAGGGCGATCATTCCGGTCAGGAGGCTGACGGTCGAGGTGACCTCCCGGCTGCGGGGAACGTTTCCCTTGTTCTTGGCCTCGGAGACCTTCTTCGCTGTCGGTTTTTCTGTTTTGGAATGCTTGTCCTCGGACATGGGGCACCTAGGCGAGCAGCTTGAAGAGCATCCTCACCTGGCCCACGAGCCCCCCGAAGGCGCCCTCGAGGACACGGAGGAAGACCGGCAGCGAGATGCCGAGGATGACGAAGCCGATGCCGATGTTGAGCGGCATGCTGACCATGAAGACGTTCATGGCGGGGAAACTGCGGGCGACGATGCCGAGCGCCACGCTGGTGGCCAAAAGCGCCACCGCCACCGGGGCGGCCAGCTTGATGGCGATCACCAGCATGCCGGAGGAGGCCTGGATCAGGAATTTCAGCACCCCCTCGTCGATGTGCCAGGCCCCCAGCGGGACGAGCTGGTAGCTCTCCACGATGGCCTTGATGAAGAAGTGGTGCACCCCCAGGGCCAGGAAGAGCATGGTGGCCAGGACCCCCTCGAACATGGCCATGGTGGGGACGTTGTTCTGGGTGGCGGGATCGAAGAGGGCGGCCATGGAGATCCCCATCTGGGTGCCGACCTGCTGCCCGCAGAACTCGACGCCGGCGAAGATCAGCTGGGAGAGAAAGCCCAGGGTGAGCCCGATCAGGCTCTCCCTGAGCACGAGGAGGCCGAGGCCGAGCGTGTCGCCGACGGCCGGGACGGCGGCGGGTTTGACGATGGGGAAGATGAGTAGCGCCAGCGAGAAGATCAGCGGCACCTTGATCCGGGTGGGGACCACCCGCGAGCCGAAGACCGGGATGGCCGCGAAGAGGCTGGCGACCCTGGCGAGCACCAGGGCGAGGGGGACCAGGTCGCTCAGGACCTTGATCGGGAGGGCCTCGAACACCCTAGTGCCTCATGTTGGCGATCAGGCCGTAGATCTCCCGGGTGAAGTCGCTCATGTAGCTCATCATCCAGGGAAAGAAGATGACGATGGCCACCATGACGGCGGCGATCTTCGGAGCGAAGGCGAGGGTCGCCTCGTTGATGGAGGTGACCGCCTGGAAGATACTGATCAACAGGCCGACCACCAGGGCGCAGATGAGGAGCGGGGCCGACAGCAACAGCACGGCTTCGAAGCTTCTCCTGCCTAGGGTTACCACGAGTTCGGGGGACATGGCGTTTCTCCGTTTTTACGATTAACCGAAGCTCTTGATGAGCGAGCCGATGATGAGCCCCCAGCCGTCCACCAGCACGAAGAGGAGGATCTTGAAGGGGAGCGAGATCATGACCGGCGGCAGCATCATCATACCCATCGACATGAGGACCGAGGCGACCACCATGTCGAGCACCAGGAAGGGGATGTAGACCAGGAAGCCGATCTGGAAGGCGGTCTTCAGCTCGCTCACCATGTAGGCCGGGATGAGGGTCATGGTCGGGATGTCGTCCGGGTTGCGCGGACGGGGGAGCTTGGAGAGCGAGATGAACAGGGCCAGGTCCTTCTCCCGCACCTGGGAGAGCATGAACTTCCTGATCGGGGCCACCCCGCGCTTCAACGCCTCGTCCTGGCTGATGGTCGCCGCCCGGTACGGCTGCAGCGCCTGGGTGTTGACCTGCTGCCAGACCGGCGCCATCACGAAGAAGGTGAGAAAGAGCGAAAGCCCGACGATGATCTGGTTGGAGGGGGCCTGCTGGGTCCCCAGCGCCGAGCGGAGAAAGGAGAGGACCACCACGATCCTCGTGAAGGAGGTGGTCATCATCAAAAGGCTCGGCGCCAGCGAGAGCACCGTCATCAGGAAGAAGATCTGCAAGACGGTGCTGACGTCGCCCGGCTTGGAGACCTTCCCCACCCCGACGCTTACCGTCGGCAGCGAAAGCGGCTCGGCGCTCGCACCGGCCACCACTATCAGCGAGAGGAGGGCCACCAAGAGCCCCCCCAGGATCCACCGCTTTTTCACGCGAAACCACCGCTTTTGTTGAACTGGGGAGCCTCCTGCCGGTTGGGGGTAAGCTCGCCCGCGAAGGTCATCAGTTTCTTTTTCAGCTGGACCGGGATCAGCGTCGCGTAACCGCGCTCGTCGACCACCTCGATCTCCTCCATCATGTCAACCTGCTTCAGGAAATTGACCCCCTCGCCGGAACTGCTCAAAAGGAGGTACTCGCCCCCCACCTCGACCAGCACGAGCTGCTTCTTGGGGGCCAGGTGCTTGGTCTCCACCACGCGGATGTAGCGGAAGCCGCCGGCCTGCGGGGCCTTCATGAGCTTGCCCGCCAGGTAGTAGAGGATCAGGATGATCCCGATCACCAGCACCAGCGAGCCGACCATCTGGGCCAGGCTCCCGGCCACGTCGAACCCTCCCCCCTCGGCCGCCAGGGCCGGCGAGGAGAGGAACATCATGGACAGCACTGCCGGAATCGATCGTTTCATAGCACCTTGTCCACCCTTTCGTTAGGACTGACGATATCGAGCAGGCGGATGCCGAACTTGTCGTTCACCACCACCGCCTCGCCGCGCGCCACCAGCTTGGAGTTGACGAAGACGTCCAGAGGCTCCCCGGCAAGCTTGGTCAGCTCCACCACCGAACCCTGGTTCAGCTGCAAGACGTCCTTCACCAGCAGCTTGGTCCTCCCCAGCTCCACCGTGAGCTGCAGCGGGATGTCCATGATGAACTCAAGGTTCTTCATCTGCGGGACGTCCTTCTGCTCTTCCATCACGAGCTTCTCACTCAAGCTTCACCCCCTCCACGCAAGGCGCGGCTCACCTGTACCGCCTTGTTGCCGCCGCTTACCCCCGCTATTCCCATGAATTTCTTGGTGCCTCCCACCTTCACCGTCAGCTCGTCCTTGTCGCTCGCGTCCAGCATGATGGTGTCACCCGGCGAGAGATCCAAAAGCTCGGCCAGGGTGATGGTGGCACCTCCCATTTCCACCGAAAGCTCCAGGGGAGCCTCCAGCAATTCCTCCGACAACCGGTAGGACCAGAGCGGGTCCACCACCATCATGTCGGTCTGCATCCCGCGCTTTAGCTTGTCGCGGATCGGCTCGATGGTCATGAACGGGATGGCCATGATCATGTTCCCCACCGTCTCCTCGATCTGGATCTTCATGGAGACGGTGTGGACCTGGTACTCGACCGGCACGATGTTGACCAGGCGCGGGTTCATCTCCATGCGGAGCAGGCTCATGTCGACCGGGCAAAGCGGCGCCCACGCCCTCTCCAGGTCGGCCAGCACGTCCTTGACGATCTTCTCGGCGAGCCTCAGCTCGATGGAGGTGAACAGCCGATTGATGGCCTGGCCGGCGGTCATCCCGCTCCCCCCGAGGATGCTGTCCACGATGGTGAAGACCAGCGTGGAGTCGAGGGCGACCAGGGCGGCCCCCTTCAGGGGGTCCATCTTGTAGATCGCCAAGCAGACCGGCGAGGGGAGGATATCCATGAAGTCGCCGAACTTGTGGGCCCGCGCCTCCCCCTTCTGGATCTCCACCATGCGTCCCAGCCGGTTGGAAAGGGTGACCCGGTTGTAGCGGATGAACCCGTCGTAGACGATGTCCAGGTTGGGGATGACCCGGTGGGCCTCGACGTCGAGGAGGTCGAACTCCTCGGCCTGCTGCCCGACCTTGGCCAGCTCCTTCTCGGGGACGATGCTCCCCTCGAAAACCGCCGCTACCAGGGCATCGATCTCTTCCTTGGTGAGGATCTTTTCCATCGCAGGCACCTTCTACTGCACCACGAAGTCGGTGAAATAAACCTTGGTGACCTTACCGGGGGGGAGGATCTTGGCGACCGAGCCCAGGATCTGCTCTCGCAGCTGGTTCTTGCCCTGCAGGTCCTGGATCTCCTGCATGGTCTTGGTGGTCAAAAGGATGAGGATGGCGTCCCGCATGGGAGCGACCTTGGCGTCCAGGTCGGCCTTGGCCTGCGGGTTGGCGAGCTCGAACTCGACCTTGATCTTCAGATAACGGATCTCCTGCCCGTCGTATATGTTGACGATGAAAGGCTCCAGCGGATAGACGGTGGAGGCTGCCGCCCCCCCTTCGCCCCCCTTGGATTCGCCATGTCCCCCTTCGGACTTGGCTTCGCTCTTGGCCTCCACCTTGGCGCCTTCGGCGGCCTGTCCCTTCTTGTCGGACTTGCCCCCCATGAAGAACATCGCCGCCGCGCCGAGGATGGCGACCGCTACGATCGCCGCGCCGATGATGATGAAGAGCTTCTTGTTGTCTTTCGGTGGGGCGTCCTGAGCCTTTGCCTGTTCGGCCATACCCGAATCTCCTTTGTATCCTGAACTGGGTGGTTACGAGAGAGACTCATTGCAACGGGGGTGCCAGAAAGTTCGGCCGACGGCGAGATCGACGGGATCACTGAGAAATTTGGCGGCGGGGAAGGGAAATATCGGGAATACGGGGGGGAAAAGGAGAACGGCGTCCGCACGGCGACCAAACGGCAACGCCTGGCAGGCGCGCCGGCGGTCAAATTATTGACCACGGCGGAGCGGGCGCCGACGCGCCTTCGCCGGACCGGAGCGGTTCGAGAGGCCTCCGCCGGGGGGAAGCAGGGGGTGCCGGGAGACAAAAGCCCGCTTCCCCGCCTACGACGGCCCCTTTGGCGCGGCTGTCATCACTGAGGCACAGTGTCAGAGGTCCGACACAAGCTCGCTGGCCGGGAGCGGTGGGGCGGCCTTAGACGGCCGGCGCAAGCCCCCCCCTTGTCAAAGGGTGGACAGGGGGGATTTTGCCCGGGGAGCGTTTTCCGCCTCTGCGTGCCCGCAATGGGCCGGCGGAAGCCGGACGCACCCATCCCGTCGTGCCCCTCGAGGAGCGGGGAGTGCCGCGGGGGGGCGCGGCGGACCGCGCCCCCCTTTTACTGGTGCCTCACCGGATTAACGGATCAGCTGCAGCACTTCCTGGGTCATCTGGTCGGTGGTGGTGATGGTCTTGGAGTTGGCGGAGTAGGCGCGCTGGGTCACGATCATGTTGACGAACTCGTTGGCCATGTCCACGTTGCTCTGCTCCAGCGAGTTGGAAAGGATCTTCTCGCTGGTGCCGTTGGCGGTCGCGGCGGCGAAGGTCGGGGTAGCCGTGGCGGCGCCGGAAGCGGCAGTGGCCTGGTAGAGCGAGCCGCCGACCTTGCTGAGCGCGCCGGGGCAGGGGACGGAAACAACCGCGATGGAGACGGTCGGGGTCCCGGTCATAGGGAGGCCGGCCACGCCGTTGCCGTTATAGAACTCCTGGGTGACGCCGTCGGTGGCGAGGTAGGTGATGTGGCCGGTGGAATCGATCTTGGTGACCTTGCTGAAGTCGGCAGGGAAGGTGATCGGCTTGCCGTCGGTGCCGAGCACCTGGTAGCCGTTGGGGTTCACCAGGGTGTTTGAGCTGTCCACGGTGAAGGCGCCGGCGCGGGAGAGGTAGGAGGCGGCCGGGCTCCCCGCGGCTACCCCCGGGGCCTGCAGGGAGAAGAAGGTGTTCCCCTGGATGGAGAGGTCGGTAACGTTCTCGGAGGTCTGGGCGGAGCCCTGGGTGAACATGTTCTGGACGGTCTGCACCTGGACGCCCTTACCGATCTGGGAGTTGTTGACCGTGTTGTCGGAGAGGAGGTCCGCGAAAACGGTGCGGGATTCCTTGAAGCCGACGGTGTTGACGTTGGAGATGTTGTTGCCGATGACGCTCATTGCTGCGCCGTTAGCCTGCAGACCGCTTACGCCGGTGAAAAGTGCGGAAGTAACGCTCATTGTGTGCCTCCTAAAGTCCTTTTTGGTTGCGGACACCTCAGTCGGTCGGTGTCCCGGGGCTTCCTCAGGGAGGGCCAGCCCGTTTACGGTTGATTATCGGTTAAAAGTTAGCTCGTTACAGGAGTACTGCCGAGTCGATGTTGGTGAAGACGTTTCCCTTGAGACTCTGCCGGTCCATGGCGGTGACCACTGTCCGGTTTTTGACGCTGACGACCAGGGCGGCGTCCCCCATGACGACCAGGGATTCCTTGCCACCCTTCTGGGCCACGCTGTCCACCGCTCCCGCCAACTGTTTCAGGTCGGCCTCCGAGAGGGTGATGCCGCGCGACCTGAGCCTCTCCTGCGCGTGCTGCGAGAGGCGCACCGGCTCGCCGGAGATCTTCTGGTCGAGGACCTTGGCGAAGGGAGAGTTGCTCCCTGCCGGCTGTCCCTGCGGCACCTGGTTCGGTGTGGTGCGGGGCCTGACCGGGGCCTGTATGGGTTGCGGAAAAAGGACGCTGTTGTCGATCATGCTAGGCCCCCACGGAGGTGACGTCGGTGAGGTTCAGCCGTACGTTGCCGATGGTCAGGACCGGGGTGGCTCCCGACATGTCGACCCCGTCGACCTTCCCCTTGATGAGCGGGGTGGCCACCACGTTGTTGCCGCTGGAATCCTTGGCGCTCACCGAGAAGCTGTAGGCGCCGGAGGCGAGCTGGTTGCCCGAGGCGTCGGTGCCGTCCCAGGATACCGAGCCTTCGCCCGCGTTGGTGGAGCCGGCGGTGATGGTCTTGACGACCGCGCCGGTGGCATCCTTGACGGCGACCGTCAGCGAGTCGGCCGCACCGGCCAGCGAGAAGTTGATGTTGGTTGCCGATCCCGACTGCAGGTTGACCTGGGAACCGGGTGCTTCCACGGTCTTGCCGATCATGGAGACCGAGGACATGGTCATGCCGTTGGCCCCCTGGTTGAGAAGGCTCTGCAGGTTGGTGTTGGTGTTGTAGGCCTGCTCCACCTGGGTCAGCTGGGCCAGCTGGCTGATGAACTGCGAGCTGTCCTGCGGGTTCAGCGGATCCTGGTTCTGCAGCTGGGTGACGAACAGCTTGAGGAAGTCGTCCTTGTTGAGCCCGGCCGACTGCTTCATCGCCGCGTCGGCCGCAGAGGTGTTGGTGGTGGCCGCGGTGGTTGTTACGTCGGTTATCATGTTGCCTCCTAGTTTACAGCCTGACGCTGACCAGGTTGTCGGTCTCCTCGGTCACGTAGTTGACCTTGCTCGGGGCGGCGTCCGCATAGCCGGCGCTCCTCAGGAAGCGGGGAGTCGACTGCTGCTGGGAGTTCCCCTGGTCGGCGAGGGAGCCGTTGAAGCCTCCGTTGCCGGTGGAGACGTTGAACCCTTCCATGGTGAAGTTCTTCCCGGCGAGGGCCTGCTTGAGGTTGTCCAGGTTCCCCATCAGGAGATCCTTGACCATCTTGTTGTCGGCCTGCACCTCGACCTTCACGGTGTTGTCCACCATCTTTACCTGGATCTTCAGCTCACCCAGCTCGTCCGGGTTCAGCCTGACGGTAATTTGACTGTTCCCCTTGGCGTCGTGGGTTACCACCCCGTCCTTGACCTGGGCCATGATGCTCTGCTCCAGGCTCTTCAGGTGGGCCGAGCTTTCGGCCGGGGCGGGCTGGGCCGCCGGCTGGTTTTGCTGTGCGTTGAGCCCCGCGTTGAAGAACTGGTCCTGGGGCCGGTACTGCTCCTTCTGGAATCCGCTCTGGTTGTGTCCGTCACCGGAAGCCTTCTGCTCCGCGGCGCCCTGCGGCACGCCCTGGCTCCCCGCCTGGGTCAGCACTGCAGGTTTGGTGCCGGTGGTCTCGCTGGTGGCTACCGTGGTGGCCTGGGCCGGCTGGCCGGCCGGTTTCTCCGCAAAGAGGCTGCGGACGTGGCCGTCGGTGGCGGTAGCGCGGCGGTCGTTAGTGCCGGCAGTTCCCTCGTCCTGACGGGAATCCGCCGCCTGGCCTTGGGCGAAGGGGGCCATCGGGTCTTCGGCGGTGGCGGCTCCCTGGACCGGGGTGGCGGTCTGGGCGGCAACCGTGGTCACCGGCGTCGGCTGGGCGGCGCTGGCGTTCACGTTCTGCCCCTGCGGGTCGCTGGCGGGAGTGGCCGCCTGGGCCGGAGCGGGGTTCGGGGCTGCGGCGGAGGTGTCGGCTGGCGCCGGCACGGTGGCCGGGTGTGCTGCCGACGCCGGGCTCGGGCTCGGCGTGTTGGCCTGGTTGGTTGCTACGGGCGTCGAGGCCGGTTGCGTCCCCCCGTTCTGGGTGGTGGCACCCGCCTGCGCAGCGGGCTGACGTCGGTCACCCTCCACGCCGCCCACACTGTCATGGTCCGCCTGCGCCCCCTTCTGGTCGGCGCCGGCGACGGTCATACCGTCGAGCTCTGCTGGTTGCTGCTGTTTCACCTTCACCTGCCCCTCGTCGGCTCCCTGGGCCGGAGCCGCTGCCGCGTTGGCGATGCCGGTCGCCTGGAAGGTGGGGGCCGTTGCGGCCTCTTGGCTTGCTGCTACCGGGATCGGCTGGGCCGGGATAGCCGGCGTCTGGTCCTGAGCAAGGTTCGGCTGGCTGGCGTTAGGCTGAAGCTGACCTGCGTTAGGCTGAAGCTGACCTGCGTTAAGCTGAAGCTGGCCAGCGTTGAGCTGAAGCTGACCTGCATTAAGCGGAAGCTGACCTGCATTAAGCGGAAGCTGGCTTACGTCAGGCTGAAGCTGACCTGCGTTAAGCGGAAGCTGACCTACGTTAAGCGGAAGCTGACCTGCGTTAAGCGGAAGCTGGCTTACGTTAAGCTGAAGCTGACCTGGGTTAAGCTGAAGCTCCCCAGCGTTAGGCTGATGCTGGTTCGCGTTAGGCTGAAGCTCCCCAGCGTTAGGCTGAAGCTGGTTCGTTGCCGAAGCCGGCTGGGCCTCCTTGGCGGTTTCCTGACGGTTCACCGCCACTTCCGGCTGGCCGTTTCCTTGGGCAGCCATGGCACCCGCCATCGCCAACAGGCTGGGAGCGAAGCTCCAGAGCGGAGATTGCCCCGTCGACCGGGAATCGGCCGACTGCCGCTCGTCATCCGTTTCCACCTCCCCGTGCTGGCCGTCCTGCGGGGACGCCGCCGGGCCCTTCTCCTGCGGAGCGCTGGAAGCTGCCGCAGTCTCCCCTTCTTCACTCTCCACCACGGCAACCTGGAGCGGGTTCCCCCCGGCGGTTATCACCGGTTTCGCCGTGGCGGCCGCTTGCCCGCCCGCCGCACTTCTTGCGGATGATGCACCTTCTGGTGCCGCGCCCGTATCGTTGGCCGTGGTGGCCGCTGCCGGAGCCGAGCTCTGGGCGTTGACGCTGGCCTGCGCCCCCTGCAGGACGCCTGCGAAGTTTCCCCCGGCCGGAGCCGGCGTGGCGGGGAGATTCCCGGTAGCCGGAGCCATCGGCATGGGTGCCGCTGTTTGAAACATTGCTGCGCTTGAAATCATCGTTCTCACCTCCTTTTTTCCGAGAGTGGCGTGCGCCTTCGCGTCACGCTTTCCACAATCTTCTACCCGCTCCCGTGAGGGAATTCCCGCCTAGCGCGAGGAGAGGTTCGTCCTCGTCCACTCGAGCACCCGGGGCTGGGTCAGTAACGGTATCAGCTTGACCGCGGTCTTCTGGTCCATGATGTTCAGCATCTCGATGACCGTCTTGCTGTCGAGCTTGTTCATGAGGGCCGCCGCCTCGTCCGGCTTCAGCCCCTTGTAGATCTTGATCATTTTCTTGAAGCGCTCGTTGTCCTGCTGCTTCTTGGCCGCGAGCGACCCTTCGAGCGACTTCTTGGCGGCGTTCAATTCCTTGACACGGGCGTCGAGGGTGGCGGAGAGGCGGGCCAACTCCTGCTCCTTGGCCTTGAGGGCCGCCTCGCGCTGGTCCAGCTGCTGGCGCTTGAGCTCGAGGGAAGCGGCATCGGTGGCCGGAGGGCGGTAGCTGTTCCTGTTCTCGGTGGCACTCGCCTGGCCGGGCCAGTCGAACTGGGGACCCCAGTGGTACACGCCGACGGTAATCGCGAAGAGAACGAGGAGGACCTTCTTCATGCCCGCTCGCTCCTCCCCTGGACCGCCAGTTCGTCCAGGAACGCCCGCTCTTTCAAAAGCTGCTCCATCCTCAGGTCGCGCATCTTCTTCTCCTTGAAGACCTCCAGGGCCTTCTTCTCCTTGGCCGCGGTCAAAAGCGCCTCGCGCTTCTCCTGGACCGCCTTCTCGAGCATGCTCACCGAGCGGCGCATCTCCTCGATCTCGCGGCTCTTCCTGCGGGCGAAGGCGCCGTAGAGCTGGAGGTCCTTGGCGTCGATCCCCGATGCCTGCCGCTGGGCCAGCTCGTCGGTCAGCGACTCCAGGGCGAGCTTCTCGTTCAACAGCTGCTCGCGGGCGTTTTCGTGCTGCTGCCTCGCCTTGGCGAGCTCCAGCTGCTGTATCCTCTCCACTTCCTTGCGGAACTTGAGTACCTGCTCAAGCCTGAATTCGGGTCCTGCCATGGCTTAGCGCCTCCACTGTCTGCCGTCGGTCCGCCGTTGTCCGGTCTCCTTCCCCTTCCCGCCCGGGGATGCGTCAGCCATACCCGCCATCCTCGAAGATCGCTGCCAGGGAGGCCACCGCCTCGTCCATGTCGACCCCGTCGGTGACGTCCTGCTTGAGGTAGGCGATCATCTGGTCCATCTTGGCGATCGCGTAGTCGATCTTGGGATTGCTCCCCACCTTGTAGGCGCCGATGTTGATCATGTCCTCGGCCTGCCGGTAGGCGGCCAGGATCTCCTTGAACTGCCCGGCCAGCTGCCGGTGCTCCTTGCTGGTCACGTCCGACATCACGCGGCTCGCGCTGTTCAAAAGGTCGATCGGCGGGTAGATGTTGCGGGCCGCCAGCTCCCGGGTCAGGATGATGTGGCCGTCGAGGATGCTTCGCATGGCGTCGGAGATCGGCTCGTTGAAGTCGTCCCCTTCGACGAGCACCGTGTAGAGGCCGGTGATGCTCCCCCCCTGGAAGTTCCCGGTCCGCTCCAGAAGTCTCGGGAGCGCCGCGAAGACCGACGGGGTGTACCCCTTGGTGGTGGGGGGTTCGCCGATGGCGAGCCCCACCTCCCGCATGGCCATGGCGAAGCGGGTGGCCGAGTCCATCATGAGGAGCACCTTCTTCCCCTGGGCCTGGAAGTACTCGGCGATGGTGGTGGCGATGTAGGCGCCGCGCATCCTCACCAGGGGGGGCTGGTCCGAGGTGGCGACCACCACCACCGACTTCCGCAACCCCTCCTCCTGGAGGTCCTTCTCGATGAATTCCCTCAGCTCGCGGCCGCGCTCGCCGATCAGGGCGATCACGTTGACGTCGGCCTCGGTGTAGCGGGCGATCATGCCGAGGGTGGTCGATTTCCCGACCCCGGAGCCCGCCATGATGCCGACCCTCTGCCCCTCGCCGCAGGTCAAGAGCCCGTTGATGGCGCGGATCCCGAGGTTCAGCGGTTTCCTGATCGGGCGGCGCTTCATCGGGTTGACCGGGGACGCGTAGATCGGGTACTCGTCGCAGACCGCGATCGGCCCCTTGTCGTCGATGGGGGCACCGAGGCCGTCGATCACCCGCCCGAGCATGGCGGGGCCGACCCCCAGCGCCGCCTTCTCGCGCCGGACCGAGATGAGGCTCCCAAGCCCCACCCCCCTGAGCTCCCCCAACGGCATCAGGAGCGTCTTGTTCTCCCTGAATCCCACCACCTCGGCCGGGATGGGGGCGGAACCCTCGGAATGGACCTCGCAGAGGCTCCCGACCGCGGTCTCGGGGCAGAACCCCTCGATGACGAGGCCGACCACCTGGGTCACCCGCCCGTGAAAGCGGACCGGCTTGGCGCTCTCCACCACCGGGAAGTAGCGGGCGAGGTCAATCATTGTCTTCCTCCCGGCGGGCGTTGCGCTCCTCCCAGAGGCGGCGGAAGATCTCGTCCAGCTGCGCATCGATCCCCGCGTCCATGTTCCCCCTCACCGTCTCCACCAGGCAACCGGCGGGAGGGACGGCGGGATCGGGCTTCAGGGTCAGCGAGGGGTTCTCCCTCAAAAGCGGTACCAGCTGCGGGGAGTCGGCCAAAAGCGTGTACTCCTGCGGGTTGAGCCGCACCACCACGCTCCCTCCCGCGCTCGCCTGCTCGACGGTCGCCTGCACGAGGGCGGTCATGATCCCGGGGTCGAGGGAAAGCTCCCGGAGCATCACCTTGCGGGCGATCATCACCGAGAGCTTCAGGAGATCCTCCTCCACCTCGTGCATGAGCTTGCCGCGCAGGGCACCGGTGGCCAAAAGCGCCTGGCCGAGCGCCTCGCCCAGCTTGGCGAGCTCCGCCTCGGCCTGCTGCCTCCCCTCGCGGAACCCCTCGGCGTGCGCCTCCCGGATCCTCCGGATGGCCTCCTCCTCGGGGATCATGGGCGGGGGCTCGTAGACCTCCTCCTCGCTCTGCGGCTCGTCGGGCTCCTGCCAGCCGAGCACGACCGGCTTGAAGAGGTCGCCCGGGGCCGCCTTGAGCTCGCCGTCCAAAGGGACCAGCGTGAAGGGGTGGTGCTCCTCGTCGCTCTTCCTGATGATCTTAGACAAGGACATCGTCGGCTCCGCGTCCCGCGATAACGACCTTCCCTTCCTCTTCCATCTTGCGGACGATCTTGATGATCTCCGACTGGGCCTTCTCCACGTCGGAGAGCCGCACCGGCCCCATGACCTCGAGGTCCTCCTTGATCATCTCCGCCGCGCGGGAAGAGATGTTGCGGAAGATCTTGTCCTTGACCTCGTCGGTGGAGGTCTTCATGGCGAGCGTCAGGGTGTCGTTGGAGACCTCGCGCATGATGGCCTGGATGGCGCGGTCGTCCAGCTTGAAGATGTCCTCGAAGGTGAAGAGGTGCTTCCTGATCACCTCGGCCAGCGGCGGGTTCATGGTGTCTAGCTTGTCGAGGATCTTCTTCTCGCGGCTTCGGTCGAGGTGGCCGAACATGTCCACCACCTTCTCGACGCCCCCCACCTTGAAGCGCTGCACGCCGCCCAGCGCGGTCAGCTCGGCCCGGATCACCTCGTCGATCTCGGCCAGGATCTCCGGGGAGACCTGGTCGACCTCGGCGATGCGGATCACCACCTCGGCCTGCAGCTCCTGGGGCAAAAGGGCGATGATCTCGCTGGTCTGCTTCGGTTTCAGCTTGGCGAGGATGACGGCGATGGTCTGGGGGTGCTCCTGGGAGAAGAAGTTCGCGATGGTGCGCGGGTCCAGGGTGGCCAGCATGTCGGTCATGTCGCCGATGCCGGCGGTGCGGATCTCCTGCAAGAGGGTCTCGGCGCGGGTGGTCCCCAAGGCCTTCTCGAGGATCTTCTTGACGAACTCCTCCCCCTGGGAGAAGAAGCCGGTCTCCGGGTTGGTGATGTCGGTGAACTCGGCCACCACGTTGGAGATCTCCTCGCGCGGTACGTGGCCGAGCCTGGACATGCTCTGGCTGATCTTCTTGATGTCGGCGTCGTCCATATGGCCGAACACCTTGGCGGTAGCCTCGGGCCCCAGGTAGAGCAGCAGTACCGCGGCTTTCTCCGCTCCGGTCATGCGACACCTCGTGAAATGGTCGTGGTCGGGGTCATGGCGGCGCTATTCCTTGTGGGCGAGCCAGTTCTGGAGGATCTGGGCGACCTGGTAGGGGTCCTGCTTGACCTTCTCCACCAGTTCGAGCTGGGTGAGCCGCAGCTTCTCCTGCTCGCGCCGCTGCTCCTCCACCATGCGGGCGGTCTCCGCCTCGTTGGCGATCGGGAGGAAGCTGGCCGGCTTCTCGACCTTGAGCACCTTCATGAGCGGGCGGATCACGAAGAGAAGCAGCGCCAGGAACCCGAGGGCGATCACCGCGTACTTGATCGCGAGCTGGGCGATGGGTGCCTCGTACCAGGCTGGGGCCTCCATCCCACCCTCGCCGGTGTCCTGGAAGGGGATGTTGGCCACGGTCACCTGGTCGCCGCGCTCGGCGTTGAAGCCGACGGCACTCTTGACCAGTGCCTCGATCTTCGCGAGCTCGTCGGGGGAGCGGGGCTGGTACTTGGGCTTCGCGTCCGGCTTGGCCCCCGGGGAGAGTTCGTACTTGCCGTCCACCAGGATGGCCACCGAGATCTTGGAGAGCGCCCCCTCCGGCTCGAAGGTGCGGGCGGTGGTGCGGCTCACCTCGTAGTTGAGGGTCTCGTCGCTCTTGGAGCCGCCGCCGGTGGTGCCGGCCGCGGCCGGACCGCCGGTCCGCGCCATGTTGGACTGCACACCGGGGACCCCGCTCGCCGTGGTGGAGGTCCCCCCCTTCTCCTCGCTCCGCTGCTCGCTTCTCACCGCTGCGGTCTCCGGGTCGTAGCGCTCCTCGAAGCGCTCCACCTTCTTCATGTCGAAGGTGGCCGAGACCCGGGCGGCGGAGCGGCCGGTGCCGACCACCTTGTCCAACAGGCTCTGCAGCTTGTCCTCGGTCCCCTTCTCGAACTGCCGCTGGGCCTCCTGGCGGGCGCCGGTGAGCCTGGTGGCCGGGTCGGAGGAGGACGAGGTGGAAAGCATCTTGCCGCGGGAATCGAGCACGGTGACGTTGTCGGGGTCCATCCCCTCGATGGAGGAGGCGACCAGGTGGATCACCCCCTGCACCTCGGAGTCGCGCAGGGTCCGGTTGGAACGCATCTTCAAGACCACCGAGGCGGTGGCCGGCTTCTCCGCGTCCTTGAAGAGGGACTTCTCGGGGATGGCCAGGTGCACCCGGGCCGACTCGACCCCGGAGAGCTGCGAGATGGTGCGGGAGAGCTCGCCCTGCAGGGCGCGCTGGTAGTTGAGCTTCTGGACGAACTCGGTCATCCCGAAGTTCTTGCGGTCGAAGATCTCGAAGCCGACGCCTCCCCCCTGGGGAAGGCCGTCGCTGGCCAGCGAAAGCCGCAGGTCGTAGACCTTGTCGGCGGGGACCAGGAGCGCCTTGCCGTCGTCGGAAATCTGATAGGGGACCTTCTGCTCCTTGAGCTTCTTGACGATCTCGCCCGCATCGTCCGAGTTCAGGTTGGAGAAGAGCGGCCGGTAATCGGTCTTGTTGGCCACCACGATCAAGGCGGCGAAGGCCAAAAGGGAGGCGAGCGCCACCCCGGCCACCACGAGCCTCTTCCCGGTGCTCAGGGCAAGAAACGGTTCCAGCAGTTTTTTGAGTCCTTCCGGCATGGTATCCCCACAGGGAGCTCGAAGGTCACCCGGACATCCGGAGACCGGCTCCCGTCATCTCGAAGCGTTCGCGTAAGTCAGGAAAACGTAAATGAGGTCAAAATTTCGACACAGGGCCAGGAGGGGCCGGCACTAGACCGGCATCCTCATGATCTCCTGGTAGGCCTCGACCGCCTTGTTGCGGACCTGGGTCAGGAACTGGAAGGAGACGCTCGCCTTCTCGACCGCGAGCATCACCTCGTGCAGCCCCTTGCTCTCGCCGGTGGCGAGGCTCTGGATGGAGTGGTCGGCGCTCTTTTGGAGGCCGTCCACCTTGCTCATCATATCCTCCATCAGCTGACCGAAGCCGACGGTGGGATTGCCGGCGGCACTCTCCGCCTGCTTGACCGGAAACGCCTGGGAGACCCCTCCCCCTACCCCTTCAATACCGGTGATCTGCATCTATCTTCCTCCTTAGCGACCGATGTCGAGGGTCTTGATCGCCATGCTCTTGGCGGCGTTGGTGGCGGTGATGTTCGCCTCGTAGCTGCGGCTGGCCGAGATCATGTCGGCCATCTCCTCGACCACGTTGACGTTGGGATAGGCGACGTAGCCCTTGGCGTCGGCGTCCGGGTTGTTCGGCTCGTACTGCAGGCGGGGAGGGTTCTGGTCCTCCACGATGTTGGTGACCGCGACACTCCTCGCCTGGGTCGCGCGCCCGAGCGCCGCCCCGAAGGAGCCGGGGGCCGGGGTGGCGGTGAAGACCGCGTCCCGGCGGCGGTAGGGCCCCCCTTCCGCGGTGCGGGTGGAGTTGGCGTTGGCAAGGTTGGAAGAGATCAGGTTCATCCTGGTCCGCTCGGCGCTGAGAGCGGAGGCGCTGATGTCCATCGACGAGAAAAAGTCCATTTAGAGGGTTCCCCTTATCGCCTGCTTCATCATCTCGAATTTCTTGGTCAAGAGCTGCACCGAGGCGTTGTACATGATCTGGTTCTCGGCCAGACGGCTCATCTCGCTCTCCATCTCCACCCCGTTGCCGTCGAGGCCGGCGTTGGTGTCGGGCCCCTGCACCACCGTACCCTGCACCGCCTCCAGGGCCTGCGCCCCGTGGCGAAGCGGGATGTGGCGCGGGTTGGCGGGCGGGGTGTCGATGCTCCCTTTGGTAAGGGCGCTCTTTAGCTCCGACTCGAAGGAGACGTCCGATGGGGTGTACCCCGGGGTCTCCACGTTGGCCAGGTTGGCGGAGATGAGGATCTGCCTTTTGGCCCTCAGGTCGAGGGTCTTGCCGAGCAGGTCGATGGTGCTGCCGAATAAACTGTTGACGGGCATGGTGTCTGCCTCCTTGGGTGCTGCAGGGGGTCCAGCAAAAGCCGTACCAGCCGGAAGATGCCGGTTTTGCGACCTTTCCCGGCCGTCCGGGTCATATTTTTGACAGGATTCAGGGGAGCTCGCCGGCGATCTTGAGCCGCCACTTGAGGTCGTTTAGCGCCTCGACCGCCAGTTTCCCCCAGGTCCCCCCTCCCCCCCTGGCGGCCACCTGCTCCCAGGCCTCGCGCGCCTCGCGCACCTGGTTGAGCCTGAGGTGCAGCTCCCCCATCTTGTAGAGGAACTGGTCGGCGTCCTCCCCCTTGGCGAGCTTCACCCCGCGGCGGTAGCTGGCCAGGGCGCCGGCGAACTCCTTGAGGGAGCTCTGGGCGCCGGCCAGGACGAAAAGGCCGTCCAGGGCCAGCGGTGAGCTGTCGGGGACCCGGGCCACGAAGCGGGAGAGCGACTGCAGCGCGCCGCGCTGGTCGCCGGCCGCCACCTGGGCCTTCCCGAGGTAGTAGTCGCTCTCGGGGAACTCCGCCTTGCCACCCTTGGCGAGGAAGGCGAGCTCCGCCGCCACCTCCTTGAGGTTCCCCTTGTCGTAGGCCATGCGGGCCAGCTGTTCGCGGACCCTCCCGCCGTAGGCCCCGCCGGGGAAGCGGGCGAGGTACTCGCGGGCCGCGGCCTGGGCGAGGGTCTGATTCCCCAGGGCGAGGGCGTCCTCGACGATGCGGGAGACCAGGAAGGGGGCGGAGGAGGCCGCCCAGTTGCGGTCGGCCAGGTCCGGGAAGATCTCCAGCTCCTTGGTCAGCATCCCTGCGCTCCGGAAGGCGTCGGCCAGCCGGGGGGCGAAGTCGGGATCGGTGAAGCAGCGGCAGAGGAGCTCCCGGTTGTCGACGGCGAGCTTGGCGAGCGCCGCGGAATCCTTGGCGGCGTAGAGCTCGCGGTAGACCGGGAGGAGGAGCTCCTCGCGCATCTTCTTGACCACCGTCGAGAAGATGCCGCGGGGGTAGCAGGTGTCGTAGTTGACCGCGGCCTCCAGCGCGCCGCGGGGGGCGCCGTAGAGGGCCTTCAGGAGCGCGATCTTGAAGAGCGCCTCGTCGCGCACGGCGAGGTCGCCGGGGGCGCGGTACACGGCCTGGTAGCGTTCGAGCAGGGCGGGGTAACTCTCACGGGGGACGGTGAACATGTCCCGGTCGGCAAGCTTCATGCGGGCCCGGGTGGCCGCCACCGTCCCGTCCGCGTGGACCGCCAGCGTCCGGTAGATGGCGAGCGCGGCCTCCCCGTCGCGGTGGCGCTCGTACATCTGGGCCAGCCGGTCCAATAGCGGCGGGGCGTAGACCGTCCCGTTCAAGGCCTGGACCAGCCGGGAGAGCTGGGCGCGCCCCCCCGCGAAGTCCCCGCCGCGGGCCCGGGCCTCGGCGTAGCCAAGGGCGATGCCGGGGGCGTTCTCCAGGTAGGCCGGCCAGAGGGCCTCCCCCTGCCTGAAGCTCGCCAGGGCCTCCGGCACCCGGTCGAGCAGGAGGAGCGCCTCGCCCAGCCGGTAGGAGGCGAGCGCCTTGACGGCGGTGTTCCCCCGGGCCACGAAGCCGTTGAAGATCTCCAGCGCCTCGGCGGCCCGCTCGCGGTAGAGGAGCCCCTCCGCCTGCTGGAAGAGCTTCACCTCGTCGGCGGAGAGCTGCCCGGCCAGGAGCTTCGCGTCGGTAGGGGCGAAGGGGAGCGCGGTCCGGTAAGGGAGCTGGTAGTTCTTCACGAACTCCTGGATGCCGGCCAGGATCGGCTCGCGCCCCGGCAGGATGTCGGGGGAGAGCGCCACCTTCTTCGCGGAGGGCCCCACCTCCACGGAGAGGACGGAGGGATCGGCGAGCGCCACCGCCCGTACGCCGGGATCGTTCTCCCGGGTCCTGATGGTGACCGTCACCCCGTGGTAGCGGGGGGTGACGACGATGCCGGAGAGGTGGCCGTCGCTGTAGGAGCGGAACCGTTTGAAGGGGGGGGCGTCGGCCCCGGTGACCTCGATGACCACCCGTCCCGGGAGGGTGGAGACCCGGTACTCGGGGGGATCCTGGAAGAAGAGCCGGACCGTGGAGGAGCCGGGGTGGGGGATGACCCGTACCCTGCGCAGACGGTTGTCCTGCGCCTGGGCCGCCAGGGGGAGCGCGGCGACGAGGATCGCCGCGAAGGCGAGCCGGAGAGCGGAGCGTGTACGGGGGGGAGAGGTCATGGGAATGGGTTAGGCAAAAGCCATGCCGAACGGGCCGGCCTCCGCCGCGGGGATGCGGGGGGCTCCCACCCGCGGTAAAAAAGGCGGGTGACGGGGTGAAAACGGCGGTATTTCCTGCGGTCGGCTGGAGGGCGCGGGTGGCGGGGAGCGGCCGGCGGCGGGCGAAGTCAAAAAAACCTCCGCGGGGGAGGTGTTTTTTTGACTCGCGCTAGCAGTGGAGGACCTTACCCACCTTGAGTTTCAGCTCGCTCGCGTCGAGCGGCTGCATGAGGATGTCGCGGGCGCCCGCCTTGAGCGCCTTGAGGACCGCGCTCTTCGTCCACTCGGGGGCGCAGAGGAGGAGGGAGCCGCCGCAGCGCTTGATCATGGGGGCGAGCCTTTTGCAGATGGCCAGGTCGCGGTCGAAGGTCCGCTTGAGCGAGACCACCGCCACCTTGACGTTGCCGTCGGCGAAGAGCTCGGGGAGGTCGGCCCCCAGCGGGGCGTCCACCAGGGTGAACCCCTCGGGGGAGAGCCCGTCCATGATCTCGCGCCGCACGTCGTCGTCGCCGAGCACGAGGACGCAGGGGGGAAGCTCGGGGGCGGCCGCCGGGGCCTCCTCGGCCTCCTCGACCGCGGCGGCTTCCACCGGCGCCTCCTCCGGCTGGGGATCGAAGAGGTTGGCCAGCGCCGGGGGGATCATGATGTCCAGCCGGTACATGTCGTAGCCGGGGATCTCCAGCGGGGCGCGGTACATGAGGTACGGGCCGTCCGGGAAGGGGGCCTGGTCGGTGAGCTCGTCGACGTCCGGGATGTACTTCTGCGGCGAGAGGAGCTTTAAGTGCACCTTGTCGGGGAGTTTGGGCTGGAAGACCGTGTTGAAGGAGCCGATGATCTGGTTGGCGATCTCGCCGAAGGCGTCCACGTCGTCCGGTTCCTGGATGCTCAGCCGCTTCTTCTCCTGGATGCGGGGGCCCGGGATGCCGAGCAGGATGGAGCTCATGACGATGGCGTCGCCCAGGGAGAAGATCAGGTGGAAGAAGCCGGGGTAGGCCTCGCGCGACTCGACGCCGACCACGTAGATGGCCCCGTCCTCGCCGGCCAGGTAGCTCTTGCGGTCGGTGTTCAGCACGTCGGACGGCCCCACGGTCAGGTTCTGGCCGAGGAGCATGCTGCTCTCCTCGCCCGCCTGCCTCATGGCGGCGTCCAGCATCGATTGGAGTTTCTCAAAAGCGGCCATGGTGACTTCCGGCTAACCTTCCTTGTGCAGCTTGAGTCCCACCAGGAACCGCTCGTTCTCGTTGGTGAAGGGGATGACGACGCAGTCGCTGTCGGACATGGAGTTGATGGTGTAATCCTCCCCGGCGATGACGGTCGGGATGGAGAGGTTGATGTCGAGCCCCCCCTTGGAGAGGATCTGCTTCACGTAGCCGCCGAGCATGTTGGCGATCTCCCCCAGGGCGTCGTTGACGTCCTCGCCGACCTCCTCCACGTCCATGCCGAGCATGTTGGAGGTGATCCTCAAGGCGAAGGACCGGGGACAGTGGATGGAGAGGATGCCGGTGTAGGTCCCGGCCAGCCCGACCATGCCGGTGACCGAGCAGTGGAACGAGGTAACCGGCTCCTTGAGGGGGTAGCTGTCCTCGAGGGCCATCATCACCATGGTGTTGAAGACCTCCTTGGTGGCGTTGATCACGTAACCTGCCAGGTCAGCCTCGCTCAACCGGGTGCTCTCGGCTATCTCCTGGTTGAGGGCCATCATAACAGCCCTCCCAGCTTCTCGTTCAGCTGGTCAGGGGTGAACGGCTTCTTGATGCTGTCGCTCGCGCCGTTGTTGATCGCCTCCTTGAGGATGTCCTCGCCCCCCTCGGTGGTGATCATGACGATGGGGACCTTGACCCCCTTGGCCCGGACCGCCTTGATGAACTCCAGCCCGTCCATGTTCGGCATGTTGATGTCGGAGAGGATGAGGCTGATGCTTTTTCCCTCCATGGCGGCGAGCCCCTCGATACCGTCGCCGGCCTCGTAGATATCGTCAACCTGGAGCCCGGCCTGGCGAAGGCTGCGGGAGATGATCTTTCTCATAGTGGATGAATCGTCGACGATCAGTACGTTGCCCATGGTTTCCTCCTTGGTGTTGGTGCCTCCCGCTGCGGGGGCTTTATGGAATACCCGGGGCGGCGGTGCCCCCGGGAATCTCGAACATTTTCATGAACGCTATTCGGCTCCCCCGGCGGAAACTTTAGTCTCTTCGGGGAGCTGGGTTTCGATGGGGAGCAAGACGAAGAAGCGGCTCCCCTTCCCGGCCGCGCTCTCCACCCCGATGCTCCCGCCGTGCGCCTCCACGATGGCCTTGGAGATGGTGAGCCCGAGCCCGGTCCCCTTGAACCCTTGGGCGCCCGAGGCGCGGAAGTACTTGTTGAAGATGCGGGGGACCTCTTCGGCCGGGATGCCGATGCCGGTGTCCTCCACCTCGACCACCAGGTACTGGTCCTGCACCTCGCTGGAGACCCTGATGGTCCCGCGGCGGGGGGTGAACTTGACGGCGTTGCCGATCAGGTTGGCGAAGACCCGGGCGATCTGCTTGGCATCCACGTTGAGCGGGGGGATCCCCTCGCAGATCTCGCTCAGGAAGGAGGAACCGTGGACCACCGCCTCGCGGGCGCCGTCGTTGCAGCACCCCTCCAAAAGCGCCTGCACGTTGCACGGCTGCCGGTCGATCTGCAAAAGCCCCGCCTCCAGCCGGTAGGCGTCCAGCACGTCCTCGATCATGGAGAGCATCTTCTTGGAGCTCTTGTCCATCTCCTTGATGAACATCAGCAGCGAAGGGTCGACCTTGCCGGGGACCTCCCCCAAAAGCGCCTGCACGTATCCCATGATGACGGTGAGGGGGGACTTGAGGTCGTGGGTCATCATGGCCACGAACTCCTCACGCTCCCGTTTTTCCCGTTTTTCGGAGGTGATGTCGCGGATCTCGAAGAACTCGCCCCAGCCGTTGCCGGTCCGGACCGACGACGAGCGGACCAGCACCACCGAACCGTCCACGCTGAGCTCGGCCGGCTCGTCGTGGGAATTCTCGCTCAGCACGCGGTAGATCGCGGTGCGCAAGGGGAGCATGTCGACCCGCTTGCCGAGCACCTCGTCGCGGTCCACCTTGAGGACCTCCTCGGCCTTGCGGTTGATCAGAGCGACCTTGCCGTGCGCATCCAAAAAGACGATGCCGGAGCCTACCTGCTCCATCAGCACATTGGTGAAATTTTCACATTCCGTGCCCATCACACCTCCACCCAACACTACCTTTCCCTTGGCTTATCGGGAAATATTTGCAGAGCTTGAGCGATAAGGTCATTAAGCAGAGTTTACCAGATTTTACCGGCGGTACCGTGGCGGCGGGGCGTGGGGAAAGCGGGGGGAGTCGACGTGAGGGGGGGGTGAACCGGGGTGAACAGGGGGAAGCCGGCCCTGCCGTCCCCCCCTTTGGCAAGGGGGGACGGGTGGATTTCAGCCGTCGGCGAAACGGCAGCCACCGTGGAGATACCGGGGCAAGGGCCCCGGTTTGCCGGCCGTCAGCGGCCGCGCTCGATCGGGTACCCCTTCCGGTACCAGCCGATCAGCCCGTCCGAGATCTGGTAGATCTCCTTGTAGCCGCGGGATGCCAGGTACTGGGCGGCCACCAGGGAGCGCTGCCCGACCGAGCAGTAGACGAGGACCGGCTTCTGGCGCGGCACCTCGGCGACCCGGCGCTCGAGCTCGCCGAGCGGGATCAGGTGGGAGCCCTTGAGGTAGGCCTGCCGGTACTCTTCCGGGGTGCGGACGTCCAGCACGTAGATCTTCGGGTTGCGGGCCAAAAGCGACTTGGCATCGGTGGAGGTCAAATTGGTGACACCGGAGGCGAAGGCGAGCGAGGAGGAGAGCAGCAGGATGGCAAAAGCCGGGACCAGGGTCGGCTTGGGAAACCACTTCATCGAGGGGAAACCTCCGTTTTGTTCATGATGAAAAAAGGACTGCCCCTGATAGCACGTTCCCGGCGTCATGGCAAGGCCAAGAGGCTCTTCCGGCCGGGCAACTTCACCGGGAAGCATTCGGGCCCCCATCCTCCCCCCCCGCCCTCCCCACGAAGGGGAGGGGAGGGGAAGTAGAAGAAGAGCGCAAGCTAGCACGAATAAGGGGCGAGCATTCTGGCCGCAGCCGTCACCACTCGATGGTGTAGCCTACCTGGGCGGGGCGGAAGGAGGCGGGGAACTCGCGGGCGAGGCGGGCGGAGGCGTCGAAGCCGGTGCAGTGCCCGGCGCAGATCTTCTTGACGCCGTACCCCTTGAGCGCCCGCACGGTCTCGTCGATCTGGCTCTGGGAACAGAAGGAGAGGTGGCAGCCGCCGATCACGGCGTAGACCCGGTCCACGCCGCTCTTTTGCCGCGCGTGTTCCACCGTGTTGATGACCCCGGCGTGGCAGCACCCCAGGATCAGGAGGAGCCCCTTGGCGGTCTTCACCACCAGCGACTGGTCGTCCGGCACAGGGTCCGGGTGGCACCCCTCCTCGTCGCAGAAGAGGCCGCGGTCACCCTCCTCGAAGGAGGTGACGCGGGGAACCTCGCCGGTCAGGTAAATGCCGGGGGCGATCTCCCGGAAATCCTCGCTGTACGAGAAGCTCGCCCCCATCCCGGCCAGGAACTCCTCCGGGTACGGGATGCCGACCGAGCGGCAGACCCCCTCCCGCAGCGAGTAGCGGCGGGTGAAGACCTTCGGGTGGGCGAGCACCCGCTTTCCTCCCGTGCTCTGCAGAAGGGGCCAAAGCCCCCCCGCATGGTCGTAATGGCCGTGGGAGAGGATCACCTCCCCCACCGCGCGCAGGTCCAGGTTCATCCGCTGGGCGTTGTGCAAGAGCGTGTGGCCGCCGCCGGTGTCGAACAGGATCGACTCGCCGTCCGCCTCGATGTGGGCGGCGAAACCGTGCTCACCGAGGGTCCCGGCCAGGGCCCCTGCCGTGTTGTCGCAGATGATCCGGATCCGCCGGCTCATTTACCGCACGATGCCTTCGGCTGCTTGGGAACGCCGAGCTTGGCCAGGATCGCCATGGCCGGGCACCAGTTGGTGAAGCCGGACTGGAAGAGGTTCAGGCCGACGAAGGCGGTGAACCACAGCCAGCGGGGATCGTGGTAGTGGGCCAGAGCCAGCGAGAGCAGGGTGAAGAAGCCGGCCATCAGTCTGAGCGCTCTGTCTATGTACATCGTCTTTCTCCTTTTGGGGAAAACGGCGGCCGCCGTCCTCCCCGCTTGCAGGGGCCTTGCGGCCCGCTTGCCCATCCACCGGTCCGGGCAGGGGCTAGTTTTCGTCCAGCATCTCGGCGATCTTGCCGGCCACCCGGGAGGTGAGGTCGACGCAGCCGCTTTTACCCTTGGCGGTCAGCACCTTGCAGCAGGTGACCCGGTACTCCCCTTTGAACCATTCGTGCAGCTCGCGGGTCTTGGCGGCCACCGCCTTCTTGTTCCCTTCCATCACCAGGCCAAGGGCCATGGTGCCGCCGGAGACCGCGCCGCAGATGCAGCCGGCCCCCGAACCGCCGCCGAACCCGGCGGCAATCCGCACTACCTCGTCGGAAACGTGGGGGGCGAAGCGGTTTTTCACCGCGCTCAGGACCGCCTCGGCGCAGTGCATCTTGCCCGACCGGTACAGGGCCTCCGCCTCGGTGGCCACCGCTTCGGAAACCGACATCCCCTCACTTTGAACAGCCTCTTTCTTGCTCCAGAACATGCTCTCTCCACATTGCCGGGGTCGAGTACTGACTCGAACCGCGGGTTGTCAGTCATTGCCATCGCGGCATCTCGATATATTAATCTTAAAAGCATGCATAACTCAACCACATAGCTCTTAATGTTACGCCGTTTCTGCCTTTTTCCGTTTCTTCTCCTTCCAGGACTCCACCAGGTAGTAAAGGATCGGGATGGTGATCCTGGAAAGGGTGGTGGAGGCGATCTCGCCGCACATCATGGCGAGCGCGAGCCCCTGGAAGATCGGGTCGAAGAGGATCACGAAGCTTCCCACCACGACCGCCGCCGCGGTCAGGAGCATGGGGCGGAAGCGGACCGCGCCGGCGTCGATGATCGCCTCGTCGAGCGGCATCCCCTCGCGGCGCCTAAGCTCCGCGAAGTCGATCAGGATGATCGAGTTCCGGACGATGATCCCGGCGAGCGCGATGAAGCCGATCATGCTGGTGGCGGTGAAGAAGGCCCCCATCAGCGCGTGCCCCGGGAGGATGCCGATCAGGGTGAGCGGAATCGGGGCCATGATGACGAGCGGGGTCGTGAAGTCGCGGAACCAGGCGACCACCAGCACGTAGATGAGGACCATGACCGCGGCGAAGGCGGCACCGAGGTCGCGGAAGACCTCGTAGGTGATGTGCCACTCGCCGTCCCACTTGATGCCGGGGCGCTCCTCGTTCCAGGGCTGGCTCGCCGCCCGCTGCTCGATGTGGTAGCCGCCGGGGAGCGGGATCTTATCGATCTCCTTCTGCATCTTGAGGATGGCGTAGACCGGCGCCTCGATGACACCCGCCACGTCGCCGGTGACGTAGACCACGCTCTTCAGGTTCTTCCGGTAGAGCGACTTGTCGTCCACCCCCTTCACCACCTTGACGAGCTCGGAGAGCGGGACGTTGCCGCGGGCCCCGGGGAGGTAGAGGGAGGAGAGCGAGGAGAGGTCGTTTCGCGAGCCGACCGGGAGGCGGACGTCGATCAGTACCGGCTCCTTCTCGGTCGCAACGTGCATGAGGCCAGCCTGGGCTCCCCCCACCGCCGCCTGCAGCGTCTTCACCACCTGGTCGGGATCGACCCCGGAAAGGGCCGCCTTCTCCCGGTCCACCTGGTAGCGGATGCTCGGCTGGTCGTCCTCCTGGTACCAGTCGGTGTCCACGACACCGTTGGTGGAGGCGAAGATCTTCTTCACCTTCTGGGCGATCTCCACCCGGCTCTTTTGGTCGGGGCCGTAGACCTCCGCCACCAGGGTGGAGAGGACCGGCGGGCCAGGGGGGATCTCGGCGACCTTTAGCCGCGCGCCGTAGCGGTCGGCGATCGCCTTCAGGGTCGGGCGGATGCGGCGGGCGATGTCGTGCGACTGCTCCTTTCGCTCATCCTTGCCGACCAGGTTGACCTGGATCTCGGCCACCGTCGGCCCCTTGCGGAGGTAGTAGTGGCGGACCAGGCCGTTGAAGTTGAAGGGGGAGGAGATCCCCACGTAGCTCTCGAAGTCGGTCACCTCAGGCACCTTGCGGAGGGCGTCCCCCATCTCGGCCGCCAGCCGCGCGGTCTCCTCCAGGGTGGTCCCCTCCGGCGTGTCCACGATCAGCTGCAGCTCGCTCTTGTTGTCGAAGGGGAGCATCTTGACGGTGACCGCCTTGAAGTAGATGAGCGAGCAGGAGAGAAGGAGCAGGACCACCACCAGCGACAGGAAGCTGTAGCGGACCTTCCTGTTGTGGATCAGGGTCCCCATCACCTTGCGGTAGAAGCCGGTCATCCGGCTCTCCTCGGGGGGGGCGTCCACCTGGAAGTGCGACTCCCCCTTCATGAAGCGGTAGGCGAAGTAGGGGGTGACGATGAAGGCGATCAGCAGCGAGAAGAGCATCGCCATCGAGGCGCCGACCGGTATCGGGCGCATGTAGGGGCCCATGAGCCCCCCCACGAACCCCATCGGGAGGATGGAGCCGATGACCGCCAGGGTGGCGAGCATGGTCGGGTTGCCGATCTCGTCCACCGCCTTGACCGAGGCCTCCAGCGGCCGCAGCCTGGTGGTGGTGAAGTAGCGGTGGATGTTCTCCACCACCACGATGGCGTCGTCCACCAGGATACCGATCGAGAAGATCAGCGCGAAGAGGGTGATCCGGTTCAGCGTGTAGCCGATCCGGTTGAAGATGAACATGGTCAAGGCCAGCGTCACCGGGATGGCGATGGCGGCCACCGCACCGGCCCGCCACCCCATGAAGATGGCGATCAGGATGGTGACCGAGATGGCGGCCAGGAACATGTGGAAGAGGAGCTCGTTGTTCTTCTCCTTGGCGGTCTCCCCGTAGTTCCTGGTCACGGTGACCTTCATCTCGGAGGGGATGATCCTCCCCTTCTGGAACTCCACCCGTTTCAGGAGATCCTCGGCCACCCAGGTGGCGTTGGCCCCTTTACGCTTGGCGATCGAGATGGTGACCGCCGGGTAGTCGCCGCGCCCGCCGGTGATCCCCTTCTGGGCGGCGGCCGGGCCGAGCCCGAAGAAGACGTAGTTGGTCGGCTCCTGCACCCCGTCGGTGACGGTGGCCACCTCGCCGAGATAGACCGGGCGGCCGTCCTTGACCGCCACCACGAGGCGGCGGGCGGAGGCGGCGTCGGAGACGAAGCCCCCGGCGTCGAGGGTGTATTCCCGGTTGCCGGCGGAGACCGCACCCGCGCGCCTGGCCAGGTTGGCCTTCTCGATGGCCCCCATCACCGCCCCGGGGGAGAGGCCGTAGGAGGAGAGCCTGGTGCCGTCGAGGTTCACCTTGAGCTCGCGGGGGAGCCCCCCCTTGATCTCGGTCTCCGCCACGTTGTCGGTCTTCTCGAGGTCGTCCCTCAGCTCCTGGGCCACCCTCCTGATCGCGCCGGGATCGTAGCGGTCCGACCAGAGGGTGAGGGTCAGGATGGGGACGTCGTCGATCGATTTCGGGACCACCAGCGGCTCGCCCGCGCCCGGGGGGAGGATCTCCCGGCTGGACATCACCTTGTTGTAGAGCTTGACCAGCGACGCTTCCATGTTCTCGCCGACCAGGAAGCGGACGGTCACGATGCCCATCCCGGGGCGGGAGGCCGAGTAGAGGTACTCCACCCCCTTGATCTCCCAGATCTTCTTCTCGTAGGGGATCACCAGGCGTTCCTCGACCTCCTTGGGGGTCGCCCCCGGCATCGGGAGGTAGAGGTCCACCATCGGGACCACGATCTGCGGCTCCTCCTCGCGCGGGGTCGCCAGCACCGAGTAGAGCCCCAAGAGCAGCGAGGCGGCCACGATGAGCGGCGTCAATTTCGAATCTATGAAGGTGCGGGCGATCCGCCCCGCCAAACCAAGCTTTTCCATGCGTCTCTCCGCTGTAGCCCGGGACCGGGCCCTGCGTTTCTCTGTGCCGGCAACCCATCCTCACCCTCCCCCTCTCCTTGGAGGAGAGGGAGCTCGAGGCGAGCTGGACGGGAACAGCTCTTACTCGATCTTCGCCCCGTCCGAGAGCTTCTCGATACCCGCGGTAACCACCTTGTCCCCGGCGCTGAGGCCCGAGATGACCTCCACCCGGTCGCCCACCCGGTTACCGAGCTTCACGAGCCTTAAGCGCGCGATGCTGTCGGGGCCGACCACCCAGACCGAGGTGAGGGAGCCGCGCTCCACCACCGCGGCGGCGGGAACCGCGATCCCCTGCCGCGACCCGGTCTTCAAAAGCGCCTTGCCGTAGGCTCCCGACCTGAGCCCCTTCCCCGAGAGCTCCACCTTGG
Organism: Geomonas sp. Red276; assembly: GCF_054784495.1. Classification (NCBI taxonomy): domain Bacteria; kingdom Pseudomonadati; phylum Thermodesulfobacteriota; class Desulfuromonadia; order Geobacterales; family Geobacteraceae; genus Geomonas; species Geomonas sp. Red276. The sequence continues at coordinate 432,218 of NZ_BLXW01000001.1, forward strand.
CGGTGAAGGTGCGGCTGGAGGGGTCCACCAAGGGGACCACCTCGGAGACCCGGCCCGTGGAGGGAGCCCCCTCGACCGCGATGCCGACCACGTCGCCCGCCTTGATCCTCCCGAGGAGCGCCTCGGGTACCGCCACCTCGAGCCGGTACCCCCCGTCCCCTTCCACCGTGAAGAGTGGGGTACCGGGGAAGACGGTCTGCCCCGGCTCGACCTGCTTGGCCAGCACCACCCCCGCGATGGGGGCGGTCACCTTCCCGTAGCCGGCCACCGCCCCGGCCGCCCGGGAGGCCTCGGTGGCCTGCTTAAGCCTCGCCTCGGCCCGCGCCACCCCTTCGGCGGCCACCTCCTTCTCGGACTGGCGGACCTCGAACTCCTGGCGGGTCAGGGCCTGCTCGGTGAAGAGCTTGCGGTAGCGCTCGAAGGTCGCGTCGGCGAGCCTCTTGCGGGAGCGGGCCTCCTCCAGCGCGCGGGAGGCCTCGTCGACGCCGTAGGCGGCCCCGGCCGCGGCGGCCCCGGTCTCGGCGGCCTCGATGGCGGCCAAAAGCTTACCCTTGCCGACCCGGTCCCCCTCGCGGGCGTAGACCCCGGTGACGCTTCCCGATACCCGCGCGGAGATCACCGCCGAGGTTTTGGCCTTCACCGTCCCCACCGCCTCGGTGACCTCCGGGATACCCTCGGCCGCCACCGCGGTCAGCGTCACCCCCCGTACCACCGGCGGGGCGCTCTGCGCCGCGTGCTCCTCTTTCTTGCCACATCCCAAAGCCGTCACCAGCACGAGTGCCAGGATCGTCAGCCGGCTTGCTCTCATTTCATGACCTCCTTAACCAAAACCCCTGCCCTGAAGTACACCTCCGCGGAGGATACCTGCAGTCCGTTCTCCACCTCGATAAGGTTGGCCCGCGCCCCGTTGAGCGCCGCCTCCGCATCGAGGAGCTCCACCATCGAAGAAAGCCCGTTCTGGAAGCGCAGGGTGATGAGGCGCATCCCCTCCTCCGCCGCCCGGACCGCCCCCTGCGCCGAGGCGAGCCGCAGCTCCGCCTCCTGGCGCCTCAACAGGCTCTCCTTCACCTGGACCGCCGCCTCGCGCCGCCCGTTCTCGAGAAGCTCGGCCGCCGCCTCCCGTTTCAGCTCGGCGCGGGAGCGCTCGTGGGAGCGGCTTAAGCCGTCGAAGATCTCCCAGCGAAGGCTCACCCCCACCGTCCAGGAGTCGTTGTCGTAGCCGAGCGGGAGGGAGCGGTCGTTGACCTGGTAGCTCGCCTGGGCGTGCACGGTCGGGAGGTAGGCCTCCTTGGCCTGGCGCACCCCGAGCTCCCCCAACTGGACGGCGTTACTGGCCACCGCCAGGTCCGGGCGGCTGCGCTGGGCCAAAAGCACCAGGTCGTCCTTCCCGGCGGCCGGCGCGGCGAGCCCCGAAGCCCCCCCGGCGTCGAGCTCCTCCCCCTCCTTGCCGCCCGCCAGGAGGTTCAGCCTCAGGCGGGCGATGGTGAGGTTGTTCCGGGCGCTCATCAGCCGCTGCTCGGCCTCCGAGAGCGCGGTGGCCGCCCGCAGGGTATCCGACTTGAGCCCCAGCCCGTCCCGCTCCCGGACACTTGCCAGCCGCTCGTGTTCCCGGGCGTCGGCCACCGCCAGGGCGGCGATGTCGTTGTAGGCCCGGGCCCTGAGCACCTCGAAGTAGGCGAGGCTCACCCGGAAGGCGATCTCCTCCCGCCCCTCGCCGGCCCGCAGCGCGGCCCCCTCGGCCTCCTTGGCGGCCACGTCCACGCCGGTGGAGATGCCGAAGTCGAGCAGCGGCTGGTCCAGGGTCAGCGTGGTGGCGAAATCGGCCCGGGGGTCGGGGTGGTTGAGACGGTCGGCGGTAAAGTCGCTCCCCGGGTTGATCCGTCCCTCATTGAGCTTCATCATGAAGACGGTGCTCGGCGTGGTGGAGAGCGCCACCCCGCTGTCGAGATAGAGCCGGGGCAGGTAGCGGCTCCGGCTGACGGCGACCGATTCGCGGGCCGCCCCCTCTTCACGGGCCGCCGCCCTCAGATGATGGTTGTTCTCCAGGGCGCGCCCCACCGCCTCCCGCAGGGTGACACTCTCCGCGTAGACGGGAACGGCAGCCATTCCCCAGAGCGTAACGCTCAGCAGCACAAGGTATTTATTCACCGCAACCTCCCTGTCGCAGCCGTACAGATCCAGCAAAAACTATATATGGATTTTTGTATATATACTATACAACGAAAAGTCAACCGTTTATTCCTTATCGGCATAACCCGGGCGCGGCTTAAATCCCGTCGGCCCGGGTGATTCATGAGAAGCTTGCGGGAAGGAACTACGGCATGACGGCTACCTGGGCGGCCCCCGTCACCCCGGTGACTGTCGAAACCACCGAGTTGGTGGTGGTGTTCACCACCGACAGCGAGCTGCTCCCGAAGTTGGCCACGTAAACCCTCCCGGTGGAAGGGCGGACCGCCACCCCGCGCGGGCCGGTCCCGACCGGGATAGTGGCCACCACGGCGTTACTCCCCGTGTCGGCCACCACCAGCTGGTTGGTGCTCCCGAGCGTCACGTAGAGCCTGGCGGAGGTGGGGTCGAAGGCGATCCCCTGGGCATTGTTGCCGACCGGGATGGTGCTCACCACGTTGCCGGTGGCGGTGCTGATCACCGAGACGGTGGAGCCGAAGCTGTTGGCGACGTAGACGAGGCTGGCGGCGGAATTGACCGCCACGTCCACCGGCCCCAGCCCGACATTGATGGTGCCCACTACCTGGTTGGTGGCGGTGCTGATCACCGAGACGGTGTTGGAGCCGAAGTTCGCCACGTAGAGGCGGCTGGTCCCCGCGTTCAGCGCCAGGTTACGCGGGGAAGTCCCGACCGGGATGGTGGCCACCACCGTGTCGGTGGTACCGTCGATGACCGACACCGTGCCGCTTTGGTTGGAGACGTAGACGCGGTTGGTCCCGCTGTTGACCGCCACCCCCCACGGCCCCGACCCGACGGCCACCGTGTCGACCACCGCGCCGGAGTCGATGTTGACCACGGAAACCGTGCCGTTGTTATTGTTGGCGACGTAGGCGAGCCGGCTGCTCGTGTTGAGCGCCACCCCCTGGGGGGCCCCGCCGACCAGGATGTTGGAGAGCACCGAGTTGCCGACCAGGTCGACCGCCGACAGGAAGGCGGTCCCGGAGTTGGTGACGAAGGCCTCGTTACTGGCGACGGTCTGCCCCTTCTGCACGTTGACCGTGGTCGAGCCGCTCACCGCCCCGGCTGCCTGCGGGAAGCTCGCGGTGATCACCGCGGACCCCTGGGCCTGGCCGATGACGACCCCCTTGGTGCCGGAGACGTTGCTGACCGGGGCGACACTGGAGAGGGAGGAGCTCCAGGCGACCTGGTTGGTGAGGTCCTGGGTGCTGTTGTCGGAGAAGGTCCCGGTGGCGGTCAGCTGCAGGGAGGAGCCGACGGACACGGTCGGACTGGCGGGGGTCACCGTGATCGAGCTGAGCGTCCTCACGGTGAGCGTGGTCGACCCGACCACCCCCGCCACGCTGGCGCTGATCACCGCGGTGCCGTTGGAAAGCGCCGTGGCGGTTCCCCGGCTGCCGGAGACGTTGCTGACGGTCGCCACGGTGGGGGCCGACGAGCTCCAGCTGGCCAGCGAGGTCAGGTCGCGGGTGGTCCCGTCCGCGAACCCGCCGGTAGCGGTGAACTGCCGGGTGCTCCCCGCCACCAGGCTCACGTTGGCGGGAGTGACGGTCAGCGAGGTGGGGGGGAGGACGGTGAGGGTCGTGCTCGCGCCGGCCACCCCCGGGAAGGAGGCGGTGATGGTGGCGGTCCCGGCGTTGACCCCGGTGACGGCCCCTACCGTGTTGACGGTGGCCACCGTCTGGTCCGACGAGCCCCAGGTGACCAGGGTGGTGATGTCGCTGGTGCCGCCGTTGGAGAGGGTCCCGGTGGCGGTGAACTGCACGGGGGTCCCGAGATCCGCGGTGGAGGCCAAGGGCGCGATGGCGAGCGAGGTGACGGTCACCACGTTGAGGGTGGCGCTCCCGCTGACCGTGCCGGAGGTGGCGGTCACGGTGACCGGCCCCACCGCGAGCGCGCTCGTCACCCCGGTCGAGGCGACGGTGGCCAGCGAGGGGTTCGACGAGCTCCAGGTGACCTGGCTGGTCACGTCCTGGGTGGCGCCGTTGGTGAGGGTGGCGGTGGCCCGGAACTGCTGGGTGGTGCCGACGATCCCGACCTGGGTGGCGGGGGTGACCGAGATGCTCTGGATGGCGGCCACGGTAAGGATGGTGGTCCCGGTGACCCCCGAGCGGGTCGCGCTGATGGTGGTGGTCCCGGCGCTGATGGCGGTGGCGACGCCGTTCGCGTTGACGGTGGCGACCGCGGGATTGGAGGAGCTCCAGGTGGCGAGGGAGGTATCGTCCACCATGTTGCCGTTGGAATAGACGGAGGTGGCCCGGAAGGTGGTCGTGGTGCCGGGGGCCAGGGTGGGGGAGGCGGGAGTGACCCTCACTTCGGTCAGGGAGACCGTCTGCCCCCCCGAACCGGAACAACCGAACAAAAGGACGCTCGCCAGGAGCAGGGCTACCAACAATCTCACCATCCGCAATCTCCTTCCGGGAATTCAGGGCTTAAGGCTGCATGCAGTATGCTTACCGCCAAGGTAGGGGGGTGTCAAGAAGCAGAAAGCCGGCAAGCAGGCGCCGGCGACCGCATCGCGGGAGCGTAGCGGGGCCGGGGCGTCAGCCGGTGGTCGGAATGCGAGAGAGCTAAACCCCTAGAAGGGGAGAAATTGATCGTTCAAGGTGGGGGCCCGCTCGTCCCAGTCCACCTCGGTGGAGAAGAGCGGCAGCAGCCAGGAAGTTTCGATGCCGAAGCGGGCGAATTTCTTCTGGAGCAGCTTCGCGTTTTGGGCGAGGGCCTCCTCGGACGGCAGGCCGTCCTGCTCGGCGATGACCACCCGGGTGTTCTTCCAGAACTTCTTCAGGTTGAAGAAGGGGCCGAAGACCGCCTGGTAGGTGGCCGACTCCCGGTCGTAACGCTTGGTGTTGCAGTAGGTGTTGGCGGCCAGCACCCCGTCCGGCGCCATGATCTTCTGGACCTCCCAGAAGAACTGGACCGTCAGCATGTGGGTGGGGATGTAAAGGTCGTCGAAGGCGTCGAGGATGACGAGGTCGTACTTGGCCCCCTTGGCCACGGCGCGCTTGACGAAGACCCGGCCGTCCTCCACGGTGATGTGCACCCGGGAGGTGGGCTTGAAGTTGAAGTACTCCTTGGCCACCCGCACCATGGCGGGATCGATCTCGACCACGTCGATGGTGGCGTTGGGGAGGAGTTTCGAGAGGGTCGAGGTGAGGGTCCCCCCCCCCAGCCCGACCATCAGGATGCGGCGCGGGTTGGGACGGAGCAGCAGGGAGCCGAGGATCATCTTGTTGCAGTCGAAGAGCACCTTCTCGGGCTCCTCGAGGGCGAAGCAGGTCTGGACGGTGTTGGTGTGGGTGCTGAAGCGCAGGCAGCGGGTATCGCTGTCCTCGGTGACGAAGAGGTTACGGTAGAGGGAACGCTCCTGGTGGATGACGGTATCGGAGAACGCCGTCCCAGAAAGCCCCACCAGTGCGCACACCAGCAGTATGACCAAACGCAGTGCTTTGACCATCTGTCTCCATCCCCGAACAACATCACAGTGAAAAAACAACGAGGAGATACCCCCGCCAAGAGATCACGACTCTTCGGGGACGGTACCCCTCTTCAAACCAAAGAGGGACAGTGCCAGCGTCAAGAGGCCCAGTGCCGCTGAAACACCGATGAAACTCCAAAGTATCTGGCCGACCCCCATGATCAGGACGAGGTAGAAGGAGGTCAGGATGGTCCCGGCCGCACTGCCGGTGGTGCTCACGAAGAAGAGAAAGCCGGCGTGACGCCCGCTCGCGCTGCATTCGTCCACCAGCAGGCGAACGGCGTAGGGAGACGCCATCCCCCCCACCATGGTCGGCAGGAAGAATAGGAGCGCCGCCGCCGTCAAGGCGCCGTACCGCGGATCGAGGATCAGGTCGAAGATCCGGTCCATCAGCGGATCTGCGAAGAGGGCCGCGGGAGTCATCGCCGCGGCGGTTGCCAGGGGGATCAAGGCGAACTTGGCCAGGGAAGGCTCACGGACCGAAAGCCGCCCGCCGACCAGGTACCCCACCGAGAGGGCCACCATGAAAACGGTGATGACCGCCCCCCAAACCTGGATGCTGTTGCCGAAACTCGGGGCCAGGATACGGCCGCTCAAAAGCTCCACCGCCATCAGGGAAAAACCGGACCAGCCGGCGATTACAAACACCAGAAAACGGCTCACAACGGGTCCCCGATCTGCCGGAAACGGCAGCGTGGTCGGCGCGGGACGGAAGGAAAAACCGGAGGGATACTGAAATCAGGCCCCTTTCACCGACAAGGCTCATGCACAATCACGGGAATGTACTGCTAACCAGTTGTAAAGTCAACGATTATATGACATTAGCAAAAATTTCACAGTATCTGCTAACCGCCGACTTCGACTCAGTCGATGGGGCAGATGACATAAGCGCTGGAACTGACAGTTGAAATATTTTAATCACCAGAACCTGCTCATCCAATGTCAGTGTCCCGGCTTCGCCAGTACACCGTCCTTTTCCATCTCTTTGAGCATCGCTTTCACGTATGACTTCAGTACCTTCTGCTCCGATCCCGGGGCGAAGGTCTCGGAGACCGCCGACCAGACCGCCTTGCCGGCGGCCCCCTCCAAGACGACGGTGCGGAAGACGTCATACTCGTTCTCGACGTACTCGTTGGGGGGCCACAGCTCCCATCCGCGGTCGAAGAACATGGAGCGGTCTTCGTTGGGGTAGACGTCGAGCCGCTGCTTGCGCTCCAGATAGCGGCAGACCACCACCCCGTCGCGTCCGAGGGCCCGCGCCTTGGCCGCCATGGCCGCCCGCGAGTACCCGGAAGGGGGGTCGCTGTAGGCGGCGGTGGCGGGAATGCCACGGCCGGTCAGCTGCCGCACGAATTCATCGGTGCACATGTTGCCGATCATGGAATTGGGCGGCAGCCCCACCACCAGCACCGAATGCGCCGGGGTAGAGAAACCGGGATCCTTCCACTGCCCCCGGATCGAGGTGTTCGAGCAGCCGGCGATCAGCAGGGCGACGGGCAACAGGGAACAGAGCACGCTCGCAAACCGTTTCATCTTGCCACCTCCGCGATTGGGATGAATACGGATTTATGATAACGGGCGGCGCCCTTTTTGCCAGCGGGTCCCCGCCGCCCCTAGGCGTAGCCGTTGGCGAGGAGGTAGCGCCCGACCCAGTTCTTGGAGAACTGGAACGCGGTCCTGCCGCAGCGCTTGCTCTTGTCGTGCGACCACTGGATGGCGTCGAGCTCGAGGTCCTTGTTCCACGGGATCTGCACCTCGCGCTTCTTGGCCTCCCGCTCGATGCAAAGCCGCACCGCCTCGAGGTAGCGGTCCTGGTTGAAGACGTGGAAGGCGACCCAGAGGCCGAAGCGGTCCGAGAGGGAAACCTTCTCCTCCATCGCCTCGCTCTGCTGGAGCTCGCCGTTGACGAACTTGCCGCCGATCAGGTCCGATTCGTACTCCGGCAGCAGGTGGCGCCGGTTGGAGGTGACGTAGATCAGGACGTTTTCCGGTGCCGAGTAGACCGAACCATCCAGCGCGCTCTTCAGCATCTTGTAGCTCAGCTCCCCCACCTCGAAGGTGAGGTCGTCGCACAGCAGGATGAAGCGGTACGGCTGGTTCTCCACCGCGGAGAAGATCTCGGAGAGGTAGATGAGATCCTCCTTTTCGACCTGGATGACCCTCAGCCCCTCGGGCGCGAAGCGGTTCAAAAGCGCCTTGACCAGCGAGGACTTCCCGGTGCCGCGGGAGCCCCATAAGAGGGCGTTGTTGGCCGGCAGCCCCTTCAAAAACTGCTTGGTGTTGTTCACCATGATCTCGCGCTGCTTCTCGACCCCCAAAAGCTCGTCGAGATCGGTGGTATCGGTCACTTTGACCGGCTCGAGGTAGCCGGAGAAGGAGTGGCGGCGCCAGTTGGCGGCGTGGCAGGCGGACCAGTCGACCGGCTTCACGGCCTTGGGGAGGAGCATTTCGACGGAGCCGAGCACGCGCTCGAGCTGGGCGACTACTTCGGGTTTCAGATTGATCATGGGCCTCTCTCGCAAACGTAGGGTAAAGGGCGCCGAGGCCGCCGGAAATGCCTGGCAGCGAGACGGAGCCTGGATAGCTGATGCCACGGAAGAAACAAGCGGTTGACGGGGCCAACAAAAGACGGGGTCAATGAGGATGGGCCAACCTATTGAAACTGCGGCGGAAAAAGAAAACGATGTTGTATACGCTATCTGGCTCCCCCGTGTCAACAAACTTTACCGGCCGGCGCTTCCGCCGGTGGCGCGCGTTCCCGCCCCACACGCCGTTTCTTTCCATTCACCCAATGATTCCGGGACGATCCCGCCCCTTCAGCGGCTTCCCCCCCCGCTTCGCCCCCGCTCGACACCCTCCATCGCCAGGCGACCGTTGCCATGGGGGGATAACCCGTTACAATTGCAGACATCGCGGAAAGGAGGGTAGTACCAGCGACCAGGACCACTAAAGGGGGGAGCCATGGACCGGAACGAGATGATCGAGCGGCTGAACGATCTTATCCAGTTGGACGTGGACGCGGTGGAGGCCTACAGCCAGGTGATCAAGCACCTGGAGTACGACGACATCTGCCGGAGGTTGCGGGATTTCCAGGACGATCACCAGGCCCACATCCAGAAACTCCGCTCGCTGATCATGCAGCTGGACGGCCGCCCCATCGAGGCGAGGCCCGACTTCAAGGGGTACCTCCTGGAAGGGTTCACCATGCTCATGAGCGTCTCCGGCTCGCTCGGGGCCATGGAGGCGATGAAAGCCAACGAGGTGATCACCAACCGCAACTACGGCAAGGCCGTCGAACTTCCCTGGCCGGAGGGGATCAAGAGCGTCCTCATCGACAACTACTCGCAGGAAGAACGTCACCTGAATTACATCAACGATATCATCACCGTCCCGCGCCACCCCTTGCGCTAGGCGCGCCGGCCGGCCAGGAGGAGAGGGTTCCCCGCACACGATGTCCGAATCAGTCCGCCGCCATTACGAGCTCTATCCTTACCCGCAGTTCCCTCTCCTCGCCTCGGTCCGCCGCGGGGACACCTACGCCCTCAATCTCGAGGCACTCTGGAGCCGCTTCAACGGCGAGCTTCCCCCGCCCGATCTGCGCCGGATCCTGATCGCCGGGTGCGGGAGCTTCGCCCCCTACCCCTTCGCGCTCGCCAATCCCCAGCTCCCGGTCACCGCCCTCGACCTTTCCCGGCGCAGTCTCGACCGGGCGAGGCTCCACTGCCTTTTGCACGGCCTCACCAGGGTCTCCTTCGTGGCCGGTGACCTCACCGATCCCCGGGTCGCCGGGGGCCCCTTCGGCTTCATCGACGCCTACGGCGTCCTCCACCACCTGGACGATCCCTCCGTGGGGCTGAAGGCGCTTGCCGCCCGGCTCGGGAGGGGAGGCGTCATCAGGATCATGCTCTACAGCCGGTTCGCCCGCAGGGAAGAGGAGGCCATCCGGTTCGCGCTGCGCCTGCTCGGGGTGCGGGAGCCGCGGAAGGTGCTCGACATGGTCCGCCGCAGCCGTCCCGGCTCCCGGCTGAGACGCTTCTTCGAGGAGTCCGACGAGGTCGGCTACCGCTCCGGTCTGGCCGATGCCCTGCTCCACCCGTGCGTTCACACCTACCGGATCGACCAGCTGCTGGAACTGGTGGAAGGGTGCGGGCTCACCCCGCTGCTCTTCGCCCACCCCTCCGCGCTCACCGACGTCCGGGACGAGGTGGCCCGGATCAGGGAGATGGAGAGCCGGGGGAGCTCTCCGGGGAATTTCGTCCTCTACCTCGGAAGCGGCCCCCCGAACCTCCCCCCTCCTTCCACCTCCCTCTTCAGGATCAATCCCTGCCTCGCGAAAGACATCTCCCGTCCCCGGCTGGGAAGGCTCGCGCTGGCCGGCCGCCTCGGCCACCGCCTCGAACCCCTTGACTCCACCGCCCTCCGCTTCCTGCGCCGGTTCGCCTCCCCCGTCCCGGCCTCACAACTTACCCCAGCCGAGCTCGAGCAGGCGCTTCGTTACGCCGGCGATCTCGTCCTGCTCCGCTACCGCGGGTAGGATGCATAGACTCTCAGCACGCGGATGACGCGGATTGAGCGGATTAACGCGGATCAGGCAGAAAATCTTTGGGATAAAGCGAATCGGACTACCTTCGTTGAGGAAACCGCCGTTATTGTTAAAATCTACCAATATCGTCCGAACTCAATTCCCACCAGGCAGGCAAGGAGGCAGGCATGTTTTTCTCCAAGAAAAAGAAGGGCACCGATCCCCACGACCTGGATGACCGTCCCCTGAACCTCATCCAGGACCAGATCCCGGACATCAAGCCGCAGCTGCGCCATATCGATCTTCAATGGGTGAAGGAAACCGCCGTCGACAACGCCAACCTCCTCTCCTCCGCCATCCTCGCGGGGACCGCGGTCGGGTTGCTGCTGAAGCGGAAGGTCCCGGCGGCATCGTTTTTCGTGGCGGGGCTGGTCCTCCAGCAGATCCTGGTGAGAAGAAAGCCGGAACTGGCCAGGATGATCAAGGAACGGAAACGGAAGCGGGAAGATCTCAAGATGGAGCGTTACGCGATGAAGGCGCAGCGCGGCGATTATGGAAAGCTGGAAGTGATCCCCTTCAGGTGAGGGCCGGGCGGGCCGCTTGCGGCCCGCCTTACCCCGGCTCGTTCTTTTTCTCCTGGTAACCTCCTCCCCCTTCCACCCCACCGCTACCTCTCACTCCCCCCCAATGAAGCCTCCGCGGCGCGCCTTCACATTAGCTATTTATGAGAGTCGATAATCGTGCTATGATTACGCGGTTTTATATCCAGACCGGGCGCCCAGCCCACCAACACCATCAAAGGCAGAGTGGATTCCGTATGATACGAGTATTGAGACTGTTGCTGCTGATCTCCCTGCTGGCCCTCACGGCCCCCGGGATGTCGCACGCAAAGACCGACGATCAGACCATGCTGACCGAAGCAAAACACCATATGGAAAAGGGGAAATACTTCTTCGCGACCACGTGGCTCGAACGGCTGCTCAAGGACTACCCAAAGAGTTCTCTCCGGAAGGAAGCCCTGGGCCTGCTGGCCAAGGGGTACCTTGCCGCTGGCCGGGACGAGAAGGCCGCCACCGCGCTCAAGAGCCTGGTGAAGGAATATCCCGACAGTGTTGCGAACCTTGACCCCGACCTTGCCAAGCTCCTCCGGACCCTGCCGCAGGACACGCAGGCTGCCACGCCGTCCCCGCCTGGCGCGGTGAGCAAGCCCGTCTCGCCCCCCGCTCCGGTTGCCGCTGCTCCGGTTGCCCCGGTTGCTCCGCCGGTGGTTGCTCCGGTTGCTCCGGCAGCTCCGCCGGCTGCCCTGCCGGTGGCGGCTCCGCCGGTGACCAGCGCGACGGCCGGTGGTGCATCGGGGAGCAAGGCGGCGGGGAGTGCACCGGCCACCGCTTCTCAGACCGCCGCCGCGCCCTCCAAAGCCGCCGCTACGGGCGATAAGCTGACAAACACCATCCCGATCATCTCCGAAGACGCCGACGAATACGTCCCGGTCCAGAAAACTGCCCCGGTAGCTGCCAAGGGAACCGCGACCACCGGCACGCCCCCCGCTGCCAACGCAGCGGCGAAAGACGCCGCTTCCCCCGCCGGGGCCAAAAGCCCGGCACCGGCCGCTTCGCCGGCCCAGGCTGCCGCTCCTGCCACCCCCTCCCCCCCCGCGCAGTCACCTTTCATGGCGGTATCCACGCCAACGCCGACCCCGGCTCCGACTTCAACTGCCACTCCGGCCGCGACTTCAACCACCACTCCGGCTCCGGCTCCCGCGGACGTTCCGTCCACGACTGCAGCGACTGCAGCAACGACGACGACTCAGGCTGCTCCGGCGACTCAGGCTGCTCCGGCGACTTCTGCTGCTCCCGCGACTTCTGCTGCTCCCGCGACTTCGGCGGCTCCCGCAACTTCGGCGGCTCCCGCAACTTCAGCGGCGGCGGCAACGTCGTCGGCCGCTCCGGCAGCGGTTCAAGCAGGGGATAACACGGCAGTCACTCCCCCTTCCGCCCCGGCCCCGGCCCCGGCTCCGGCAGTCGACGCTAACGCGCCATCGGCCCCGGCCGCTTCCACCGAGGCGACAGCAACCGCGGCCTCCCCCGCGCCCGCCACCAGCGAGCCGAGCGTCGCAAGCGGAGGATCTGCCGCTTCCGAGACGACTGCCCAGCCGCAGCAACCACTGCAAGACAGCAACAAGATTTACAAGATTGTTAAGGGAAAGGGCTTTGCCCTGCTGGTCGGCGAGTACCAGGTGCTGACCGAGATGAGTGAGGCCAAGAAGAAGATAGCCGAGGCCGGCTTCGGTCCGCTGGTAATCGAAGGTGGGAAGAAAAAGACCCCTATGGTCAGGCTCGAGGTGCCTATCCGCAACGACAAGAAATCGGTGGACACCATGATGGAGCGCCTGAAGCAGGCCAAAGCCGCGGCCATCGCCATGACCGGCAAAGACAAGAAGCGCCATATCTTCGCCGGCTCGTTCTCGAGCCAGCAGCGTGCCGAGCAGGAGCAGCGGCGCCTGGCACATCTCGGGATCAAAAGCCATCTCCAGAGGGTCGACGTACCGATGCCGAGCTACCTTCTCACCGCCGGCGTGTACAAAACGCGGGCCGCCGCCGTCGCCGAGCTCCCCAAACTCGAGGCAAAGGGACTCAAGGTGAACGTGGTCCCGGTCGGTAAATAAGGTCCCGCCTTACTTCCCCCGCCAACCAAAAGGGCGACCCTCCCATCACGGGAAAGGTCGCCCTTTCTGTTTCCCACTCCCCCCACGTTATACCCTCGCCCCCTTGGGGGAGAGGGTGGCCGAAGGCCGGGTGAGGGTAGATTTTAACCCCTCCCTCACCCCCGCCCCTCTCCCCTAAAGGGGCGAGGGGAGCCTCGTTATCCCTACCGGCGGTGCCTCCCGCGCTGCTCATCTGCGCGCGGCGCCTGGTAGACGGTGCCGAGATCCTCCACTGCACCATCCCGAGGCCCAAGCGGTGCGAGACCGAAGCGCCGCTCGATGGTGGCCAGGATGGAGGTGGTATCGTGCTCCTGGTGGTCGACGGCGAACCGGTAGGGGAGGCCGGGGGCGATCACCACCGCGGGGATCCTGGTGCCCGGGCCCCACTGGTCGTACGGCCCCTTCGGGTTGCTCGGGCTGGGAGGAGGCACGTGGTCGGCCTGTCCTCCGAATTCGTCGTAGGTGACGATGACCATGGTATCCGCGGCACAGGCGCTCCCCTCGATGGAGCGGAGCAGCTCCACCAGGTGCGAGTTGCCGTTTCGCTGGCTGGCGTAGCCGGGGTGCTCGTTCTCGGCCCCCAAAGGCTTCACGAAGCTGACCGCCCGGAGCTGGCATCGCCCCCCCTTGGGTGACGAGGCGACCAGTTTCCGGAACTCCTCCTCGTCGCGCAGATGCTCCCGACGCGCCTGAGTCCCGGGGGCATAGGCGGCGTAGTAGTTGAACGGCTGGTGATGGAACTGGAAGAGACGGTCCGGGCAGCGGGGCCAGGTTGATCCGGGAATCGCACCGGGACCGCAGGCCGGGCCGGAGCCACCCGTGAAACCTGGTTCGCCGTTGGCCCCTTCGGCGTCGGCCCATCCCCCGGAGTACCATCCCCAGCCGATGCCGACCGCGGTGAGGCGGTCCCCGATGGTGGGTGTCTCCAGAAGCGGCAGACGCTGCTCCGGCTTGGAGGACGGATCGAACGGCCAGGAAGCGGACTGGACGGTATTGACCGCATAATCGCCGCAGGTGACGCCGGCTGGGGTCTTCGGTCGGCCCGGAGCCGGCAGGCAGGAGGCGGTGAGGGGACCATCCTTGACCTCGCCCTCCGGCTGGTACAGCGGCGTCCGTTTCGGCATCCCGTTCGCGTCCACCACCGCGTGAAGATCCCGCTCCGTCCCGTCATTCACGGCGTTCGGCCATTGCGGCGTGCGGGCGGCGATCAGCCACTGGTGGTTGAGGAACGACCCACCGAAGGCGGCCTGGAAGAAGTTGTCGGCGATCACGTAATTCGGGTGGTTCCTCTCGTGCAGGTACTTGTAGAGGGGCAGCTCCCTGCTCCGATAGTACCCGACGGCGAGCCCCGCCGCGTTGGAGCCGGTCACATAGCGGTCCATCTTCCCGCCGTCGATCTGGTACTGCTCCTGGTAAAAGCGGTGGTCGAGGTCCATGGTGCACCCGCCGGGGAGCCCTTTTCCTTTCTCTACCCCCGCGGGTGTCCTCTCGTCCGGCCGTGGACAGCTCCGATCGTCCGCCTTTATGTACTTCTCGATGGGAAAGGGAAAGTTGGTGAAGGCGCCGGCAAGGCTGCGGCGGGTGTCGAGACAGGTGGCGGGCAGCGGCACCGGGGAGCGGAGGTTCAGGTCGACTTGCGGCAGGCAGGAGAGCCTTTCGCCTCGCTGGTCCACCTGGGGGACGTAGGCCGCCAGACCGTCCACCTTCTCCCACTCGCTGAAGAGATTGTCGAAGCTGTGGTTTTCCTGGTAGATCACCACGAAGTGCCCGATCTTCCCGAGCGCCTGGTCCCGTTCGGCGGCCAAGGAGACCGAGCCCCCCGCCCCCAGCAGGGCACCCGCCACCGTCACGGCGAGTAGCCTTCTCGTTCCCGATGAGATCATTGTTCCCTCCCACGAAGTGATGCTGTCGTCATCGGTACGTTGTAGCACAAAGCGGGCGGTGAGCCACGTCACGTTTGTCTTACAAACACACGCTACTCCCTCACCGCGCACAGGAAGAGCTCGATGGTGATGAGGTCGTGGACCAGGTGCATGCCGAGGCGCTCATACCATTTCGCCGAGCCGTATCCGACATTCCAGAGAGTCCGGTCGATCTCCAGCAGGGCGTGGGCCTTGACGGTTCCGTCCGGCTGGGGTGCCAGCGAGGCAGGGAAGACGATCCGCCGGGTTACGTCCCGGATGGTGAGCTCCCCGGTCGCCGCCCCGTCCAGCACCTCAACCGAGGAGGCCCGCCCCGGTTCCCACGTCGTCAGCCTGAATTCGGCGGTGGGGAAACGATCGACGGCGAAAAAGTCATCGGACTTCAGGTGAGCGATCAGCAGGTCATGCCAGGCCGGGTCCTGCAGATCGAAGTTGGAGATGCCGGCCATATCCGCCACCACCCGCCCTTCCGCCACCCCCTGGCCCCGTACCGCCAGGCTCCCCTCGATGATCGGGATCCTGCCGTGGTGCCGGTTGTTGAAATTGCGGCCGATCCACTCCAGCGAGCTCCTCTCGCTGTCGATCCGGTAGCGCCCGTCGGCCAGCGCCGGCTCGCTTCGCCCATCGGTCCCCGTTCCCTTCACCGGAAGCCCCGCGCCGAACCAGGCCGCCAGCCCACCTTCCAGGAGGTAGACCATCTCGTACCCCGCCTGCCTGAGCCGCTCCACCGCCAGCGTCCCTGCCCGCGTGCTCCCGCTCGCGTCGTAGACGACCACCGCCGAGGTCGGGTCCGGCACCGCCTCCTTCACCCGCTCCAGGAAGACCACCTCATAGATGCATGCGTTACTGGCACCTGATATATGGCAGCAGGCATAGTCTTCCGGCGTCATGACATCGAGAAGGACCGCCCCCACTTTCTGTAATGCAACAACTTGAGCGCAACTGACTCTTTCCATGACAGATCTCCCTCTCCACCAAGGCATTTAGCCAAAGAGGAACCGATACAACTGTTGGAGTAAATATTACACCAGCAGGGAGGGACTGTCTTGAAAGCAGGCGGGTGAGGAGAAGGTGGATCAGCGGGAGGTTAGGCCGACATGGACGGTGCCGCGATCGAAGCGGACCAGGAAGGCGACCTGGCGGTACGGCAACCGGTACTGGCTCGGGGAAGGGAGCTCCCTCCAGGCCACCGGGTCACGCAGGGCACGCACAAGGATGGCGTTGCCGCTCGTCACCTCGATGGCGGGTGCCTCCTCCGGGTAGTCGGCCACCACTTCGGCCTGCACCCCATCCAGTTCCCGGCGGGTATCAATGGGGACTCTTCCCTCCACTATCTTCCTGACCGCGAGGGAGGCGACATCGGAATAGCTCCGGCTCCGGAACATCCCCTGTTGCTGGTACGCAGCCCGGGCGAAGGCCTGGCTCCACTGCGGTGCCGCCTGGGCTGCCCGGCGGGCGGACGGCTGGGCGGAAGCTTGGGGAAATAGCCCGGCTGACGGTTGGGGAGAGATGGATGCGGACGACTCGGCAGAAGCCGCCGCCAAGGGGGGGGAAGCGGCGAGTGGGGGCCCATCTACCGACGGTGCGGAAGCGGCAACCTGCCTCCCTTCCACGGGCGGAGCGGAAGAGGAGAGATGAGAGCGCTCGCCTGGAGCTCCCGGCCTCGGCAGGGGAGCCTGCGAGTCCAGCGATGACACGCCTGCCCCCGGCGGGGCCTGCGGGCTCTGCTCGCTTTCCAGCCTGGGAGCCGCCGGCGAGAGGTCCAGGTAGACGGGTGGGACCGCGGAGAGCGGGCGGGGGGGCGAGGCGGCGCAGAGCACCACCAGCGAGATCACCGCCAGGTGCAAAAGAAGCGAACTTATGATGGGGGAGGCTTTCATCGGCACTCCATCAGGCTGCGGCGACGAAGCCGGGGGCATCGCCGGGACTGGCCGGGACTGGCCGGGACTGGCCGGGACTGGCCGGGCGGCAGGATCTCTCCCGCCGCCCGTCCGGTTTTTCGCTAGTCGATCTGGGGCTGCAGCATCAAGAGGATGATCGCCTTCTTCTCGGCGTCCGAGGCCGGGACGTTCCCCGCCTTCATGGCCACGATCTTGCTCTGGATGTTGGCGAGGTTGTTGATGAAATCGGTAGTAGCCTGGATCCTCTGGGCCGAGGTCGGCTGGTTGCCGTTATCCCAGATGGAGCTCCTGGTCATCCAGGCGATGTTCACGTCCTGCTGGATTCCGAGGTAGGCGTTGAAGGCCGCCGACGGGGTGTCGAAGGTGTTACGCCCCGGAGTCCAGGTGCCGCCGGCCTGCTGGCAGGTCATCATGTTCCAGTCCTGCGGGATCGAGCAGCTTCCCATCCAGCCCTGCATGTTGCTCGGAATCGGGAGGGTGTCGCGGGTGTAGCCGATGCTCCCCCCCTGCTTGATCAGGTTCACCATCCAGTTCACCATGACCACCTGCTGCACCGGCCAGTTGGGGGGATTCTGGCTCCCGTCGTAGTTGACCCCGAAGTCGGGGGGAAGCTGGATCCCGGGGAAGGCGGCGATGACGGCGGCCTTGAGGGCGGCGATCTCCGTATTGGAGGCGGCAATGGCGCCCTGGAAGGTGGTCCAGGCGTTCGAATAGATCGTGTTGATGGCGTTTTGCACCGAGTCGGCGGTGGCTCCCGGGTGGGCGGCGAGGTAGGTGGCGGGATCCCTGAAGAAGTCGCCGTACTGGGTCTCCACCGTGTTGGAGGTGGTCGCCATGGCCTGTGCCGCGCCGATGAAGGTGTCGACCTGGCCTCCGGTGGCCTGCAGCGTGTTCAGCGCATTGGTGTAGTTGGTGACCATCTTGACCATGCCGATCTTGCGGTTGAAGGCGCTCATCGATTGGTCGAGGGAGGACATCAGGTTGGGGGAGATGCCGTCGGGGCCAGACATGAGGCCGGTGGCGTTGGCGGCGTCGCCAGCCGCGTCGTGGGCGCTGGTGATGTAGTCGAGATCGATCCCGGCGCAGGCGGCGGCGTCCATGAAGACGTCGGCCATCAGGCCGCCCGCCTTCTGGGTCTCGGTGGTTTCCGTGGTGGCGTCGCCGCTGTTGACCGCGGTGTAGTACTGCTTGGTGATGTTGCGCAGCGTGTTCTTGTTGCTGTCGGAATTGTAGATCAGGCACGCCTTGAGGGCCGACAGCTGGGAGGCGCTGATCCCGCTCGACTGCAGGTACCCCTCGAAGCCTCCGTTGCCGAGGATGGCCGCCTTGCCGAGGTTGCCGAGCTTGACCACGTCGGAGTCCTGGATGTTCGGGTAGCGGAGCAGCACCAGGAGGTAGCCGGCCAGGATCGGGTCGTCGCTCCCCGCGAGCTCAGCCGCCTTCAGGAAGGTAGTGGCCTGGGCGGTGGCCAGGTCGTTGATCCCCAGCTGGTTCACGTCACCGGTCGGGGGCGCCGGGACGATCCCCTTGCGCACCACGTTGCCGTTTTGGTCCGCGATGGTGAAGACCAGGAAGTTGGCCTGGGCGTTGGTCGGCACCGTAGAAAGGGAGAAGGTCAAGAGGCCGTTGGCGTCGGTGGTCGCCGGAACGGTCTCGATGGCGGAAACGGTGCCGTTGCTGTTGAGCTTGGCGGAGGTGATGGTGTAGTTGGTGTTGGCGGTAAGCGCGAAGCTGGTGGCGGCGGTGGCGGCGATGAGGGCGGCGGTGGCCGCGAACGTTCTGACGAATTTCATGGTGACCTCACTTTCTGGTGATCGGGTTACTTGGCGCTTCCCTGGATGGTGCCGCTGGGGCTGTTATTGCCGGCGCCCGGGGCCGCGGTGGAGCCGCTCCCCCCACACCCTGCGCATAAAAGCGCTGCCACTGCTGCAATTGCCATTAACGTCCTCGTGATTGCTTTCATCCCTTCCTCCTTGCCGCTCGCCATTCGGGGGAGCCACCGGTTACAGGTTAACGAGGCCAGGGCCTCGCCGCGGTGACGAGCTATCTAGCAGCTTCCGTACCACCGCCAACATGCTGTTTACACTACCTATCCGTTCCCACAGCCCGCCCCGCGCTGTGCAAATCCTGAACAGCGCGAGATAAACTCTGAACCCCCTTCATCCCGAGCCCCCGCACCCGGTCGGGTTCGGGATGGGTGTCAGAAAGGCTTATCGGCCGAACGGCTCCGCCCTTTAATGAGTAAGGCGATCGATTGTTTTTGGAGCGGGGCTGACAGAGTGAGGGGGGATGATTACTGTAGTAGCAACAGGTAACGGGTTGGAAATCACTCAGTGAATCTTTCTTGACACTATTGTTGTTTATGAAGATACTTGGTGGCACCAAACGGTGTTTTTTGACAAACTGAGAACTACTCTCCCGGGTACGACGGCGCGTGATGAAACCGTGCCTCTCCCACAGGGGTGTCCTATGCAGCTCGTAGAAATCTGTGAGAAGCTGGAGGCGTTGCTTGCCTCCCGCCAGGATGTGGATCAGAAGATAGCGGCAGCGGCCGACGCCCTCTGCCGCGTCTTCGGCGTCGATAAAAGCGAAGTAGCCTTTTTCCTCTACGACGCCGACCAGGATTGCCTCAACTTCGCCTGGCCCCACGAACTGCGCAACTCCGGTTCCATCCCCATCTCCGCCACCCGCTCCCTCGTTGCCAACACCGCCCGCGAAAAGCGCGCGATGATCAACAACAGCTTCGCCTCCACCCCCCACCTCTTCGTCTTCGAGGCCTACGGCAAGGAGAAGGGGCTCCCGATCCAGAGGATCATGAGCGTCCCCATCCTGCGCGACGATGCGGTGAGGGGGGTGCTCCAGGTGTCCCGCAAGGGGTCCAACGACGAAGGGCTCAAGAACTTTTCGCCGGGCGAGCTGCAGGCGCTGGGCGAAATCGCGCGGGTAATCGGCAGGCACGTGTAAGGGAAAGGCCACCCTCCCGCCCATGGCATGATCGGCGGACCGAAGGACAGAGCGACGAGCATGGAACGACCGCTAGCGATTCTCGAGAAGGTAGTCAAGCTGGGGCTGGAGATCTCCCAGATCAAGGATATCGATCTCCTTTTGGAGAAGATCCTGAGCGAGGCCCGTGCCCTCACCAACTGCGACGCCGGTTCCATCTACATCAAGGAATCGGATGGCCTGAAGTTCAGCCACGCCCAGAACGACACCCTCCAGGGGCAGCTCCCCCCGGGGAAGAAGCTCCCCTACTCCACCTTCACCATCCCCATCAACAACCGCTCGATCGCAGGGTACGTCTCCGCCCAGGGTACCGCGATCAACCTTCCCGACGTGGACAGCATGCCCGCCGGCTCCCCCTACTCCTTCGACCGCAGCTACGACAACCTGACCGGCTACCGGACCCATTCGATGCTGACCGTCCCGTTGAAGAACTTCCGAAACGACGTCATCGGGGTGCTTCAGCTGATCAACGCGCTCGACGGCGACGGGCGGGTGGTTCCCTTCCAGGCCGAGGGGGAGATCGTCGACTACTTCGCCAACAACGCCGCCAACGCCATCGAGCGGGCCAAGATCACCCGGGAGCTCATCCTGCGGATGAACAAGATGGCCAAGATGCGGGATCCCCACGAGACCGGCCCCCACGTCAACCGGGTCGCCTCCTATGCCGTGGTCCTCTACGACGCCTGGGCCCAGAAGACGGGGGTCACCCAGGAGGAGATCGACAAGAACCGCGACGTCTTGAGGATGGCGGCCATGCTGCACGACGTGGGGAAGGTGGCGATCTCCGACACCATCCTGAAAAAGCCCGGCAAGCTGACGCCGGAGGAGTTCGACGCCATGAAGCAGCACACCGTCTTCGGCGCAGCACTCTTCTCGGACGTCTATTCCCAGTTCGACGAATCGGCGGCCATCGTGGCCCTGAACCACCACGAACGCTGGGACGGCCGGGGATACCCGGGACATGTCGATCCGGAAAGCGGCGAGCCGATCCCGGGCTTCGCCGACGAGAGCGGGCGCCCGCGCGGCAAGCAGGGGGAGGAGATCCCGCTGCTCGGGCGGATCGTTGCCATCGCCGACGTCTACGACGCCCTCTCCAGCCGCAGAAGCTACAAGGAATCGTGGGGGGAGACCGAGGTGGTCAGCACCATCGCCGAGGAGGCCGGCAAGCAGTTCGACCCGGGACTGGTCGAGCTCTTCCTGGAGAACCTCGACTCCCTCCAGCAGATCAAGAAAATCTACCCCGACCACGGGATCTAGCCGCGGCCCCTCGCCGAGGGAAGACCCGATACGGCAGCCGCAGCGCTCGCCGCCACGGAGTGTTGATGAACAGAGCCAGCGATATGCGTCCGGTTCACGACCGCTACGAGCCTCAGGGAGAGGCCGGCCACCGCTACTGGCACCCGGTGGCGCCGATCGGCCAGCTCTCCCCCCGCGTTCCCGGCACCGCCATGCGGGAGCCCGCCCCCTGCACCCTGTCGTCCGGCGAGCGCCGTCGCCGGGCCCCTTGCGCCTGCGACCACCTCCTCCTCAGCTAGCCCCCCCATTTACCCTCGCCCCATCAAGGGTGACCGAACGCCTTACTTGCCATTTACCCTCGCCCTTTGGTGGAGATGGTGGCCGAACGCCTTACTTTCATCTACCCTCGCCCCTTTAGGGGAGAGGGTGGCCGAACGCCTTACTTTCATCTACCCTCGCCCCTTTAGGGGAGAGGGTGGCCGAAGGCCGGGTGAGGGAGGTTTTAAACTCCGCCGCTCCCCTGGCCACCTCCCTTCCCGCTTCCCCCGTCCCCTCCCCCTGCCCCGGTCCATCTCCCAGCCCAACGGTTCATTGACTTGCCAGCAAATTGCTGTATCACATTAACGTGCCCAAATACATCTCATCTCCTCTTCGGCGGGTACTGCCGATCGGCTGGAGACGGAGGTTCGCCATGAACTACATCACGGTTGGGAAGGAAAACTCCTGCAACATCGACCTGTACTACGAAGATCACGGGGTGGGGAGGCCGGTGGTGCTGATCCACGGCTGGCCGCTCAGCAGCGCCTTCTGGGAGAAGCAGGTGACGGCCCTGTTGAAGGCGGGGCACCGGGTGATCACCTATGACCGGAGAGGATTCGGGATGTCGAGCCGCCCGGCGTCCGGTTACGACTACCTGACGCTGGCCGACGACCTGCACAAGCTTTTGACCAAGCTGGACCTGCGGGAGGTGACCCTGGTCGGGTTCTCCATGGGTGGGGGCGAGGTGGCACGCTACCTGGGGCGTTACGGGAAGGAGCGGGTGAAGCGGGCCGTCTTCATGGCCTCGGTGACGCCGTTTCTATTGAAGAGTCCGGACAATCCGGGGGGAGTCGAGGGGAGCGTATTCGAGAGGATCAAGCAGGCGATCCAGGCCGACCGCCCCGCCTTCCTGACGAGTTTCCTCTCCAACTTCTACAACCTGCATGTCTTCGGCGGGAGAAAGGTGAGCGAGGAAGTGGTGCGGCTGTCGTGGAACGTGGCGGCCTCGGCGTCACCGAAGGCGACCCTCGACTGCGTGCAGGCGTGGCTTACGGATTTCAGGGACGACCTGATCCGGATCGACATCCCGACCCTGATCATCCACGGCGACAACGACCGGATCCTCCCCTTCGCCTCTACCGGGAGCCGGACCCACGAGGCGGTCAAGGGGAGCCGTCTCATGGTAGTGGCCGGCGCCCCCCACGGCCTCAACTGGACCCACGCCGAAGAAGTGAACCGGGAACTGCTGGCATTTTTGGAGTGACCCTCCCGTATCAAAAACCTCCCCCACCCCAGCCCCTCTCCTAAAGGGGCGAGGGGTTTCGTAGGGTGGGCAGCCTCTGCCCATCTTTTTTCGTGCAGGAGACGGTCAGCCTACCCTCGCCCCTTTAGGGGAGAGGGTGCCCGAAGGGCGGGTGAGGGAGGTTTTCACTCCCGTGGGGGAGAGGATATATGGAGTTCGTACCCCTAAACCCCGACGCCTGCGTGGGCGCCGCTGGCCCCGCCGGCGCCTACCGGGAAGTTCCTGAACCTCTCCACCGCCTCCGGGATGGCCTCCTCCTTGATGTTGCCGAAGGCGAGCCGCAGGTAGCACTCCATCCCCGGACCGAACACCTCCCCGGGCAACAGCAGCACCCCCGCCTCAGTCACCATCCTCCTGGCCACCTCCCTACCGGTACTCCCCTCGAAGGGATGCCTGACCCACCCGAAGAACGGCCCGCTCGCCACCAGCCGGAAGGGGTTCCCCTCCCTCAGGAACTCGGTCCGGAATACCTGGTGCCGCCGCTCCATCATCAGCCGGTTGGCCGCCACCCAGCCGGAAAGCCGCTCCAGCCCGAACTTGACCGCATGCTGGGTGAGGCGCGGCTGGCAGACCGCCATGCTGTCCTGGCTCTTCAGCGCGTGGCCGATGAACTCCCGTGAGGCGGCCAGCATCCCCGCCCGATAGCCGGTCAGGGCGAAGGTCTTCCCGAACGAGGCGATGTGAATGAAATGGTCCCCCCAGCCGGCATCCTCGAAGAGGTGGTGCGGCCTCACCCCCCCGGTGATGAAGCTGTTGTAGGTCTCGTCGAGCACCAGCGCGATGCCGCGTGAGGCCGCCAGCTGGTAGAGCTCCCGCACCAGCGCGGGTGGGATCACCGCCCCGGTCGGGTTGCTCGGCGACACCAGGAGGATCGCCCGGGTCTTCTCCCCGATCAGCCGGGAGATGGTGGCGACGTCCGGTATCCCGCCGTTCCCCTCCTGGAAGGGTGCGTAGACGCAGCGGATCCCCAGCATCTCCAGCGCCATGGGATGGTCGAAGTAGGCCGGGAGCTGGACGATAACCTCGTCCCCCGACTGGCAGAGGGTCACCATGGCAAGCCAGAACGCCTCGCTCGCGCCGATGGTGAGGCAGATCTCGTCCGGCTTGAGCGACGCGCCGTAGAGATCGCGGTAGGCGGTGCAGATCGCCTCGCGCACCTCGGGAAGCCCCTCGTCTGGTGAGTAGCGGGAAATGTCGGGATCGGAGGTGAGGGAGGCGAGATGGCTGTTCATCTCCGGCGGCGGCGGGTAGTCGGGGATGGCCTGGCAGAGATCGATGAGGGGGAGCCCGGAGCGGGCCTCGGAAAGCCACCCCTTCACTTCGGAGATGGGGGGCGGGTGGACGCGGAGCGCCCGGGGGGAGATCGGGAACTTCATGCGGAATCCTTTGACTCGCCTGCCGCGCAAACTCCCTCACCCCTGCCCCTCTCCCGCCGGGAGAGGGTGCCCCAAGGGCGGGTGAGGGGGCTTAGTGTGACGCGGCGGCGATCACGCCCCGCTGTTTCAGCTCGCGGGTGCGGCGGTGAGGTACTGTTCGAACTGTTTCTTGTCGACGCAGCAGCGGTAGGCCTCCTCGGGGGCGACCCGCTTGGTCTTCAAAAGGTCGAGGATGTGCTGGTCCATGAGCTGCATCCCGTCCTTTCTCGCGGTCTGCATGATGGAGGGGATCTGGAAGGTCTTCCCTTCCCGGATCAGGTTCCCGATGGCCGGGGTCCCGATCATGATCTCCAGCCCGGCGACCCTCCCCTTCCCGTCGGCGGTCTTCAGAAGCTGCTGGCAGATGACCCCCTTGAGCGATTCGGAGAGGATGGCGCGCACCTGCTCCTGGGAGTCCTTCGGGAAGACGTCCACGATGCGGTCCACGGTCTTGGCGGCCGAGGAGGTGTGCAGGGTGCCGAAGACCAGGTGGCCGGTCTCGGCGGCGCTCATCGCCAGGTGAATGGTCTCCAGGTCGCGCATCTCGCCGACCAGGATGACGTCCGGGTCCTCGCGCAAGGCCGCCCTCAGGGCCGAGGCGAAGCTGTCGGAGTGCTCGCCGATCTGGCGCTGGTTGAAGAGCGACTTCTTGTTCTCGTGGATGAACTCGAGCGGATCCTCCAGGGTCAGGATGTGGTCCTGCCGGGTGGAGTTGATCAGGTCGATCATGGCGGCCAGCGTGGTCGACTTGCCGGAGCCGGTCGGCCCGGTCACCAGCACGAGCCCCTTCTTCAGGGTGGTGAGCCTTCTCACCCCCTCGGGAAGGTTCAGCTCGTCGGCGGTCAGGATCTTGCTCGGGATGATCCTGAACACGGCGGCGATCCCGCGGTGCTGCATCATCAGGTTCCCGCGGAAACGGGCCAGCCCGGGGACGGAGTAGGCGAAGTCGAGATCGTGCTTCTCCTCGAAGGTCTGCCGCTGCTTCTCGGTCAGGATCTCGAAGAGGATCGATTTCAACTCGTCGTGGCTGAGCGGCTTGAAGTTCTGCCGCTCCATCTCGCCGCGCAACCTGAAGATGGGGGGCGACCCGGTGGAAAGGTGCAGGTCCGATGCCCCTTTGTCGCTCATCAGTTTGAACAGTGCGTCAATCCTTGCCATGTCTCGTCTCCGTCACAGTAATATGGAAGCCACGTACTCGCCCGGGGAGATCTCGCCCCTCTCCAGGAGGTCGCCACCCTCTTCGGTGATGCCGCGGTAACCGTTGTCTTTCATGTATTGGATGATCTCCGAGCTCTTGCCGATCATCTCGAAGGCCTCGATGAACGCCTTGTCGAAGCGGATCACGTCGAGGAGGTAGCGCCTCCCGCCGTAGCCGGTGTGGTCGCACTCCGGGCACCCGCGGGGACGGAAGTATTCCCGCCCGGACGGCGGCAGCCGCAGGGCCGCCAGCTCTTCGGGAGCCGGGAGGTAGCGCTCGCGGCAGTTGGGGCAGAGCGTCAGCACCGACTTGCAGGAGACCGTCCCCTTGAGGTGGGTGGGGATCAGGTAGTTCTTCTGCCGGAGGTAAAGGAGCTGCTTCAGGAGCGATCCCTTGTCTCCGAAGGAGATCCCGGCCACCACGAGCTTGCCGCGCATGACCGCCTTGCTCGCGGAGAGGAAGGCCTCGGGTGCGGTGATGTCGTCGATGAAGAGGACGTCGGGATCGTGGTCGAGCGCCGCCGTGATCACCGAGGAGCTCTGGTCGACGCCGTCGCGCTGGAGGGGGATGCGCGGGAAGTGGCGGTTGCCGCGCCCAAGCCGCTCGCCCAGCACCATCACCATCCGGCGCGAGCTGTCGATCTCGTCCAGGAAGAGGTCCATGAGCCGCGAGCGCTCCTCGGGGTCCCGGCCGGCGAAGAGGATGAGCCCCTCCCGCTCGGAGGCGAGCTCCCGGAGCTGCCGGGCCTTGGCGTCGCTCACCCGGAGGTCGGCGAAGCAGCTAAGGGCCGGCGGGGCGATCTTCAGCTTGAGGGTGACGTACTCGCCCCCCACCCCGTGCAGCAAGAGCGCCTGGAAGGGGATCTTTCTCCCCTGGTAGACGAAGGTGAGGACGCCGGTGGAGGAGATCTCCTGCGCCGGTGCCGCCTTGGCGAGCTTGCGGATGCGGGCCACCAGGTCGCCGTAGCGGGCGGCGTCGAGCCTGCCGAGCTCGGCGATACGGCCGCCGCCGCGCCCCACCACGGAGACCTCGTCCCCCAACGGCTGCAGGCCGAGGGTGGTCAGCTTCTGCTTGACCACCATCAAGAGGAGGTGGTTCAAGAGGGTCCCCCCGGTCAGGTCGGCGTTGATCGCCTCCATCGCCTTCTGGGGGAAGAGCTCCGAACGAAAGCCCAGGGCGGGGACCTCCTGGTCGGGATAGAAGAGATCCTGCATCTCCCGGATCTCCCGGATGAGCCCGACCGAGATGGTCACCTGGCAGCCGGTCACCCGCCCCAGTTCGTCGATGGCCTCCTGGCTCAGGGGATCCGCCATGGCCACCGAGAGCTCGCTCCCCGACAGAAAGACCGGGAAGAGCTGGTAGCGGCGGGCGAGCCCGCCCGGGACCCGGGCCACCGCGGCGGCGTCCACGTTCTCCTTCTTGAGCCGCACGTACGGGATGTTCAGCTGGTTGGCGAGCGCCCAGTCGATATCCTCCTGGGTCACGACCCCCAGCCGCACCAATGCCTCACCGATCCGGCAGCCGGAAACCTTCTGCGCCTCGAGGGCGGCCCGGAGCTCCTGCTCGGTGATGATCTGCGATTTGAAGAGGACCGCGCCAATGGATCCTTCCTTGACAAGCCCGTTCATGGCTGCACCTCCGGAAAATTAGGGACGACGGCACCACGGGAATTTACCCGAAAAACCTCACGCCGACAACCTTTACTTTCCTTCTCCCTTCATGTTAGCTTATCAAGCTTATCACCCCTCCTCTCATGGGAAAGCGCCCCGGTCCGTTTTCACCGACCGGCCGGCGCTTCCCGGTAAAGGCGCCCCCGGCCTACCGCCGCGGGTGGAGGACGCCGGCCGCAGCGGTGCAACCGGCGGCGAGGCCTCGGGGATCTTTCAAGGAGAACGCAACATGCAGCGCAAAGCAATCGGCCTTCTGTCGGGGGGACTCGACTCCACCCTGGCGGTCAAGGTCCTTCTCGAACAGGGCATCACCGTCGAAGCACTCAACTTCACCTCCCCCTTCTGCACCTGCACCGGCAAGAACGCCGGCTGCAAGTCGGAGGCGGTCCGGGTCGCCGAGGAGTTCAAGATCCCCATCAAGGTGATGCACAAGGGGGCCGACTACCTCGAGATCGTGAGAAATCCCAGGCACGGCTACGGCAAGGGTTTGAACCCCTGCGTCGACTGCCGGATCTTCCTTTTGAAGAAGGCCAAGGAATACATGGAGGAGATCGGCGCCGACTTCGTCTTCACCGGCGAAGTGCTCGGCCAGCGCCCGATGAGCCAGCGCCGCGACACCCTCAGGGTCATCGAGCGGGAAAGCGGCCTCGAAGGGCTTTTGCTCCGCCCCCTCTCCGCCAAGCACTTCTCCCCCACCATCCCCGAGCAGCAGGGGTGGGTGGACCGCGAGAAGCTCCTCGCCATCCAGGGGCGCTCCCGCAAGGATCAGATGGAGCTCGCCGAGGAGCTGGACGTCAAGAACTACCCCTGCCCGGCGGGGGGGTGCCTTTTGACCGAGCTCTCCTTCGTCCCCAAGATCCGGGACGTCTTCGACCACTCGGACGGGCTCAACATGCGGGACTTCCGTCTTCTCAAGCTGGGGAGGCACTTCAGGATCGGGGAGAGGACCAAGGTCATCCTGGGGAGAAACGAGGCGGAGAACGAGATGCTGGAGCGCTCGGTGCACGCCGGGGAGGCGACCCTGCGCTGGCTGGACGGCATGAGCCCCTTGGCGGCCCTGATGGGGGAGAGCTCGGAGGAGCTTTTGGCCCTGACCGGCCGGCTTCTTTTGCGCTACGCGAAGATCGAGGCGGGGACCGCCGCGCGCATCCTGGTCAACTGCGACGGGGTCGAGCGGGAGATCACCGTTGAGGGGCCCCTCAACGAGGAGGAGGCGAAGCGCATCATGGTTGCGTAGCCACCCGCCCCTGATCCATCTCGTCGCTGTAGAAGCAGTAGCGGTTTCTCCCCTGCTCCTTGGACTGGTAGAGGGCCAGGTCGGCCTTGCGGGTCATCTGGTCCATGTCCCCGCCGTAGGTCGGGAAGATGCAGATCCCGATGCTCACCCCGATGGTGGCCAGGGTCCCCTCGACGTTGAAGGGGACCGAGAGGGAGTGGATGATCCGCTCGGCGACCACCGCGGCGTCGAGCTCGTCGGCGAGCTTCCCGAGGATGACGGTGAACTCGTCCCCCCCCATGCGGGCCACCATGTCGCAGCCGCGCACGCACTCCTTCAGGCGGCGCCCGGTCTCCACCAGCACCGCGTCCCCCGCGGCATGCCCGAGGGTGTCGTTGATCTCCTTGAAACGGTCGAGGTCCAGGTACATGAGCGCCATCGGGTGCTGGAAGCGCTTGGCCTCGGTCACCGCGTGTCTCAACCGGTCGAAGAAGAGCACCCGGTTGGGGAGCGAGGTGAGCGAGTCGTAGTGGGCCAGGGTCTCCAGGCGGGCCTTGGCCAGCTTCCTTTCCGTGATGTCCCTAAAGATCACCTGCAGGGCGGGGCTCCCCTGGTGGACGAAGGGGCTCACCCCGATCTCCACCTCCACCGCGGTCCCGTCCTTCCGTAACAGCCGCTCCTCGATCCACGGCGCGTTGGCGCCGCTCTCCTCGGTATACCCCAGCTGCTCCTGGAAGAGCTCCGCCGAATCCCGCTGGATGAACTCCCGCATCTCCCTTCCCGTCAGCTCGTCGGGTGACACGAACCCGAGCATCTCCGCCCCGGCCGGGTTGATGAACTCGAAGCGGCGCCCCACCAGGATGGCGATCCCGTCCAGGGAAAGCTCCACGAGCCTCCTGAAGCGCTCCTCGCTCTCCCCGATGGCCGCCACCATCCCCCGCAGCTGTTCCTCGTTGGTCGCCCGCAGGGTCACGTCCTGCAAGGTCTGGATCGCCGCCACGATGCAGCCGTCGGCGTCCCGGATGGGGGCGGCGTCGAAGGTGAGGTAGCGGGAGCGTCCCCGCAGCTTGTACCACCCCTCCGCATGGAGCCCCTCGTGCACGTGCGGCGAGTCCGCGTAGTACTCGTAGAGATCCGCCATCTCGTTCAGGCTACCGTCCACCACCACGTCGGCCAGCACCGGGCGGGGGGAGGGATAGAAGACCTTCCAGGGGTCGCTCCCCCCGATCACCTCGGCCGCCGGCATCCCGGTCAGCTCCTCACAGGCGCGGTTCCAGATGATGACCCGGTGGCGGCCGTCGATCACGAAGCAGGGGACGGCGGTATGGTGGACGAGCCCTTCCGCGAACCCCTTCTCCCGCTCCAGAAGGCGCCTGCGTTCGGCGAGCTCGGTCATCACCTCGTTGAAGACCCCGGCCAGCATCCCGATCTCGTCCCGGGTCTGGACCACCACCGGCCGGAAACCGGTCTCGCTCCCGCCGGTCTCCGCCACCCGCCGGGCCAAAAGGGCGAGCGGGGCGGTCAGCCGGTGGAGGAAGAGCCATACGAGCAATAGCGAGGCGGGGAGCGCCACCCCGAGACTCCAGAGCACCAGCGAGCGTGCCCGCTCCACCGGCGCATAGGCCTCGGCCATGGGAACCCGGGTCCCCAGGATCCATCCGGTGGTGGCGAGCTTCTTGAAGGTGTAGAGGACCTCCTCCCCGTTGTGGCTCACCGCCTCGCCGCTCCCCTCGAACCCGGCGATGGCGCGCGGCAAAAGGTCGTTGTTGCGGGCGAGCATCTCGCCGCGCGCCTGGCGGTCGCGGTCCCGCTGCACGATCAGCTGCCTCTGGCTGTTGAAGAGGAAGAAGTTGCCGCTCTTGCCGACCTTGAGACGGGAAAGCCGCCCCAGGAAGTTTTCCTCCAAAAGATCGAGCCTTCCTCCGACCACCCCGGCCACCTTGCCGCCGGCCGTGAAGACCGGGGCGGTGAAGACCACCACCGGGTGCCCGGCCCCCGACTGGGAGCGAAACGGCTCGGAGATGTACTCCTTCCCGCTCGCCACCGTCTGCCGGAAGAAGTCGCGGGAGGAGAAATCCATCCCGACGAGCGGGCTCTGCCCCGGCGACGAGGCGGTCAGGATCCCCTTGGCCGAGAAGAAACCGACCCCGTCGGCGAACACCTGCTGGGCGTCCAGGCGGCCGTCCAGGAAGCGCTGCATGGCCTGGGGATCGTTGAATGCCGCCGGCGGGATGCTGCGGGCCACCGCGGAGAGCTCGCGCTGGGCCGCCAGGATCTTGTCGTCCAACTCGCCGGCCATGGTGGAGACCAGGGAGAACTGCTGCTCCGCCACGCTCTTCTTGAATTCGCGGGTAAAGAGGAGGAGCCCCACTCCGGACACGGTGGAAACCACCGCGCCGAAGAGCACGACCGCCAGGGTCATCTTGATTTTGAGGCTAAAGGAAGGCAAGGGTTGCTACTCCAGGTACTGCACGGCTACTGGTCGCAGTTGGTCCGGTAGATCTCTTCCAGACCGCCGGCGTGGACACGGAACGCATCCAGCACCGCGGGATCGAAATGACCGGGCAGGGTGCGCCCGTCCCCCTCGGTGATGATCCGCACCGTCGTCTCGTGGTCGAGCGCGGGCTTGTAGACCC
Source organism: Geomonas sp. Red276 (assembly GCF_054784495.1). NCBI lineage: Bacteria > Pseudomonadati > Thermodesulfobacteriota > Desulfuromonadia > Geobacterales > Geobacteraceae > Geomonas > Geomonas sp. Red276. The sequence goes on from NZ_BLXW01000001.1 coordinate 462,864, forward strand.
GCTTGCTCCTCAGGGCGTCGTACTGGTCCACCAGCATCACGATCCGCCCCTCCATCGGGATATCCTCCCCGCTGCGGCCGTTGGGATAGCCGGTGCCGTCCCAGCGCTCGTGGTGGTTGAGCGCGATGGAGGCCGCCATCTGGAGGACCTTGTAGGTCGAGCCGGAGAGGATCTTCTCGCCGATCTGGCTGTGGCTTTTCATGATGGCGAACTCGTCGGCGGTGAGCGGCCCCCTTTTCAAGAGGATGGAGTCCGGGATGCCGATCTTGCCGACGTCGTGCATGGTGGCCGCCATGGCGATGGTATCCACGAACTTCCAGGGAAGCCGCATCTTCTCGGCCAAAAGCCGCGCGTAGAGCCCGATCCGGAAGATGTGGCGGCCGGTGTCCTCGTCGCGAAGCTCGGCCGCCGCCGTCAGCCGCTCGATGGTCTCCATGCTCATGTTGCGCATCTGCACCAGGGCGTCGGCCAGCTCGCGGGTCCGCTGGGCCACCGTGCGCTCGAGCTCCATCTTGTAGTTCTTCTCCACCAGCAAAAGCCGCTGGTAGTTGATCCCCTTCTCCACCGAGTGGATCAGGTAGGGGGGCTTGAACGGCTTGATGATGAAGTCGAAGGCCCCCTTCTTGATCGCGGTGACCGCCATGTTGAGCTCGGCGTAGGCGGTCATCAGGATCACCGGGATGTTGCGGTCGAGCTCGTGGATCCGCTCCAGGAGCTCGATCCCCCCCATGCCCGGCATGTTGACGTCGGTGACCACCGCGTGGGGAGGGGAGTGCTCGATGAGGCTCAAGGCCTCCCGGCCGTCAGAGAAAGGGTTCACCTCGAAGCCGCTGGCGGTCAACAGCATCGCCACGCTCTCCAGGACGAGCGGGTCGTCGTCCACTACCACCACAGTCCCTGTTATTGCTCTTTCCATCTGGGGCTCCGATTTCTGCAGGATACTGCTTCCACTGCACACATCGGCAAAACTAATGTGAACTTGAGGGCTACGGTACCAATCAGGGAGGGATTGGGAGAGAAAGCGGCTCCCCTCCCCGGGACGGGGAGGGGGAGCGGAAGGGAGGCGGGGAGGGAGGCGGCCGGGAAGGTCACGGCTTCGCCCCCTCCGGGGCGTTGCCGGGGGCGGGCGGGGGTGCTTGCTGCTCGGGGGGCGGCGCCTGGGCCGGTGCCCCGCTCTCCTGGGCGCCCTCCTTGGGCTGCTCACCGGCCGCCCCGCCCCCTTCGGGCTTGGGTTCGGCCGCTTCCGGGAGCCGCGCGCTGGAGATGTTCTTCATGACCTCCACCTGCTTGATGCTCTCGTCAACCTTCTTCTGCATCCTTCCCAGGTTGGGGATCTCGTTGAGGGCCGCCTGGTACTCCCCCTGCGAGAGGACCCCCTTCTCGGCCAACAGCCTCAGGATCATGTTCGACCGCTTCAAGACCTTGCCGAGGTTCTTGTACGGGTTGTAGGCCACCCGGGGCCCCGGGAGCATGGCGGCCAGGAAGGCGCACTCGCGCGGGGTCATGGCCGAGGGGGATTTCCCGAAGTAGTAGCGGGAGCCGTTACCGATGCCGTAGACCATGGGGCCGAGCTCGATCACGTTCAGGTAGAGCTCGATGATCCTCCCCTTGGTGAGCTCCTGCTCCATCCGGCGGGCCAGGTAGATCTCCTTCACCTTGCGGGTGATGGTCTTCTCCCGGGAGAGGAAGAGGTTCTTGGCCACCTGCTGGGTGATGGTGGAGGCACCGCGGGCGAAGCTCTTCTTCTCGAGGTCGTACTTGATGGCGTTCTTGAGCGCCTTCAGGTCCACCCCCTCGTGCTTGTAGAAGTTGGAGTCCTCGGCCACGATGACCGCCCACTTCATCTCCGGGGGGATGGAGGGGGAGGGGGTCCAGTAGCGGTTCTTGGGGCCGACCACGAAGGGGTGGTAGTCGCCGTGCCAGTCCTTGACCTGGATGGTGACGTTGGCCTTTCGGTCCTTGAGGGTCTCGACCGGCGGAAGGAAGAAGATGGAGACACCGACGTAGACGATGTAGAGGGCGACGGCGGCCACCCCCCACCGGAAGTATCTTTTCATCGCTTGGAGGCCTCCTCGCCCCCGCGGCCGGGCGCTCCCTGGCCGGCCATTTGCGCCGCCATGACGAGGGCCGCCTTCATGCTCGCCGGCGAGGCCTTCCCGGTTCCCGCCAGGTTATAGGCGGTGCCGTGGTCGACCGAGGTCCGGATGATGGGAAGCCCGAGGGTGACGTTCACCCCGTCGTCGAAGTGGAGAAGCTTCAAGGGGATGAGCCCCTGGTCGTGGTACATGCAGACCACCGCGTCGTACCCGCCGGAAGCGGCGAAGTGGAAAAGGGTGTCGGCGGAAAGGGGCCCCTCGGCATCGATCCCCGCCTCGCGGGCGGCACTGATCGCCGGGGCGATGATCCGGCTCTCCTCGTCGCCGAACATCCCCCCCTCGCCGCAGTGCGGGTTCAAGGCCAGCACGGCGAGCTTCGGGTGCGGGGTGAACCAGCGGGAGAGGGAGTCGTGGGTGATCCGGATGGTGGAGAGGACCTTCTCGAAGGTGACGAGCCCCGGGACCTTGGCGAGCGCCTCGTGGATGGTGACCAGGGTGACCCTGAGCCGGTCGCCCGCGAGCATCATGACGAAGTCGCCGGTGCCGGTCAGTTCGGCCAAGAGCTCGGTGTGCCCCGGGTAGTGGTGCCCGGCGCCGTTCATCGATTCCTTGTTGATGGGGGCGGTGGCCATGGCGGCGGCCTCTCCCTCCAGGCAGAGACGGGCCGCCTCGCAGATGTAGCGGAAGCAGGCGTCGCCCCCCGCCGGGGTGGGCTTTCCGTAGAGCATGTCGGCGTCGGCGAGTTGGGAGAGCTCCCGGAGGTAGAGGACCCCCGGGGCGGGGGCGGCGGGGGGAAGGGTGCCGTCCAGGGTCTCGATGGCGAGGGAGACGCCGGCCACCTCGATCCCGCGCTCCATGGCCCGGCGGTCGCCGAGCACCAGGGGACGGGCCAGGCCGGTAACCTCCGGGTCGGCCAGGGCAGCGGCGATGATCTCGGGGCCGATCCCGCTCGGGTCCCCCATGGTCACCGCAATCACCGGTTTATCCATCTGTCGTCTCCTCCCGGCGGGCCAGGCCGCCGTCAATCCCTCTCAAGGCCGGCGAAGCGGACCAGGAGCTTCTTGGGGCCGATCGAGTTGAACCAGACGATCACCTTCTGGTTGTCCCCCTCCCCCTCGATCTTGCGGATGGTCCCCCTCCCGAACTGGGCGTGGCGCACCCGCATCCCGATGACGACGCCGTCCTCGTGGTGCTCGGGGACCATGCGGACCTCGTTGTCCGCCTCCGGCTCCATCTCCTCCTCGAAGAGCGAGGCGAGGTTGTGGGCCGAGGGGGGCGGGGCCTGTTGGGGATGCTGGAAGGGGCCGCGGGGGGGCTCCGGCTCACGGATCGAGGTGCCCCGGGAGAAGCCGGGCTCCCGGTAGGGGGTGCCCCGGTCGCTGTCGTAGCTGTAGGTCGGCTCCTGGTACCCGAAGGAGCGCTGCTGCTGGTACTGCTGGAGCTCGTCGGCCTGGTCGAGGAGCTCCACCGGGATGTCCCGGAGAAAGCGGGCCGGCGGGTTCATCTGCTCCTGGCCGAAGATGTGGCGCCTTCTCACGTTGGTGAGGAAGAGGCGCTTCTTCGCGCGGGTCATCCCGACGTAGCAAAGCCTCCGCTCCTCCTCCATCTGGGAGGGGTCCTCCAGCGAGCGCAGGTGCGGGAAGAGCCGCTCCTCCATGCCGATCATGAAGACCAGCGGGAACTCGAGCCCCTTGGCGGAGTGGAGCGTCATCATGGTCACCGAGGATTTCTTCCCCTCCCCCTCCTCCTCGAGGTCCGAGACCAGGGCCACCTGCTCGAGGAAGGGGGCGAGCCCCTTCTCGCCCGGGCCTTTCAGAAAGACCTGCATGGCGGTGACGAGCTCCTGGAGGTTCTCGATCCGCTCCCGGGCCTCGTCGCTTTTCTGCGCCTTCAGGCGCGCGAGATAGCCGGTGTCCTGGATGATGGCGGCGGTCAGTTCGTCGAGCGGGAGCTTCTCGGTCAGCTCCCGGTATCCCCTCAGCTCCACCGCGAAGGCGGTCACCTTGTTGCGGGCGGCCCCGGAGAGGAGGTTCCCGGTGGCGGCCTCCATCATGGCGGCGTAGAAGGAGATCTCCCGCTGCGAGGCGTACTCGGAGATGCGCTGGACGGTGGCGGCGCCGATGCCGCGGGGGGGAGTGTTGATGATCCTCTTGAGCGACACCTCGTCGGCCGGGTTGTCGAGCACCTTCAGGTAGGCGAGGATGTCCTTCACCTCGAGACGGGCGTAGAAACGGACCCCGCCCACCATGTGGTAGGGGATGCTGGCCGCCACCATGGCGTCCTCGATCACGCGGGACTGGGCGTTGGTCCGGTAGAAGACCGCCACGTCCGAGAGGCTTCCCCCCTCCTCCAGGAAGCGGGCCGTCTCCCGGCAGACCAGGCGGGCCTCCTCCCACTCGTTGGGAAGGGTACGGTAGTGGATCGGCTCCCCTTCCGGGTTCTCCGTCCAAAGCCTTTTCGGCTTTCTGCCGCGGTTTTTCTCCACCACGTTCCAGGCCGAGTCGAGGATGTTGCGTGAGGAGCGGTAATTCTGCTCGAGCTTCACCACCTTGACGCCGGGGAAATCCTTCTCGAACTCGAGGATGTTGCGGATATCGGCGCCGCGCCAGCCGTAGATCGACTGGTCGTCGTCCCCGACCACGCAGAGGTTTCTCCTTTGGCCGGCGAGCTGGCGGACCAGCCGGTACTGGACCGCGTTGGTGTCCTGGTACTCGTCCACCATGATAAAGCGGTAGCGCTCCTGGTAGCGGGAGAGCACCTCGGGATGCTCGTCGAAAAGACGCACGGTGAGGAGCAGGAGATCGCCGAAGTCGACCGCGTTGCAGCGCTTGAGGCGTTCCTGGTAATTGGCGTAGACCCGGGCGATGGTGGCCTGGTAGGGGGTCCCGGTCGGGGCGTCGCCGGGGAGGCAGCCGGAGTTCTTGAACTCGTCGATGGCGGCGGAGAGGGCCTTCACCGGGTAGCGCTTCTCGTCCAGAAGAAGCTCGCCGGACACCTCCTTCAAGAGGCGCTCGCAGTCCTTGTCGTCGTAGATGGCGAAGTTGGACGCGTAGCCCAGGTGGTGGATATCGTGGCGCAGGAAGCGGGCGCAGCAGGAATGGAAGGTGGAGATGAAAGGGACCTCCGCCGAGCCCACCATGTCGAGGATCCTCTCCCGCATCTCGCCGGCCGCCTTGTTGGTGAAGGTGACCGCCAGGATCTGCCAGGGGGGGATGCCGCGTTCGTGGATGAGGTAGGCGATGCGGTGGACGATGACGCGGGTCTTGCCGGAGCCGGCGCCGGCCAGGATCAAAAGCGGCCCTTCGCCGTGGAGCACCGCCTCCTTCTGGGGAGGGTTCAGGTTGTGAAGCAGTTTCATGATGAGGCAATCCTTGGAAGCGCGGGCGCAGGAAACAGCGCCCCTACTTATAGCACCTCGCCGGGATTAGGTCAAAAGGGAATCCGGCACCCTCCCCTTCAAGGGGAGGGACAGGGTGAGGATGGGGTTGGCGAGGGAGCGCTTCCGAACGAGGCTCCCGGACCGAACCTCCCTCCCCTTCATAAATTTCTTCAAGTACTCACAACCTCTGTCGATCAGTAAGAGAAAACCCGCTTCAACTGTCAACCACCTTTACCGGCAGCACATTTTAATAGTCCAGCCGGATTCCAATGAGTACTGCCCAGACACGGAGGGCCAGCAATGCAATGGTTTAGAGACATGCAGATTGGCGGCAGACTGATTGTAAGCTTCCTAACGCTTGCCTTCATCGCCGCCGTCATCGGCTGGATAGGGATCACCAAGATCCGCCAGATCGAGGCAGCCGACACGAAGCTCTACGAGAAGATAACCGTCCCCTTGGGAGACATGGGGACCATGTCGATCAACTTCCAGAGGGTGCGGATCACCCTGCGCGACCTGGTCGACACCAACGACCCCGCCGAAAAGGCCCGCCTCAAGGCATCCATCGCGGCCTTGCGGTCCGAGATCACCGAAAAGGTCAAGCAGGTGGAGAAGACCATCCTCACCGATGAGGGACGGCGGCTCCTCGACGACTACAAGCAGGTCCGGGTGGAATACGGGCGCTACATCGAAAGGGTCATCGAGCTCGCCGACGTCGACCGCGACGCGGAAGCCCGCGCGATCCTCACCGGCGACGGGAAGAAATCCGCCATCCACTACCAGGAAGTGGTCGACCGGCTGGTGGCCTCCAAGCTGCAGCAGGCCAAGGTGACCGCCGACGACAACAGCGCCGTGGCGGCCAGCGCCTCCCAGCGGATGGTCGCCGCGGTGGCCGCGGGCTTCGCCATCGCGGTGCTCTTCGGCCTCTTCATCGCCCGCATGATCGCGCTCCCGCTCCGCTCCGGCGTCGCCTTCGCCCAGGCGGTTTCCTCGGGAGACCTCACCCAGAAGATGGAGGCGACCTCCCGGGACGAGGTGGGGCAACTGGGGCAGGCCCTCAACGAGATGGTGGAGAGGCTTCGGGAAGTGGTGGAGGGGGTGCGCGGCGTCTCCGACGGAGTCGCCTCGGGGAGCCAGCAGCTCTCGGCCGGCGCGGAGGAGTTGAGCCAGGGGGCGAGCGAGCAGGCCTCGGCGGCCGAAGAGGTCTCGAGCAGCATGGAGGAGATGGCCTCGAGCATCACCCAGAACGCCGACAACGCCACCCAGACCGAGAGGATCGCCCTCAAATGCGCCCTCCACGCCAAGGAGAGCGGGAAGGCCGTCACCCAGACCGTCGAGGCGATGAAGGAGATCACCGGCAAGATCGGCATCATCGAGGAAATCGCGCGCCAGACCAACCTCCTCGCCCTGAACGCCGCCATCGAGGCCGCCCGGGCCGGCGAACACGGCAAGGGATTCGCGGTGGTCGCCTCCGAGGTGAGAAAGCTCGCCGAACGGAGCCAGGGTGCCGCGGTGCAGATCTCCGAGCTCTCCTTCAACAGCGTCGAGATCGCCGAGAGGGCCGGCAGCATGCTCGGCGAGATGGTCCCCGACATCCAGCGCACCGCCGAGCTCGTCCAGGAGATCTGCGCCTCCTGCCACGAGCAGGAGACCGGCGCCCTCCAGATCAACAAGGCGATCCAGCAGCTCGACCAGGTCATCCAGCAGAACTCCTCCGCCAGCGAAGAGATGGCCTCCACCGCCGAACAGCTGAACAGCCAGGCCGACCAGCTCCAAGGCTCCATCGCCTTCTTCAACCTCGGGGGCGCCTCCCACCGCCGCCCCTCGCCGGGCAAACCCGCCCGCAGGCGTGCCGCCCTTACCAAGGCAGCCCCGGCCGGCCCGGCCGATCAAGGCTCGCGACGCCGGTCCGCCGCCGGCAGCGATCTCGTCGCGTCCGCCGACACCGCCGACGCCGATTTCGAAGCCTTCTAGTCCTTCCCTTCACGCCCCCGGCCGCCTCCCCCCTGCACGACAAGGGTGAAAGTACACGATCGTGTATTTTCACCCTCTTTTATGGCCTCCGCGTCCGCTTTTATATTCGAACGGATATTGCACCCGCGACGATCATGGACTTTCGGGTATTATATTCGAACGAAAATATTTCCTTTACTCAGGCGGTGGGACTCTATATAAATGTATCCGTTCGCATACATTAGTCCCGGCACTCCTCCAGGGGGAAAAGGCGTGAGAATACGATCCGGTAAAGATCTAGGCATCCTGATCAGACGAAAGCGTAAGGAAGACGGCCTCACCTTGGCTGAAGCGGCCAACCTCTGCAACGTCGGCTATGTGTTTTTGTCCGCGCTGGAGAACGGCAAGCCGACGGTTCAGTTGGACAAGGTCTTTCAGGTGATTGATTGCCTCGGCATAGAGTTGTACGGCGCAGCCAGAGGGTTACAGGCAGCGGAGAAAGCAGCTGATCGGCTGTCTGCGACTGACGAACTACCGGCCGCACCAAGCTCTGGCAGAAGTGCCCAAAAAGCAAATGAGCCGATCGGCGAGCGCGCGACTGATATCATCGATTCACCGCAGGTGCCGGCGTACCTAAGAGTCCCGCATCATGGAGGGTTCAAGATCCTGATCTCCAAAACCCCGCCGGAGCCGGATGCCACTGCCGAGGCCAAGTCCAAAACCCGCAAGGCCAAGGTGACACACGATGAATAGGCATAGACTCTTCGTGTTGCTTGACGGCCGCTTGGTCGGGCAGTTGTGGCTGAACAAGAACGGGCTGTTTTCCTTTCAATACGACAGGTCGTGGCTGGAAAACCCGCTCGTCTGCTTTTCTCTGTCGTTGCCTCTCCAGGAAGGAGAATTCGCCGACGACGAGGCCCACCCTTTTTTCGCGAACCTCCTTCCCGACGGGGAGCTCCGTGAGGCGGTGGCGCGGCGGCTGCGGGTCTCTGAGGAAAACGATTATGGCATTCTGGAGAAGATCGGCGGCGATTGCGCCGGAGCTGTTTCGGTACTGCCGGAAAACAGTATCGAACAGGCGGGGTACTACGAGCCTAAGACCAAAGCGCAGTTGAAGAAACTGATAGAAGAGTTACCGAAACGGCCGCTCCTGGCCGGGGAAAGCGGGATAAGGCTGAGCCTGGCGGGGGCACAGAAAAAGCTTCCGGTATTTTTCAATGGCGCGACCTTCTGCCTTCCGCATGGCGCGCCGAGCACCCACATCATCAAGCCGCAAATGACCCATCTGGACGACGCAGTGGTAAACGAGGCGTTCTGCATGACGCTGGCGGGAAAGGCCGGCCTGCCCGTACCAAGCTGTTTCATACAGACTGTCGGCGAAGTAAGCTTTTTTGTCGTAGAGCGCTACGACCGTGTCATAGAGGACGACACGGTTTACCGGCTGCATCAGGAGGACTTCTGCCAGGCATTGAAAGTCCCGCCTCGATTCAAGTACGAAGGCGAAGGGGGACCATCCTTTAAACAGTGCTACGACACGATACGCGCTTACAGCGGATCACCAGCACAAGATGCCTTACTTTTGTTGAAATGGCTGGTCTTCAACTATCTCATCGGCAACTGCGACAACCACGCGAAGAACATCTCACTGCTTCACTTGCCCGGGAGGCCGCCCCAGCTGGCTCCCTTTTACGACCTATTGTCGACGCGAACCTATCCCGAACTCGCCGGGTCCCTTGCCATGGCGATCGGCGGAGAGACCGACCCTGACAAGGTACAGGAAAGGCACTGGAGACTCCTCGCCGAGGAGTTGGCTGTGAAACCGCAGCTTATCTTCGACCTGATCCGTGGCTTGGGGAGCACCATCCGGCAAATGACCATCGGCCTGCGCAAGGTCGAGTTCAAGAAGTACGATTGCGACCTCCTGCTACGGGTCGTGCAGACCATCAACCTGCGGATCGACTCAACCCTCAAGAAGATCGCCTGATTCGAGGCTCTCCTGGAGCCGGCTTTCGCGGGCCCTTATTCAAAGACAAAAGGGGCGGTCCCTTTCAAGGTGCCGCCCCCTTTTTATCTCATTGTGACCCCATTGCCCGCTCGAGTACCGGCACAAAGTCAGGTTAGGTGCTCGATGGTGTATAAGCGAAAAAGGATCTGAAGCAATTTTGATCGCTAGCTAGAAGTTGTGATGTCTGCTATGATGCCTATCCCAGGCCTGATTTATGAATCTTTCGATAATTGTACCAGCATACAATGAAGAAGAACGCCTCCCTGCTTGTCTGCATTCCATCCTCGCACACCTTGATACATTACATTTCAATTACGAAATTCTGGTAGTAGATGACGGCAGCACTGATTCAACTGCATCAGCTGTGAACTTGTTGTCTTTGCAGGAAAGTAGAATAAAGCTCATCTCATTGCCCAGCAACCGGGGGAAAGGATTTGCGGTCAGAACCGGTATGCTCCGCGCAACCGGAAAGCAACGTCTATTCGTCGACGCCGACGGAGCGACCCCGATTGAGGAACTGGGAAGACTGCAGACGGCCCTTCTGAGAGGGGCGGACATCGCGATAGCCTCTCGGGCAATATCCGGGGACGGCGCAGTTGTGCGTGGCACGGTGCACCGGAAGGTGATGGGCACGATCTTCAATATACTGGTCAAAGTCTTCGCCGTGTCAGGGGTAAAGGACACTCAGTGTGGCTTTAAGCTATTCACAGCTGAATCCACGGAACGTATCTTCGCCAGCCTGACTATAGACGATTTTGGTTTTGACGTGGAAGTTCTCTACCTTGCCCGTAAATTTGGGTACAAGGTTTCAGAGATTCCGGTCAGTTGGACCGACGTGAATGGTTCGAAGGTTAAGCTCTTCGCTGACTCCATTAAGATGTTCACCGATATTTTCAAGATAAGATTTAACGACATCTCCGGTCGCTATGATCGAGCATAATCGTTCGTTCAGAAAGGTTCCCAAATTGAAAACGGAAAACAAGGAGCTCACAGTCTTTGTCATCCTGGCCCTTCTCGCCACCTGCATCTACTATGGGCCATCCGCAAACAATTTCTTCGCCTACGACGATTTCAAGTACCTGGAAAACTTTTCAGGCAATTTTGTCAATGTGCTGTTTGGGTACAACACCCTTCGAGTGGTGAGTAATCTTACGTGGTGGCCACTCTACCATTTTTCCGGTCTTGACCCAAGGGGTTACGCCTGGTTTGGCATCCTCCTAAACGCGACAAATGCCGTACTTCTTTACTTGTTTCTCTCGCAGCTATCCAAAGAAAAATTGTTTGCGTTCCTCGCAGGGCTCTTCTTCGTCTTCAATTCCGTCGGGGCGGACGCAGTCCTTTGGAAAGCTACCAACAGTTCCTTAATCAACCTGTTCTTCTATCTCAGCACGCTCAACGCTTACCTGTATTTCCGGCGGGAGAGCTCGAAATGGGCGTTCGCGGTGGCCCTGGCCTGTTATCTGCTGGCGACCTTCAGCAAAGAGGAAGCCGCATCACTGCCCTTCATTCTCGTCCTGATCGAGCTTATATTCCTTGAGGGGTGGCGAGACAAGAAAGGCGTTGCCCTTCGTGTCGCCCCGTTTGCGGCCATGGTTCCGGTCTATCTCTTCTCCAACTGGCTGGTGTTCAACCACCTTTTACAAGCCAATGTCAATGGCAGCGTAAAAGTGTACCAGTTACGGTAATCGAAAAGTGTACCACCCCCTGTTAGAGAATTGCTTGGTCCAGGGATGTTGCCGTTGAGTCACCTCCTTTCTCGGAGAGTGTCTTGGCGAACGCGTGGCCTTGG